>CAKOKN010000003.1 GCA_934091055.1 uncultured Bacilli bacterium | reverse complement strand
CTTACATCTAATTTGTTCATTGATAGGATTATCCTTTAAAGTAGCTATAGCTAACACCTCCAAAAAAATGAATACTAAAGAAGTATCCATTTATCCATAAAAAAGCTATCTAAAAAATTGTTATTTTCTAAGTTGGCTTTTTACCTACTACTATAAGTAATCAGGTGAGATAAATATAATCTTCTTTCCGTTTCGTTATTAATTATATTACACTAACCCATAAAAGTCAACTAAAAATTACATTTTTCTAAGTAAAATCCTGTATTTTAAGGAAATAGCCCTAAAAAATAGACCTTGTGATAGAAACTACAGGTTCTATCACACCCCGGAATACCCAAGGGATGAAGGGGTAAAGAAAAAGAAAAGACTATTTCTTCAATAAATCTTTTCTAGATAAATTAAGTTTACCCTTCTTATCATATCCAGTAGCAATAGCAATAACTTCGTCTCCTACTTTAAATAAATCACTAGGTTTATCAACTCTCTTAGTATCAAGTTGAGATACATGAATAAGTCCCTCACATCCAGGCCATAACTCAACAAAAATACCAAAGTCCTGAATAGATACAACTCTGCAAGTATAAGTCTTACCAATCTCTACTTCCCTAGCAATATCCTTAATTCTGTCAGCAGTTCTATTAATAACGTCCCTATCAGTATGATAAATAATAACTCTACCATCATCCTCTAGATCTACTTTAACAGCATTAATATCATTAACAGTATTAACATTACTACACTCTAAGATAATCTTCGTAATCATCTCTCCACCACGACCAATAACATCTTTAATCTTATCTGGATTAATCATAAATACTTCAGTCTTAGGAGCATACTTAGATACATCTTCTCTAGGTTTAGCTATCTGTTTCTCAATAACATCTAATATTTCAAATCTAGCTTTCTTAGCTTGAGCTAAAGCTTCTTTCAATATTTCCCTATTAATACCATCAATCTTAATATCCATCTGAAGTGCTGTAATACCATCACGAGTTCCTGCTACCTTAAAGTCCATATCTCCAAGATGATCTTCCATACCTTGAATATCAGTAAGAATAGTATAATCTTCATCACTAGTAATAAGTCCCATCGCAATACCTGCTACTGGTTTCTTAATAGGAACACCTGCAGCCATAAGAGCCATCGTACCAGCACAAATAGTAGCCTGACTACTAGAACCATTACTTTCTAGTATTTCACTAACTACTCTTATCGTATAAGGAAACTCTTCTTCACTAGGAATAACGTAAGATAATGCTCTCTCTCCTAATGCTCCGTGACCAATCTCTCTTCTACCAGGAGCCCCATATCTACCAGTTTCTCCTACTGAGAATGGTGGGAAATTATAATGTAACATAAATCTCTTAGCATCTTCAATACCAAGTCCATCAAGAATTTGATGTTCACCTAAAGCACCAAGTGTAACAGTTGCTAAACTTTGTGTTTGTCCCCTGGTAAATAAAGCACTACCGTGACATCTAGGTAATAAATCAATATCCGTAGATAATGGTCTAATCTCATCCATTCTTCTACCATCTGCTCTTGTCTTCTCTTTAACAACTATATTTCTAAATAATTCATACTCTATACCAGAAAATATTAAAGCCACCTTAGTAAGTAATTCTTTTAACTCCTCAGGTTTCATATTATCTTCATTTTCATTCTTATACTTCTCTATTACTTCTTCTTCTAAGTTATCAATAGCACTATACTTCTCTAACTTATCTTTAATTCTAAGTGCTTTATCAAGTCTTTCTCTAACAATACTATCTACTTCACTTCTTAGTTCTGAAGATATTTCTAACTTCTCATATTCCATCTTCTCTACGCCAATAGCACTAATTACTTCTTCCTCAAAAGCAATTAATTTCTTAATAGCTTCAAAACCAAACATCAAAGCTTCAAGCATATCTTCTTCAGAAGCCTCTCTAGCTCCAGCTTCAACCATATTAATAGCGTCTTTTGTTCCTGCTACTGTAAGGTCAATATCAGACTTCTCAGTTTCTTCTACAGTAGGGTTAATAATAAATTCTCCATCTATTCTTCCAACTTTAACAGCCGCTACTGGACCATTAAATGGTATCTTACTAATACAAGTAGCAAGTGAAGATCCAAATAACGCTGTAAGCTCTGGTGAATTATCTTGATCTACTGATAACACTGTATTAACAATTTGTACTTCATTCTTAAAGTCCTCTGGAAATAATGGTCTAAGAGGTCTATCAATCATACGAGCCGCTAGTGTTGCAGCATCAGTAGGTCTACCCTCCCTCTTAATAAATCCTCCAGGTATCTTACCTACAGAATATAACTTTTCTTGGTATAAAACCATTAGTGGAAAGAAGTCAGATAACAAATTAGCACTCTTACTAACAACTGCTGTTGATAGTACTACTGTATCACCATATCTAACTAATACTGCACCATCTGCTTGTTTAGCAACTTGTCCATACTCAACCACTATCTTCCTTCCATAAAAATCTAATTCAAATACTTTCTTATCCATATCAATACTCCTTCTCTATCATTAATCTATCTTCTTACTTAGTTTCTTATTATTACTCTTATTATCTACCACTATCTCATTATAAGGTATAAGTCCAAAACTATCATCAATAAATTCTTTTTCTCTCTCATAAGTATAATTACCCAATCTAACTATATTCCCAGTAGTCAAATCCTTATATCTAACTATCTTTTCATTTTTTATTGGTCTAACTTTCTTAACTAAACTTAATCTAATAAACTTCTTATAATAAAATTCTTTATTAGTTCCATCATCTATATCTATATTAACACATATCTTACATAAATATATATTATCTATAAAATCTTTCATAAATCCCCCATTATAAATTTAAAGACACTCAAAAAAGAGTGCCTACTTTT
Organism: uncultured Bacilli bacterium; assembly: GCA_934091055.1. Lineage (GTDB taxonomy): Bacteria > Bacillota_I > Bacilli_A > RF39 > UBA660 > CAG-302. The sequence goes on along the minus strand of CAKOKN010000003.1, from coordinate 127,964 downwards.
AATAATTATTTTCTTAATCCTAATTTTGCAACTACATCTCTGTATCTCTTAACATCAGTCTTTAATAAATAGTTAAGTAAACTTCTTCTTTTTCCGACTTTCATTAAAAGTCCTCTTTTAGAAGCTTTATCTTGTTTATTATTTTTTAAATGTTCAGTAAGAGCTGTAATTTCTTTAGTAAGAATTGCTATTTGTACTTCAGGAGATCCTGTATCTTTACTATCTCTAGCAAATTCTTTAATAATATTAGTCTTTACTTCTTTAGTTAAAGCCATTACTTCTTCCTCCTTATCTTATTTTCACCTTTAACCTAGTTATGGTAAGAGGTACCAATAACAAAGTTCAAGGAACATATTAATAATACACTATATTTTATTTTTTGTAAAGTATTTTATTATAATTACTTTAAATATTTATTTACTTTATTAAGTATTTCCTCTTTTTTTGAAGATTTTATAATATAATCACAAAATCCCTCTTTTAAATATTCATCATCATAATCATACTTATTAGTTCTAGTAAGTAATATTACTTTAGTATTAAAGCCCTCTATTTGGTTAAACTTCTTCATAACACTGTGTCCATCTAGTGGTTCCATATCTTCATCTAATAGTATTAAATCATACTTCTCTTTAGCTCTTATCTTATCTAATCCTTCTTTACCTAATCTAACACTATCTATTATAACATTATCATTATTAAGTATCTTATTAAATAACTTTTCACTATTCTCACTATCATCTATAAGTAATATCTTCTTCTTTTCATATATTTCTGCATACTTATCAAAATCATCTTTTTCTATTACAAACTTCTGATCTAATACTATCTTCATTGTAGTACCAGTACCATAAATACTACTAGGTATTATAGCTCCATTCATAAGAGTAATAAGCTTATTAGCTTCATATAAACTATCAGTAGTCTTCTTATCTTGCTTCATAAATATCTTATCTATCTTATCTACTGGTATACCTCTACCAGAATCTTCTATTGTAATAATCAATCTAACTATATTCTGCTTTACAACAGTATCTACTTTAAAATCTATATAACCATTACTAGTATATTTAATGCTATTATCTAATATAATACCAAGTACTTTCTTAAGACCAATACTATCTCCATATAAATATGTTGGTATATCACTAGCTATATTAGTAATAAAATTTAAATTCTTATTCTTAGCTTCATTCTTATACTTCTGATTAATCTCTTTCAATAACAACTTAATATTATACTTATCATTATATACCTTAACATCTGCACTATCTATACTAGATATATTAAATACCTTCTGAGTCATAGTAATAAATTTAGAAGCATTACCTTTTATATCCCTTGCGGAGTTGTTAATAACTTCTGTATCAATCTTTTTATCACTAGTCTCATCTAATATAACATCAGCTTCACTATTGATATCCGTAGCTATTCCTCTTATATCATTAGTCATATTATATAAGAACATTGACTTCTCCTCATTAGCAGCATCACTAATTTCTTTAGCTTTATGAATTTCTTCAATAATCTTAACATCAGGATTCTCTATAGTATGATACATAATAAATGCTATAAATATAAGAGCAGGATTAATTATATAGTTAAGAGTAGGATTAATTATTTGAATAATTAATATAATACTACCAAATAATATCAATAAATATAATGGAATATACTTCTTACTCTTAAGATTTTTATAATTAGATATTAAGCATCCTAACTGAAGAAGAAATCCTATACCAAACATAGTATATGTAAATAGTACCGCAGGTCCTTCCGCTACTGCCCCACCACTTATAGTAACACTAACACTAAGTGGTAATATAAATACTAATATTACACTAATTATACTAACTATATCAAATATCTTATTATATTTTTTAACATTACTCTTTTTAAGTGATACATATGCAATATAAAACGTAAGTATATATATCCAGAACATTAGACTTATCAAATATAACTTATTAAATATAACTGCTACTTTCTCATCAAATGGAAATATTGGACTAACAATAAATCCTAATAATAATCCACTAACAGACATAAATATATTAGCTATTAAAAACTTCTTATATAATTCATCTTCTACTTGTCTAAGTCTTTGTTTTCCAAAGAATATAGTACTAGTAGCCACTATTAACAAAAGAGCATATATATTTATAAGTAAAAATCCCTGTACGTTCTGCATAATATCACTTTCCCATCTTTATTCTTTTATTTTCTTTTTAATCTTTTTATTATCTTTATAAATATCAATATGATCAACAGTTAAGTTAGTCTCACTAACATCAACATTAACCTCACTGCCGTCTAATCCTTCATTTCTTAAAGTAACAAAGTCTACTTTACCATTCTTAGTAATTGGCATATCACTTCTTATCTTAAATTTAGCAGGTATCTGTCTTGAAGACATCGTAGGATCTCCTATTATGTTATTGTAGACAATATCTTCTACTACTTTAATCTCATCTTCATCACTAAGATTTTCTTCTTTAAGTACCAAATGACACATTGGCATAATACCTCTTTGTCTATCATCAAAGTATTCTACTAATTTAGCATACTTAACATTATTATTCTTTTCAATTATACTCTCTATTTCATATGGTTTAATCTTATAACCATCAAATCTAGTAAATGATCTATCTTTTCTAGCTTCGTGATAGAAGATACCATCTCTATCCATCTCTACTAGATCTCTAGTCCTAATATAACTATTACCATCTAAGTCATATCTTGGAACTATAATATCATCTCCTAGTACACCATTAGTAACAGCATCAGAAGATACTGCAAGTTCTCCCTTTAATCTACTATCATTAGTTCCAAACTTTAGTGGTACTAATTTATCATCAATACTAGGATCAACAATAGTATAAATAGTATTAGGTAGTGGTATTCCAATTGAAGCCAATCTATTGTAATCATCTTGAGCATAAGATCCACATCCAAGAAACTCACTCATACCATAACCTTTTTCCACTTCAGCCTTACTTCCTCTTTCCTTCAACCATTTATTTACTCTCTCTTCATCCTTCGGAGACATAGAATCTCCTCCATAAATAATAGTATGAATACAAGATAAATCTTCATTAGTTAAATAACTATAATCAGGAAGAGCTGCAAGCCAAGCAGGAGTTCCCATAATTACATTAGGATGGTACTTCTTAATTAAATAACCAAATTCATTTATTTCAAACTCTGGTACATCAATATTATTAGCACAACTAGCTATATTAAGTAGATAGTTATCAAAAGCTCCAAATGGTGCAAAATAAGGAAGTACGTGAAGAGCTTGATCTCCTCTTCTAAAGTTAACATTACCTCTCATTAATTGCTCTAAAGTAGAAATACCATTCTTATTAGTAGCAGTAATTGGTTTAGGTCTAGCTCCACTAGTTCCTGAAGTATGACCTATATAATTAACAAGATTAGGATCTGTTTCTATACCAAAGTTATAATACTTACAGTTATCTACTAGATCACTATACTTATAAACATTAAGAATACTACTATTAATAGCTTCTTTTAACATCTTATCTTCTTTCTGCATACCACTTATCTTATCTAATAATACTTGATAAGACTTTAACTTCTTAACACTTAAATCATCATTTCTAGCATTCTTAAGATCATTATACTTAAGTACATCTTTTAAGTAATCAATCTTACCAGATAAATTCATAGAATCTGTCGCAGATATAATTATAATATTATCTATACCATTCTCTTTTAATTCTTTCTCTATAGGTTTAAGCATAGCTAAATAACACTTATCTAAAGCCACTATATAATTAGCCTTTTCATACTTTATTATTTCTAATACTTTATTAGCATTAGCCATAATATCCATACTATCAGGTCTAGGATCAATAAAGTCTGCTACAGCACCTATTTGTGTACAACCAAGCCATATTTGAGCAGCCTCAGGTATATTAGGAAGCAAATTCATTACTATATCTCCCTTTTTTACTCCAATCGAAGATAATACTCCTGAAGCAGTATCTACCTTACTAAATAATTCACTTAAAGTCATGTCTTTTCCATAATAAGAATGAGCTAAAAGATCTTTATTATAACCAAGATTTGTACCTGTTCTTAATTTTAAATATTCCACTAAATTTGTTTTAGGATCTACACAAGTAGTAACCTCTTTATCATAATATTTCATCCAAGGTTTATCTATATGTGGATATCCAGTTTTATTACTCATAATTCTCTTTCCCCCAATCAACTTCATTATATCATAAAAGTATTATTTTAGCAAACATAATACTATTTTTTTATACCTAAATATTCATAGGTTTTATCAGTAACTACTCTACCTCTACTAGTTCTTTTTAAATAACCTTGTTGTAGTAAATATGGCTCATAAACATCTTCTATAGTAGAAGCTTCTTCTCCAATAGAGGAAGCTAAAGCCTCAAGTCCTACAGGTCCTCCATTAAATCTTTCTATAATCGCTGTAAGTAATAATCTATCAGTATCATCTAACCCCGTCTTATCAACCTTCAATTTATCCAAAGAAGACACTAATATATCTTCATCAATAATACCATCACCATATACTAAAGCAAAGTCTCTAACTCTCTTAAATAATCTATTAGCAATTCTTGGAGTGCCACGACTTCTACTAGCTAATTCTCTAGCAGCTTCATCCGTAATAGGAGTATCAAGTACCTTACTAGTTCTCTTTATAATCTTATATAACTCATCTTCAGTATAAAAATTAAGCTTCGATATAATACCAAATCTATCTCTTAAAGGACTAGATAAATCACCCGCTCTAGTAGTAGCTCCAACTAAAGTAAAGTGTGGTAAATTAATCTTAATATTTCTAGAAGATCCTTCGCTTCCCACTATAATATCCAAATAGAAGTCTTCCATTGCTGGATATAATATTTCTTCTACAAATCTAGGTATTCTATGTATCTCATCAATAAATAAAACATCCCCTTCTTCTAAAGTAGAAAGTATTGCTGCTAAATCTCCTGCTTTCTCAATTGAAGGCCCACTAGCAGTCTTAATATTAGTACCAAGTTCATTAGCAATAATATAAGAAAGAGTAGTCTTACCAAGCCCTGGAGGACCATATAAAAGTATATGATCTAAGCTTTCTCTTCTCATCTTCGCTGACTTAATAAATACACTTAAATTCTCTTTAATTTCACTTTGTCCAACATACTCATCTAAACTACTAGGTCTAATAGATAACTCTCTATCTTCATCTAATTCAAAATTAGTTATTACTCTCTCGTCCATAGTCCTCCTCCTTATATATAGATGTATATAAATCCTTAGGATTAGTATCTTCTTCTAACTTACTAATATCAGGTAATTCCTCTCTAGAAGATAATCCAAAGTAATCTAAAAAGTCATCCGTAGTCTTATAAAGTAATGGTCTACCAGGTAAATCAGACTTCCCACATTCTTTAATAAGACCCCTAGCTACTAATGTTCTAATAACAAAGGTAGAATCTACTCCTCTTAACTTTTCTACTTGACCCCTAGTAATAGGTTCATTATAAGCAATAATAGCTAATGTCTCTAATGCTGGTACAGAAAGAACATTATTAACAGGAGACTCCAATAACTTTTGATAATACTCCTTATGTTCTTCTCTAGTAGTAAGTTTAATAGTATTACCAAGAAATCTAAGTCTAAGACCTCTCTTATTATCATCATAATAACATTTCAAATTAAGAACTACCCTTTTAGCTTCTTCTTCATCAATATCAAGAGTCTTAGCTATCTCCTCTATAGTAAGACCAATATCACCTTGTATATATAATAATCCCTCTAATACTTCTTCCATACTTTAACACTCCTTTAGTTCTATTAATATCTTATCAAAATTATTATCCTGTTTAATAACTATCTCTTTTTCCTTAGCCATTTCTAAAACAGATAAAAAAGTAACAACCAAATAAGGTTTATTATATTCATCAATTAGATCATCTAAATAAGCCTTCTTCTTATTTACTAAAACATTCTTAATACTATTCTTTCTATCTCTAACAGAATACTCTCTACTAGTAACCGTAGTAACAAGAGGCTTCTCCATATCCTTTCTTTCTAAAAACTTCTTAAAAGCATCAAGTAGAGAATCTATACTACCCTCTCCTGTAATAGTATTATCTACATAATTATCTGTCTTCTCTGGACTTTTAACATATACTTCTCTTCTCTTTTCTTCAAGTTCTCTAAAAGTAGGAGTTATTTCTTTATATCTCTTATAATCTAATAGTTTATTAATTAAACTCTCTCTAGTAATCTCTTCTTCATTATCTTCTTCTTTTTCTACTTTAGGAAGTAATGACTTAGACTTTAAATATATAAGTTCAGCAGCCATAACTAAATAAGAAGATGATATATTAATATTTAAATTATCTTCATAGTTAATATAATCTAAGTACTTATCAGTAATTTCTTCTATCTTAATATCTAATATATCAATATTAGATTCTTTTACTAGATGTAAAAGTAAATCTAAAGGTCCATCAAAATTATCTATTGATATATAATCCATTTATACTCACCATCCACTTACTAATTATACCAAATATTAATTTATAAGTAAATAAACAAATATAAAGATATTTTAGTTTCAGTTCGCACTAAAGTTACTCACTGCTATAGAAAGCCATTAAGTCTTTCTATAGAAAATTGGAGCCTTCTTATGAAGTCTCCAATTTTATTTATTATATTTTATTAATATTATTAATTAACCCAAGTAGGTGGTCTTACCTTAGTTGCATCACCAAAGTTAGTATGTTTAGTAACTTTACCAACATCCCATTTACTTAGGTTTAAAGACCAATCAGTCGCTCTATAACCAGCATTTAAAAACATCTGAGTCATATTGGTAACATTGCTTGTATTCCAACCTCCAAGGCCATCTAACGAAAAGGTAGTGGCACTATAACCAACACTTCTAAATAAAGTACTCATGTTAGTAACATTACTTGTATCAAAAGCATCTAAACCAGTAATTTTAAAACTAGATGCATTATAACCAATAGAATCAAACATCTGAGTCATATCAGTCACATCACTAGTATCAAGACAGCTAACGTCAAGAGACGAAAGATTTCTTAAACCAGAAAAAAGGTGATAACCACTTGTTAATTTAAGCTTATCAGCATTATAACCAATAAATACATCATATTTGCCATTACTATTAGCACTTTCATACCATAACATTACACTCTTATCACCATTTACTGACAAATCAAAAGATGTTGCACCTGACGGAACTTCATTATCAGCAACAAAAGTTAATGATTTAAAATTATCTCTTACTATAGTACCGCTATCAATAAATGTTTTATTATAAGTTCCTGTTCCGGTCTCTTTTTTCATAGTAGCAAACTGTTCTGCCTTATCCTTTACCATAGAAACACCATCAGGAGCTATCGCAGTAAGATCCCCCCCATTGACATAACCTAAAACAGTACTTAAAGTAGTAGACTGTGCTTTAGCACTTCGATTAATAATCTTTAGTTTAATATATTTAGTTCCTCTATAATCTATAGTATCAGTTGCATAGTCTAAAGTATCATAAAGTTCTTTTACTAAAATACCATTATTATAATTAGTATAACCTACCCCATAAGAAACTGTACCCTTATTATCATTATAAACTTTATAGTAGACAGTCTTTGCGCCATATGCTGGTACTGTAACACTATTAGAGTCACTTAGAGTTACATCATAAACTTTACTACTACTTTTAGAAATACTAGAGCTACTAGCAAAAGTATTATATAAATAAACTATAGCCAACAAAATAGCTACCACAATAAGTGATACAATTATTACCACTTTCTTCTTATTTTTCACGATATCTTACCCTTCCTATACATTTTTTTATTTTCTAAATAAATTATATCAAAATATCTTTATTTTTTCAATAAATTTGTGTTAAAATAGTAAGTAAACAAGAAAAGCAGCATATAATTATTTATAATTTTTTCAAATGTAAACAAAGAGGTTACATATTTATTTCAAATAATATACTATACTACTTAAAGAAAGGAAGATAATATGACAGATGAAGAAATTGATATACTAGCAGAAAAACTAACTAAGATTTTAATAGATTATAAAAATACTAAAAAACTAGACTGGATGGGAGTATGGAAAGAAGTTCTTATTAATGAAGGCTATGAAAGCGAATTAAAAAATCATATTCTGTTAACAAGAACTGTAAGATGTATATCTTTTAGTGGATATGACATTATTCCTGATCCATTCAAATTAGAAAGTTATAGATAATAATATTATATATACCTTTCAAAAACTAAAAATCTATAGGAGACTACTCCTATAGATTTTTTTATATAAATTCTTTGGTTTCAAAAAGTGGTAATATTTCTCTTAAATTATCTTCTCCTGTTACTTCTTCAATAACCTTATTACCATCTCTTTCAGATACAGTAACTAACTTATAAGTATTTTCGATATCTGTTTCTGTATCATTTAATTTAGCTATATAATAATAGTCAGTATCTTCATAATTAACTTTATCTAATACTAAGTATTGTTCTTTATTTTCTAGTACTATAACTTTATCTATTTCTAACATAATATCCTCCTTTATTAATTTATATCAGGAAATCCAAAACTATTAACACCATTATTAGTATTATTATTTTGTATTGGAATATTCATATCAGGAAAACTATCACTACTATCTCCTACTGGTACCCAGAACATTCCATTACTATCATTACTACTAGGAGTACTAATAGTATTAGGACTATTTGCACTATTAATATTATTATTCAAAGAAGGAATAACTGTACTATCATTAATATCATTATCATAGTTATCAAGTTTAGGTTTAATCTCATCCCAAGTAGGCACTACTGAATCCGGAATATTAGTATTACCACTAGGAATATTAAAACTATTCATAACATTAGGACTACTACGAGTATCAACGTTATCATTATTACTATTATTATTCAAATTAAAACTATTAATAAATTCATCATAAGAAGTACTAGGTAAAACATTACTAAGATTAGGAATAGGACTTTCAGTATCACTACCACTAATTTCTGTACTTACTTCTTCCTCTTTTTTATTATTTTCTATATTATTAGGAGTATCTAAAGTACTTGAAGGAATAACCCAAGTAGGAATATCTTCTTCCTTATCCTCCTTAGGAGGCTCTTCTACTTTAGATACTGGAGGAGTAAATATAACATCCAAAGGTCCCTTTATAGCATTCTTAGGATTTAATTTCTTATTTACCTTCTCTCTTATACTCTCACCTTTTAACTTGGCAAGGCCAATATTCAAAGTACGAGGATAATCCTTAATAAGAACAATACGATAAGGATTAATCTCTTTAATAACAGGAATATCATCTACTTCATTCTTATCATCTACCTGAGAAATATCAATAGGCTCTTTCTCCTCTACTTCTTCATCATATACAGGAGGCACTTCATAAGTATTAGCAAGGCCATATTCTCTTAAAATAGACAATATTGAAGTAGAATTACTAACTTCCTCTAATTCTTTTCTTCTCTCTTCTTTATATTTAATTCTATTAGTATAATTAGTAATATTATCAAGAACTTCTTTCTCAGTATTTAATACATTAATCTGTTCTAGCATTATTTTCTCAAAGTCTAAAAGTACATCTATACTATCAACACCAAGTTTCTCTCTAATACTCTTTCTGTCCTCTAATAAAGCATTAATCTTCTCTCTCTTAATATAAATATCACTAAAAGCATCTTCAAGTTTCATAACTAATATATATATCTTTAAAATAATTTCTTTATTCTTCCAAGAAAGATAAACTTTCTCAGCATCATCTATATAAGAAGAATAGTCTTCATTAGAACCACTAGATAATAAACTACCTACACTATCTCTAGTAACTTCAAAAGTTTCTTTAGCTTCTGTAGTCTTATTACTAGTCTCTTCTAATTTCTTATCTATAGTATCTTCATCTATATCTCTATAATAATCTAAATTATTTATAATACCCTTAAATGAAGTATAAAGTTCATCTTCCATAGTACTATTCTTAGTTTCATATTCTTCTTTTTTATCTTCAGCAGCACTAAGTTCTTCTTTTAACTTATCTAAATCAGTATCAATATTATCCATCTCATTACTTGCATCTAAATACTTGGTAATAAGTTCAAGTCTATCTTTCTTCTCTTCCAACTCAGCATCAGAAACAATAGGTTGAAGATCCATAATATATTCTAAAGTGGCATCATAATAACGATCCTCTAATTCTCTTCTCTTCTCTAATCTATTCTCTAATATAAATATTAATTTTTCTAATCTCTTTCTCTCTTCCTCTAAAGTATCTCTAGGAGATATTAAAGATTTAACTTCATCACTAAATTCATCATTATAAATATTATCAATTTTTCTTACATATTTATTATAATTATCTAATATGTCACTTGGAGTATCCACTCCCTTTTTTCTATCAAGCTTAATACGCATTTCAAATATTCTGCAAAGATTTTCAAAAGATTTTATAGAGTTTCCTTCCATAATATATCACCATCCTTACTTCCTAATTCTGGAAATGCCATATCAGCACTCTCATTCTCCAATTTCTCTGGACGTAAATTATTATTACCAATTACTGGTATCTTATTTGAAGAAACATCTTTAGTCTCTGTACTCTTCCACATAATATTATCATTATTTTCTAACATATCATAAATACTAGCAGCTTTCTTTTCTTTTACCTCTTTTTTCTCTAAAGGAATAGTAGCATCTACTTTCTTTTCTTCTTCTTTAAATAAGTCTAATGCCTTATTATCACTCTTATCTTCTATTATAGAATTCCATACAGGAGTATCATCTACAGTTTTCTCTTTAGGAATACTAATAGCACTACTAGAAGTATTCTTATTATTAACAATACCAACACTGCTATAAGTATTAATTGTATTTAATCTATTACTAGTATCTATCTTTTCTTCTTTCTTAGTTTCTATATTATTATCTGTCTTATTAGGAACTAAACGACTATTTTCAAATAATTCATCAGTATCAAATGCTGCTACTCTCTCTACCTCTTGTTTTACAATAGGAGTCTCTATTTTCTTCTCTACTTTAGGAGGAACAACCGAAGGTTTAGGTTTATCTCTATTTACATTAATAATAGTATTTTCTTGTTGTTTCTTCATTTTCTCTACATTAGCTAGTTGCTCTTTTAATCTAGCCTCTTCAATTAACTTTTGTCTTCTTATTCTTGAAGCCTCTAGTTTTTGTTCTTCCATCAACTTCTTTTGTCTTTCCATATTCTCTTTTTGTCTAGCAACTTTTATCTGATTCTCACGATATCTATTCTCATTCTTAATAAGTTCATCAAGAACTAACTTAAACTCACGAGAATTATTTTCTTCTTCTATCTCATAAAGAATTTTATTCTTAACTTCTCTTTGATTTTTTAATAAATCATAATTAGAAATATCTTGCTTCTCTAACTTAATAGTATTAAATTGCTTTTCTAATTCATTACCAATTTCTTTATATAAACTACTATTACTAATATTCTTCATAATAGTATTAATTTTCTCTCTCTTAGATAATAAATCATCATACCCAGAAACAGGTCTATCATATATATCAATTAATCTTAGTATATTAACTTTTCCATAGCAGTCTTGATATTCTGAAGTAATATCCGCTAACATACTATCACACTCTAATATAGCATCTGAAGAACATAATTCCTTCGCAGACTTTAAATTGTCTTTAGCAAGTCCATAAGCATACTCTAGAGAATTATATTTATTTAATATATCATCTTTATCATTAATTAAATCATAAAGTTTAAACTTTTCTAAAGCATTATTAACAAAATTAGTCATCTTATTCTCTAGACTCTCATTAAGTCTAGTATCAGACTTAACACTACGAGAAGCCTCACTAATCTTAATATCAAGTTCCTTTATTTCTTTTATTAATTTATCTTGTTTTATCTTATTCTCTTCATATTTTTCTATTATCTTTAATCTATTTTTAAATACGGTTAGTTTATCTTCACCCAAAAAAGTAGTAAGTTCTACCAATGACCCAGTTACCTTTTTATGATTTATTTTTCTTTGTTCTAAGTAATCGTGACGATCATTAATTAAATTAATAAGTGCACGAAGTCTACTCTTCTCCTCCTCTAAAAACTTAGTATTCTTACTAAGTAAAAGCATATAATTTTCTTCATATTCAGAATTAGTTTCTAGTAGTATCTGTTTTTCTATCTTATCAAGTTGATCACAAATTCTCTCTCTCTGTATAGGATCATTAGTTAAAGAAAGACTATTTAAAAACATATCATATTGTTTTAATTTATGTACTACTTCTCTATTTGTATAGTTCACTCTAAACCACCTCTTATTATAATTATAATTTTTTTTGCACTTTTTGTCAATTAATATAGATTTATTTTACAATTATCTTTTTAATTATAATATAAATAAAATTAGCCATAATAAAATTAGGTGAATTATATATGAATAGTAAAATAATAAATAAATTAAAAAAAGATACTAATAATAGTTCTTATATTGTATATAGAGAAAAAAACATTAAAGATATTAAAGTTAATATAATATACAACGAAACTCTAACAGACTCTGATAAATTATCTAACTTTATCTATCGTAGTCTTGATCATATAGAAAAAATATATAATAAAGAAGACTTCTTATATGATGTAATTAAAAATAATATTTCTAATATTAAAATTAAAGATATAAATAACTATCAAGATATATGTAATTATCTTAATAATGGCTTTGTTATTCTTTTAATCGAAGATGACTATTCACTTGCTCTAGAAGTTAAAAAGAACCTATCAAGAAGTATTGAAAAACCTATGACTGAAACTACTTTAAGAGGTTCTTTAGATTCTTTTAATGAAAACATTGAAACTAATGTTGGTCTAGTAAAAAGAAGATTAAAAACTAACAATCTCTGGAATGAAGATATAACTATAGGTAAATATACTAAGACAAAAATAAGTATTCTATCAATAGATGGTATTACTAAAGAAGATATTAAAAATAAAATAATTGATACCCTAAATAATATCGAAATAGATGGCATAATAGAGTCCGGTACGATTAAACATCTTTTAATAAAAGAAAACGAAACTATCTTCCCTGTAATAATGACAACAGAAAGACCAGATAAAGTAGTATCCTCTCTTCTAGCAGGAAAAACTGTATTACTAGTAGATAATTCTCCCTTTGCTCTTATTATGCCTGTATTTCTAAATGATTATTTTTTATCTGAAGATGATAAAGATTCTAAAAGTATAAATAATTCTCTAACTAGAATATTAAGATATTTTGCTTTTTTTATAACATTAATGACTCCTGGCATATATATTGCTATAACAACATTCAATCAAGAAATGTTACCACTTGAATTATTAACAAGTTTTGCCTCACAAAGAAGTACTGTACCCTTTCCCGCCTTCTTTGAAGCTCTACTTATGATATTATCCTTCGAAATATTAAGAGAAAGCGATCTTCGAATACCCAATGTATCAACCTCTGCTTTATCAATTGTTGGAGCTCTAATACTAGGAGAAGCTGCTGTTAATGCTGGTATAGTATCACCTGTTATGATTATAGTAGAAGCTGTAACAGCAATAAGTGCCTTATTACTTACAGAACCAGAATTAACTAATGCCATTAAATGGTATCGTCTTCTATTTATGATCGGTGCCACTACCATTGGAATGTTTGGTATATTTATGGTCTTTATCTATTTCATTGTCAATATATGCACTGTAAACTCCTTTGGTAAACCATTTATGATTCCATATGTTCCTCTCTCACTTGAAGGATTAAAAAATAGTATCATAAAATTACCAATAAGAAAAAGAACCAAAAGAAATAAATACTTAACAGATAATATCACTAGGGAGGTAATCAAATGAAAAAAATATTAGGAGTACTATTACTACTAGTACCACTACTAAGTGGTTGTTATAACTATAGAGAACTAAACAATCTAGGAGTAGTAACTGCCTTAAGTATCGATTATGATAAAGATAAAGAAGTATTTAAAACCAAAGCTCAAGTAATAAATCCCGTCAAACAACAGGATGCCAACAGTGGTAATGAACCATCTTTCCTAGTATTTGATGGTGAAGCAAAATCCCTCCAAGAAAGTTTTCGAAAAACTGTAGAAATTTCTCCTAGACAATTATACGGTTCTCACTTACAGATACTAATTCTAAGTGAAGAAGCTATAAATAATCACTTAGATAGTGTATTAGATTTTCTAGTAAGAAACCCCGAATTAAGATCTGAGTTCAAAGTGATAATAGGAAAAGATAAAGAAAGCATAGATAGTTTAACCATCCAAACACTACTAGATAGTCTATCCTCTTCTGACTTATTAGACTCTCTAACACTTCAAAATAGTATTGAAGGAATATCACCAGTATATACAATAAATGATTTATCTAATGCCTATTTAAATCCCCATCTTGAAATAGTATTACCATCTATGACAGTAGAAGGCAATTTAAAAGAAGGAGAAAGTGAAGAAAATAAAACAAGTACAAAGTATAAAGCACATACTAAAATATCCACTACTGCTATATTCAAAGATAACAAATTACTAACATATCTAAATGAAAAACAATCAAAAAGTTTAAATCTCATTCGTGGTGAACTAAAAGAAACTCTAATAAAAATAGACACCAAAGAAGGTTATATCGTATTTGAACCAAATAGCATCAAAACCAAAACTAAAGTAGACGTTAAAAACAATAAAGTAAAACTAACAATCAAAGGATTATCCAGAATAAATGAAGTAACATCAAATGTTAATATAAAATCGCCAGAAGAAATAGATAAATTAGAAAAAGAACTAAATAAATATATTGAAAACTCTCTACTTGATACTTTTACTTACATTCAAAAAGAATATAATACTGATGTATTTAAATTTCAAGATCTCTATTATAAAGAAGATTATAAATACTTTAATAAACACTACAAAGACTGGTACAAGAATGCTTTTCCTAATCTAAAATTAGAAGTAGAAGCAAATATATCATTATATGAAAAAGGCAATATACTAGGAGGCTTTAATTATGAAAGAAAAAATAAGTAGCAGTGAACTATCTAGTACATTATTCTTATGTATAGTATCTTCTTCCATCGGTTTAAATATCTTTACCACAATCAGATTAGCAGGCATTAATTCATATATAAGTGTACTAATAGGTACAATACTAGGTATAATCCCCTTATTTATATTTATTTATCTATTTAATTACCAAAGTAATCTACCAATATACAAAAAAACCACCCATATCTTTGGTAAAACACTAAGTACTATCATAAACTACATAATTATATTACTATACCTCTTAATAGGAGCCACTATTCTTTTTAATCTTGGTAACTTCATAGTATCACAGTACTTATCAAAAACACCCCTACTCTTAATATTCTATATCATAACCATATTAGTATATTATACAGTAAATAAAGGTATCGAAACAATATCTAGAGTAAGTACCATCTTCTCTGTAATAGTAGTCTTATTATTCCTCTTTAGCTTTCTATATCTAAAAAAAGATGCCAATATCAATAATCTATTACCAATATTAGAACAAGGTATAAAAAAGCCCCTAATAGGTGCTTATATGAGTACAGTAATAACCTTATCCCCAATATATACTCTTCTAATAATACCAAAAAATAATATAGTAGATAATAAAAAAACATCTAAATATATTATTATAAGTTATTTTATAGGAACAACAATAATCTTTCTAGTAGCTTTCTTATCAAACGCTATTCTAGGTAAATACCTAATTGAACAATATCAATACCCATGTTATATATCCCTAAAAAGAATATCTTTATTTGGCTTTATAGATCGTATAGAAAACTTTCTATCTCTTCATTGGATACTAAGTAACTTTATAACTCTAACCATAATAACCTACTATATAAGTAACACTATAATAAAGGAAAAAAATAACAAAATATTAAATCTACTTCTAGCTATAATACTCCCAATAATATCATATAAACTATTTACTAATAACACAGCCTTCAATAATTATACATTCAAAATATACCCTTATATATTAACTATTCTAATATTTATATATATCATAATCTTTATAGGAGCCTTCTTAAAAAGAAAAAAATAAGTATATATTTTATAATTATGTATAAACTATTAGTAAGCAGATCTGCTTTTACATAGAAAAAGAAGCTACTTAAGCAATAACTTAAGAGCTTCTTTTATTTGACTTTCAAGAGGTAATTCACTATCAACTTTATTAACAACTCTCTTAATATCAGCTTGTTTATAACCAAGACTAACTAGAGATGACACAAGTTCCTCTTCATAATTCTCACGAGCAAACAATCCTGTTCTAATAACATTAAGTTTACCCTTAAGATCAAGAATCATTTGTTTTGCAACCTTATCTCCTATCTTAGGAAATTTCTTCAAATAATTAATATTCTCTGTCTCTATAGCTTCTTCAATTAAACTAATAGATCCAGTAGCAAGCATAGGAAGAGCCATCTTAGGACCAAGACCCTTAACAGAAATAAGTTTCAAGAACAATTCCTTCTCTTCTCTAGTCTTAAATCCATATAATGAATACTCATCTTCTGCTACTTTAGTATAAGTAAATATAGTATACTCATTATTTATCATAAAGCCATAAGGATTAGGAACATATATTAAATACCCTATTCCATTATTATCAAGAACTACATAACTAGGTTCTATCTCTACTATAGTACCTTTTATATAACCATACATTACTTCATATTCCTTATATCTTTACTAGTAACTTTCTTAAACATTTCATCATTATAGTTCTTAATCATATTGTCTTCTTTATGAATTTTATCAATAGCTTCTTTAATCATAATACCAAGTAATTCCCTATAATCAATATTCTTATCATCAAATAAATGATGTGAAAAGAAATTAGGAATAGTATTAACTTCATTTACATATATCTTTTTATTCTTATTATCATAAATATAATCTATTCTAGCTACTCCTCCAAGAGCAAGACATTTATACACTCTCTTACTAAGCTTTTCTATATCTTCAGTTAATGCTTTAGATATTTCTGCTGGATAAATTCTCTTATAAGTATCATCTTCATCATCATCTTTATGATACTTATCATAATAACTGCAAGGATCATCCTTCTCAATTTCTTCAATTACTGATCCAATAAGCTTACCCTTACTAAGAAGAACAGACATATTAAACTCTCTTCTAGGTTCTATATACTCTTCTACTAATATACGACTATCTTTTAACATCACTTTTTCTATTGAAGATTCTAATTCTTCTTTTCTACTTACAAGTTCTATACCAATACCACTTCCAAGTCTTGCAGGTTTAATAATAAGTGGATAAGATAATTTATCTATCCTCTTAAATATCTCTTCTTTATCCATCTTGTATTCACTATCAGTAAAGAAAGCATAATCAGTAACAGGGAAATCATTAGCCTCTAATATTTGTTTTGTAAATATCTTATCTTGACAAGCAGCAGAAGCATAAATATCACTACCTACAAAAGGAATACCTAAAGTCTGCAAATAACCTACAATACCACCATCTTCAGTATTCTTTCCGTGAACCATTGGAAAAGCTAAATGTATTTCTTTATATTCTCTCTTAATAAGACCAGCTGTCTCTAATATAAATTTACCTTTCTTATTTATCAAATTAACTTTCTTGGCATATCTATTAATTAAATTAAAATCTTTAAAACTATCTATATATCTAAGCATACCTCCACTATAAATAGTAAAATCTTTAGCTATATATATAGGAACAACTTCATATCTTTCCTTATCAATATTATCCATTGCCTGAATAGCAGTAAGTATAGATAATTCGTGTTCTAAACTTTTTCCACCAAATATTACTCCAATACTTAATTTCATCATAACACCTCTTAGTTACATTATATAATAGTTTCTTCTTTTTTTAAAGAAAAAACTATTAACTTTACAATTTTTATTTACTTTTCTCCCATAAAAGGAGCTTTAGCTAATTCTAATATTAAATTATTAAATTCTTCTTTTGTCTTTTTATCTAAATTCTGACTAGCCTTAATCATCATAGGAACAGTCTTCATAAAGTTTCTAGATATATCTCCAAAAGTATCTTCATTAGAAGAATTAAATATATCAAACAAAGTATCTACGAATAAAGCTCTCTTTTTATTATCCATATTACTAAGCCATCTATTAATAACTCTACTAGCAAATATAGCATCACTAGATAACTTATCAGCATATACAAAGCTATTATTCTTAACTACCCAAGAAAAAGGATCGTGCTGCATAATACCTGTCTTATTACTTTTAATAATCTTGTAATGATTACTAGTATCAAGTAATAATCCTATAAAAGAAGAAGTTGGTATAGTTTTATATATTTTATCTTCAATCTTCTTATATTCTTCACTATTAGTAATACTTTCAGGAAATCCTGGTCCATCATTACTAAATATCTTTTTTATTTTATCACAATCAAAACATTTTAAAGAAGCATATATAGCTAAATTACCTCCTTTAGAATGACCTCCTACATAAATATCCTTATCTTCCTTTGATATAACCATCTTTAAATAATTATAGGCTTCCCTCTGTGACGGAATCGGAGACATAAAAGATAAAGCGAAATCCTCTTGCCATCCCACTATAGTACCATCAGTACCTCTAAAAGCAACATAAACAAAATCATCAAAACAAAAAGTAGTTGCTGAAAACTGTAGTTCTTTATTAACTATATCCTTATGATACTTAATAACACACTCTCTATACCTACTAGAAGAAGCCATACTAGAAAGTAATTCTCTATTAAGAAGAGGAGTTCTAGTAGGCAAAAACATCCTATCAAACAAACTTCTATTATATAAATCTTTTAGTTTAATACCCTCTTCTGGAACCATACCCTTAAGCTTAATATAACAAAATTGTGACAATACCAAAGCATCTACTTCTTTAAAAGTACTCTCTTTAAAAGTCTTTAAATTATTTTGAACATAATCAATAATATTCATAACACACCTACCTCTAACTATAGTATATCATATAATTAGAAAAACTAGATATTTTTTTATCTAGTTATTATCTAAGTATAATATAAATCATAATGCTAATATTTAACATCATATATAGCATCATCTTCATATGAAGTGATTAAGTAATTATCTCCCTTTTTAGTTAACACCATATTAGCAGTCAATTCGTGTTCCTCTGAAGTACAACCAACTGTGTATTTAAACTTTAATGTGGCTTTAAATGATGTACCACTGACATCTGAAATATCAATCATATCATTTGAAATATTTACACCATTATATACAAAATCATAGCCACAATCTTTTAACGAAGATAAATAGTATAACTTACCATCTTTTTCTTTATAACCTCGTTCATAATTAAAATACTTACTAATTAAGTCTTCAGACAAAATACTTGAAATATAACTTTTTAATTCTTCTATTGTCTTGTAATCTTTTGATGCAATATAATAACGATAATAATCATCTCCTCTTTCTTCAAAATAATCTTCAGAAGCTAATGCAGTTTCACCACAATAATTAGCCTTATGAGCGATTAAAAGCATTTCTTCAAATCTTTGATTAGCAATATTTTTATAATTATTTATTTCTTCCTGAGTTAATGACATATCTTTTTTATCTAATACATCATTATCAACTTTATTTTCAGTATTATCATCCACAGAATTATTATTTAAACTAATAGTTCCAGTAGCAAATAGCACACACAAAACAAGTAAAATAATGATAATAATAGCCATTAATATAATTATTATATTACTTTTTTTATTATTCATAATTTCCTCCTTACCTATATTATACTTCTATTAATATTTTACAATATTTAAATAATATTTGCAATAAAAAAGACTAGATTTTTTATCTAGTCCATTCAAATTCAAAATCAAGTATTCTAACAGTATCACCATCTTTAATACCCATTTTCTCAAGTTCTTCATCTACACCCATTCTTCTAAGTTTATTAGAAAATCTCTCATAAGCTTCTTCAGTATTAAAATTAGTCATTCTAAATAATTTTTCTATAGCATCACCTTTTACTACATAAACATCATTATCTCTTACGATAGTAAATGGTTTTTCCATCTTAAACTTATAAAGTACATAACTCTCTTCCTCTGCCTTATCAAATAAATCTTCTCTATCTATTTCTTTAGACATTTGTGATAACTTATCAATAACAGCATCTAATCCTTCTCCTAGTAAAGCAGTAACTTCATAAATATCTTTAGACTTAATCTTCTTTTTAAAGTTTTCTAAGTTTTCTTTAGCTTTCTCTCCATCCATCTTATTCGCAATAATAATTTCTGGTTTAGTAAGAAGTTTAGCACTAAACTTTTCTAACTCTTCACGAATTGCAACATAATCTTCATAAGGATCTCTTCCTTCATAAGAGGACATATCTATTACGTGAGCAATAATCTTAGTTCTCTCTATATGTTTTAAAAATTTATGTCCAAGACCTGCTCCATCACTAGCTCCTTCTATAAGTCCAGGAAGATCTGCTACTACAAAAGTATTATCATTAGTTTTAACTACTCCTAAATTAGGAGATAATGTTGTAAAGTGATAACTTGCTATCTTAGGATTAGCATTAGATATCATTGATAATATTGTACTTTTACCAACACTTGGCATACCAACAAGACCAACATCAGCAATCATTCTAAGTTCAACTTTTACATTTCTAACTTCACCTGGTTCACCATTCTCTGCATAAGATGGACACGGATTACTTCTCGAAGATAAACTAACGTTTCCTCTTCCACCTCTTCCACCATATGCTATAATAGCTTCTTGTCCTTGTTTTGTAAGATCTGCTATTACAACTCCTGTATCAGCATCCTTAACTGTTGTCCCAATAGGCACCTTTACAATGACATCTTCACTATTACTACCATTCTTATTCTTGCCTTCACCATTACTACCATTATTTCCTTTTATTCTCTTTTTATATCTTAAATCAATTAATGTTTTCAATCCTTCATCAGCCTTAAAAATAATGTCAGATCCCTTGCCACCATTTCCACCATATGGTCCTCCCATAGGTATATACTTCTCTCTTCTATAAGCCATACAACCATTTCCACCAGTACCAGCTTCAATAGTCATTAAAACTTCATCAACAAACATTAAAATCACCTACCTTCATATTTAACTTTATATAGTACCACCATTATAAGAACAATAATTAATATTATATAAATACCACTAACCCATATAATCCTATAATAATTTCTTTCTTTTTTCTTTTTCATTTTTCCAACCTCTTACTTTTAATAAAACACTATCATATATTTCTTGTAAAAAATCAATAATATAAGTGTCAACAAATGCCAATACAACAATAAAAGCAATACTTACTATACCAAATTTTGAAACTAAAAACAAGTCTGGAAGTAAAATTAATAACTCAAAGAAGGAAATACTACAAAACACTAGTAATATTTTTCTCCATAAATTAAGTGGTTTACATATTGTATATAATAATCTTAAAGTAACAAAACCTGTAATAGCTACTACTACTAATCTATAATCTTCAAAGCTTTTATTAAATATTGTACAGAACATAATTATTATAAATATATTTAAAACTACAGTTATACCATTAGGTAATGCATTTCTAAATACTTTAGCAATAAAGTCTTTACCAACTTTACTATAATTAGGTTCTAATGCTAAGAAAAATGATGGTATACCTACACAAAACGCACTAATAAGTGATAATTGTATTGGATAGAAAGGATACTCGTGTGATAAAACAATTGACAATAAACATAATAAAAATGAATATGTCGTCTTAATAAGATACATTGAAGCTACTCTCTCTATATTGTTAACAACTCTTCTTCCCTCATCTACTATGTTAGGTAATACAGAAAAATCACTAGTAGTAAGTACAACCTCTGATACACTCTTCGCTGCATTAATACCACTGGCAAGAGCTATACCACAATTAGCTTCTTTCAAAGCTAAAATATCATTAACACCATCACCAATCATAGTAACAGTATTATCTTCCTTAAGTGCTTTAATAACCATCTGCTTCTGAGTAGGCGTCATTCTTCCAAATATAGAAGTCTCCCTAGCCACCTTTCTTAATTCTTCATAATCTTTAGGTAAATCAGCTCCTTCTATATATTTATCATAAGAAGGAAAATTTAACCCTTTAAGTAAATTAGATACTGTAATAGGATTATCACCAGATATAACCTTAACCTCTACTCCATTATCTCTAAAATAAGTAAGTGTCTCCTTCGCAGACTCTCTAATATTATCTTTAATAATAATAAACGCAACAACAGCAAGCTTATCTTTTTCTCTAGCTAATGTAAGAATTCTATAACCTTTATCTAAATATTCTCCAAGTATATCTTCATAATCCTTAATCTTCTTATCAGTAATATACTCTAAAGCTCCAAGATAATACTTAACATCATCAATAGTAGTAATACTACACTTCTTTGCCGAAGAAAAAGCCACTCTCTTAGTAACATTAAGATTAGTCTTAACACCAAACTTATTCTTAAGAGCTATATCAGTAGAATTATTACCATCTTCAGTACAAATATTAGATATAATATCACTAATATTAATTCTCTTATCTAAAACAACAGTATCAACAACTTCCATAGTACCATCAGTAATAGTACCTGTCTTATCAAGACATAAAACATCAGTACAAGAAAGAACCTCTATACCATTTAATCTCTGTATAATAACATTCTTCTTAGCCATTTTAATAACACCTGCTGTCAAAGCAATTGAAGTAAGTAAAACAAGACCCTCAGGTATCATACCAATGACACCTGCTACTGTAGATAAAATAGCTTCATTATAAGATTGATTACTATAAAAATACTGACTAATAAATAATAATATAGTCATAGGTATAATAATAATAGTAACTATCTTAAGTATTTTATTTATTACCCCTTGTAAATAAGAAGAATTATCTTTAATAGATGTAGCTTCTTTTATTAAATTATTAGCATAATTATTCTTACCTATACTAATAACCTTAGCATAACAACTACCACTAGTAACAATAGATCCAGATATAATCTTATCATCTTTCTTTTTCTCAATAGCATCAGATTCTCCTGTAATAACAGATTCATCTACTTCTAAACTATTAGCCTCTAACACTACCATATCAACTACTATAGAATCTCCAGAAGCCAAATAAATAACATCATCCATAACTATTTCTTCTTTAGTAATAACTTCTTTTTTACCATCTCTTACTACTACTATCTTATCTTGATTAGTAACTTTAATATTATCAAGTATTCTCTTAGCCTTATACTCCTGATATATAGCTATCAAAGTATTAAATATAATAGTACCCACAAAAGTAACATTTTGTATTGAACCAGTAGTAAGTACAAGTACTGCTAAAGCAATATTCAAAATATTAAATAAAGTAATAGTATTAGAAATAACTATCTCTTTAAAACTTCTAGTATATGTCGTAGTCTCATTATTAACAAGACCATTATTTTTTCTATATTCAACTTCTAACTTAGTAAGTCCTTCCATATTACCAACCTCTTTCTTATATTCAAGTTATCAATTATATTTTAATATATCACCACTATAAAGTCAATAATTTACCCACAATAAATTAAAAGAAAAAAGAGCCTAAGCTCTTAATTATCTACTAAAGTAACCTCCACCATTATAGTATAAAGCTGGGAAGTTAATTATATTTCTAGGATTTAACGAATTAGCATTAAAGTTATAAGCATTATGTCCATACGCCATTCCAAAATGTAAATGTGATCCACCAGTACAATGATCATAAGAAGCAGTAGAACCTCCCCCTACAGCGCCTATTACAGTACTAGGAGTTACTATTTGATTCTCATAAGCACTAATACTAAGTAAGTGCATATAAACTGTAGTATAAGGAACACCATTAACATTATGATATACCCATACCATATTACCACCACAACTAGAGTACTTAACTATTCTAGCAACTACTCCATTAGCAGCAGCATATACCTTAGTACCTTCACTAACACAATCCAAGTCAATACCGTGATGTCCTGATACAGAACCAGACCAGTCAGTTCTATTACCATAACCAACATACTCACTAGTAACACAACCCCAAGTTAAAGGATAACTCCATCCTGTAGCATTAATAACAGTAGTTCCACCACCACTACCCTTAGAACTATTAATTCTAGCTATACAAGAAGTAACATCTTCATTATCTCTACAGCCAAGATCATCATACTCTTTAATTTTCTTTTTCATATCATTAATATCTTCTTCTAAAGTAGTGCCTTCTTCTTTATAATTCTGCAAATTAACTTTCAAAACAGCCATCTTAGAATTAAGGTCACTACTCTCACTCTCTAGCTTACTTTGTTTACCTGCTAGTTCTTTCTTCTTAGTCTCTAAATTATCTACTAAAACAGCAAGCTCATCCATAAGTTCTTCATTATGCTCAGTAAGTTGTGACACAACAGAATATCTATATATAAAATCAGTATAAGATTCTGCCTCAAAAATATATTCTAGATAAACGTTTTCTCCTGAAGATACCTGAAGAAACTTAAGTAATTCATTAGTTTCCTCTTTCTTTGCCTCTATCTCCTCTTGATTCTTAATAATATCATCCTCTGTAGACTTTATATCATTTTTAGTCTGTGAAATATTACTAGTAATTGTATTAATTTCATCAGTAAGAGCACTAATTTGAGAATCAGTTAAATTCTTCTTACTATCAGCCTCTGCCTTTTGCGATTGTAACTTCTTAAGTTCACTTCTCATCTGTCCTAGTGTTTTAGCATTAACATTAACGCAAGGTACTAAAAATAAAACTATCATAAATAATAACATAATTTTCTTTTTCATATCATCACATCTTTCACTACAATTATATATTAAATATTTTTTTTAGTCAACAGCAAAATATAATTTTACATATTCTATAAATTATCACTAATATCTTTTAATTTACTAAATATAGCAATTTCTTCTTCCTTAAATACCGTACTTAAGTCATTATTCTTAATCATATCAATAACTTGATCTATCTTATACCACTTTACATAAGAAAGTTCTTCCCTCTGTACTTTAAACTCTTCTTCTTTCTTATCACTAACAGTATAAAAAGAATACATATAATGATTATTAAATCTCTCTTTAACTACATACTTATCACAAAGAACATATAAATCATTTCTATTAATTCTAAGTCCTATTTCTTCTTTAAGCTCCCTAATAGCACTCCTACTAGGATTTTCATTATAACTAACGTGCCCTGCCACTACTCCAAGTTTATTAGGGCAAAACCTCCTATTAGGACTTCTTTTCTGTAACAAAACCTCTTTCTTATTATTAATAACATATATAGTAACTTCATTATGTAATAAACTTCTATTATGTAACTCTTCTCTTTCTAATATTGTATTAGTATTATTACCATCTTTATCAACTACTCTAAGTAATTCCATATATACATCACCTACTATATATAATTCTAACATACTTTATAATTAAAATCAAATTCACTACTACAAAAAAAGACCCAAAAGATCTTACAATAATTACTATTCTATTCTAAATTTTCATACTAAGTTTACTCTATATATTATCCCTCTTTACAAAAGATAATATAAATATAAGTAAAATAGATATATACAATATAATTCTTATATCATTAATAAAATAACCAATTAAACATAAAATACTTCTAACTAAACAAAATATTATCTCTACTAGTATAATATACCCTTTCACACTAGTATTCTTATTAATAGTATATATATTCTCCGAAGACACTACTTCAAACATCTTAATACCAAGTCCCTCAAATAAACCTATCAACAATACTAAATATTTATTATTAATATTTAATTTCATAATAAGAAATATACAAAATATCATATTTAAATATTTAAAATATTTCTTATTATCTATCTTTCTAACAAATAAATATATAAATATACAAGCACTAATTCCCATAACAACATTAAATATACCAACATAAGTAACCCTATTATTAATAAACAAATATAAATATAATGGTTGAAGTGTTAAATTAATAACTTTAGCCTGCTCCAATAAAAAGAATAATAATTTATTTTTAGATATCTTCTCTAACTTAATAGTATTATTATCTTCAATATCCTTTAATCTTACTATAGGTATTATAGCTATTATAGATATAATAACTATTATTATAGCCAATATAAACACTGACAATAATTCCTGTATATAAGCTCCTATTAAAGAAGAAAATATAGTAGCTATATTACTAAATATAAGTATATTACCTATCTCTTTATTATTATGATTATCAATAACTTTAATAGCATAATAATGTCTAAGAGAATGATAAGAATAAGCCCCAATACCATTTATAATACTAAATATAACTAAATTAATAAAAGTCCTATCCATAACAGACATAAAATAAAAACTACCACTAAATATTATACTTGAAAGCATAAGTATATATTTAGATTTAATTATCTTAGTTAAATATATACTACCTATACTAGTAATCATTCCTGTAAAATATAATATACTATAAAATAAAAGTATCTCTCTAAAAGTATAACCTATTTTATATAATAGTACTGAAGAAAATACCTCCACTATATTTCTTGCTATAGTAGAAAATAATATAAATAAATTATATCTCTTGATATTATTCATATTATCACCATTATATAGTATGTATTTTTTTTAATTTATGATACAATATTACTTAGGTGATGCAAATGTTTAAGTATACATTAGATAATAAAAGATATCATACCCTAAATTATTATCTTAAAAATAAATTTAATACTAAAGTATTTAAAGTAAGTTTAAATGGTGGGTTTACTTGTCCTAATTTAGATGGTACTAAAGGTTATGGAGGCTGTATATATTGTTCTAAAAGTGGTTCAGGTGACTTTGGTGGTAATCCTAATAAAGATTTAACTACCCAATTTAAAGAAATCAAAGAAGTAGAAAGTAAAAAATGGCCCAACAGTAAATATATAGCCTATTTTCAAGCTAGAACCAACACTTACGCTCCTCTTGAAGTATTAAAAGCAAAATATGAAGAAGTATTAAAAATAGATGATGTAATTGGCTTATTTATTGCCACTAGATGTGATGCCATAACTGACGAAACATTAGACTATCTAGAAGAACTAAATAAAAGAACCTTTCTCACTATTGAACTAGGACTACAAACTACAAACGAAAAAACATCTAAATTAATAAATAGATGTCATACACTAAAAGAATTTGAAGATATGGTAAAACGTCTTCGTAAAAGAAACATCAATGTAGTAGTTCATATCATTAATGGTCTCCCATATGAAACAGAAACAGATATGCTAAATACTGTAAAATATCTAAATAAACTAGATATTCAAGGTATTAAAATACATATGCTTTGTATTATTAAAGATACTCCTCTAGAAACACTATATCAAAAAGAAAAATTCCACATTCTAACTAAAGAAGAATATATAGATATTGTCATTAAACAATTAGAACTCTTACGTGAAGATATAGTAATACATAGAATAACATCTGATCCAGATAAAAACTCTCTAATAGAACCAACTTGGTTATTAAAAAAATTCTGTCTATTAAATGATATAGATAAAGAAATGGTAAAAAGAGATACTTATCAAGGAAAATATAGTAATATATAACACCAACAAAAAACTAATAGAGAGACTTTCATAGGCTCTCTATTACCTATGAAGACCCGAGGCTTCATAGGAAAAGGAACTAATCATTGTATTAGTTCCTTTCATTAACTAAAATAATCTTAATATATCATTAAAAGTAACATATATCATAAGAAGCATCAATAACCCAAATCCAATAGAATTAACAATAGCTTCAGTTTTAGCCTTAATAGGTTTTCTTCTTGCCTTCTCAATAATCAAGAATAACACTCTACCGCCATCAAAAGCAGGGAACGGAAGTAAATTAATAACTCCAACATTCATAGCCAAATAAGCAGTCAAATACATTATACTCTGAAAACCTTGTTTAGATTGAGAATCAACAACAGTATAAATACCAACAGGCCCAGATAAATCACTAACAGCAACCTTACCAGTAAACAACTGCTTCAAAGTCATAAGCATAAGTTTATATAAACTAACAGTACTCTCACAAGCATAAGATAAAGAATTACCAAGCCCATACTTCTTAGTATTATCAATACCAATACCAACAACAAAACTCTTATTACCATCATCATCAGTAACAGTATCAGGTTTTACTACAACACTTCGCTCTTTATTATTCTCATCTCTAAGTCCAAACTCAATATCCTTTCCATCACTCGTCTGAATATAAAGTTGAACCTCACTCCAACTAGATACTTTATGATCATTAATACTAACTACTCTATCACCACTTTTAATACCAGCTCTATAAGCAGGATAATCAGGAGAAACATTAGCAATAATAGGTTTAGTAGATACACTACCATATATAAGTGCCATTATAAATAATAATACAAAAGCAAACAAAAAGTTAAAAGTAGCTCCCGCTATCATAATAATAAATCTCTGCCATACTGGCTTAGAATAAAGCTTTCTATCATTAGCTATCTTCGAATTATCATCAGCATCTTCTCCTGCTAAACTAACAAAGCCTCCTATTGGAATAGCTCTAAGACAATACTCAGTCTCCCCATTCTTTTTCTTAAAATGTAAAAGTTTAGGTCCCATACCAACAGAAAACTCATAAACATATACTCCAAACAACTTAGAGAATATAAAGTGTCCAAACTCGTGAACTAAAACAATTCCCCCTAATATTAATACAAACCATACTATAGCCATTTTTTCATCCTCCTAAAATAAACTAAGCATAAGTGCCATTCCAAGTGACACAAATATCACACTATCAAATCTATCTAAAATACCACCGTGTCCTGGTATTAAATTAGAATAATCTTTCTTTCCAAAATATCTCTTAATACTACTAAACACAAGATCTCCAATCTCACTAAGTAATGTAAGCATAAGTGATAATATTACTATCTTAATAATATTTAAATCCCCTATAGCTATATAATAATAAACACTACCAACAAACACACCCATAACAGTTCCTATTAAACTACCCTCTATAGTCTTTTTAGGAGATATACTAGTAAAGTGTCTTTTGCCTATCAAACTACCTCCTATATAAGCATATGTATCAGTAATAAAAGAAATTATAAATATATATACACACTTATATATACTAACCTCTCTCATAAGTATAATATTATTAAAAGAAAATGCTAAAAAGTAAGTAATTCCAAGAAAATAAAATGCATCATTTATATTATACTTATCTTTATCATTATAAAATACTATTGGTATTATAAGTCCAAGTATCGGAAGAAGTATAAATATTTTATCATTTAATTTAAATAATAAATTATTTAATAAGAATAGTACTAAAAACATTCCCGATAAAAACTTAATAATTCCTATATCTCTATCTTTATATTTAATATCAATTAACTCTTTTAGTCCCATTATAGACACTACTGTCATAACAACACCAAATATCTTATCACTAATAAGTAATGGTACTATAAGTAATACAAGAACAATAATAGCTCCTAAAACTCTTTTTTTCATATAACCTCCTTAAGCTATCTTATAATCATCTTCCAAAGAAAAGATAACATTTTCTTCAATCCAATTCTTTCTAGGTTCTACAGCATCTCCCATAAGTACAGACACTCTCTTCTCAGCAAGTGCAGCATCAGTAATATTAACTTTAATTAGCTTTCTCTCTTTAGGATCCATAGTAGTCTCCCAAAGTTGATTAGCGTTCATCTCACCAAGTCCTTTGTATCTTTGAACACGATAATTGGTTCTATTCTTAGTCTCTTCTTTTAACTCTTCATTAGACCAAGCATAAAGATGCTTATTAGAATAACTAACTTTATATAATGGAGGCATAGCGATAAATAAATGTCCTTCTTCAATAAGTGGTTTCATATATCTATAAAAGAATGTAAGTAATAGACATTGTATATGTGCTCCATCATCATCTGCATCTGTCATAATAATTACTTTGCCATAATTAATATCTTTAGGATTAAAGTCTGCTCCTACACCAGCTCCAATAGTATAAATAAGAGTATTAATTTCTTCATTCTTAAATATTTCTTCCATTCTCGTTTTTTCAGTATTTAATACCTTACCTCTAAGAGGAAGTATAGCTTGCGTCTTTCTATCTCTACCCTGTTTAGCACTACCACCTGCAGAATCTCCCTCTACTATGAATAGTTCTTTTTCCATTGCCTTTTTGCTTTGCGCAGGAGTAAGTTTTCCAGATAATAATTTTTCTGTCTTCTTACCATCTCTACCTTTTCTAGATTCCTCTCTAGCTTTCCTTGCAGCTTCTCTAGCATCCTTCCCTTTTATAGCTTTACTAACTATTTTTGTGGCAATCTGTTTATTCTCCTCAAGGAAAAATCTAAGTTTCTCAGTAACAATAGATTCTACTATTGTTCTAGCAACTGGTGTACCTAGTTTAGATTTAGTTTGACCTTCAAACTGCAATAGATCTTCAGGTATCTGTACTGATATAACTGCTGTAAGTCCTTCTCTAACATCAGATCCATCAAAGTTCTTATCCTTTCCCTTTAAATAACCATTAGCCTTAGCATAGTCATTAAGAACTTTAGTAATCGCTGTCTTAAACCCAACCTCGTGTGAACCACCATCAACAGTCTTAACATCATTAACAAAAGATACTATGTTTTCAGAATAACCATCCGTATACTGAAGTGCCACTGATACATTCACCTTATCTTTAGAAGCACTAAAACAAAGTGGTTTATGAAGAATTTCTTTTCCTTCATTCAAATACTCGCAAAAAGCTTCTAGTCCGTTCTCATATAAGAATTTTTCACTTCTTCCACCAATCTCATCTACAACCTCTATAGTAAGACCACTTATAAGAAAAGCACTCTCTTGCATTCTCTCACATATAGTAGAAAAATTAAAATTAACATCAGGAAATATACTAGGATCTGGTTTAAACTTAACAGTAGTACCTGTTCTATTAGTAGTACCAACTTTTCTTAAAGGTACTGTAACTTTGCCACCATTTTCAAACTTAATATAGTATTCTCCTCCATCTCTTCTAGTAACTACCTCCATAACAGTACTAAGAGCATTAACTACTGAACCACCAACACCGTGAAGTCCTCCTGAAACTTTATAACCACCTTCAGTAAACTTACCACCAGCGTGTAACACTGTATAAATAACTTCTGGAGTACTCTTACCAGAAGAATGCATTCCAACAGGTAATCCTCTTCCTTTATCAGTTACACTAACTGCTCCATCTTTATGAATAACTATCTTCAAATGATTACCATAACCATTTAAAGCCTCATCTATAGAGTTATCTACTATCTCCCAAACCAAGTGATGTAATCCTCTCTTATCAGTAGATCCAATATACATACCAGGTCTCTTTCTAACTGCTTCAAGTCCTTCTAATATCTTAATTGAACTCTCATCATATTTTGTTGTCTTTCCCATCAATATCACTCTTTCTATCAAATTCCATATTAATTATACTATAAATTTCAATCAGTATCAAGTTAATTTTATCTTTAAAGAAAAAAGTAGCTCTAACATAAGCTACTCTTTAACATATCTTTAAACATAACACAGTCATCTATACTATAATCATTTATCAAACTAATAGCAATAGCATCGTCTACACTAATATCAGAAGTATCAGTATAACTCTTTAAACTACTAAGCATCTTAGCAAATTTCTTATAATCTTCAACCGTATAATTATTATTTTCTTCTACTTTATTTTCTTTAACATCTATTAAATCATTTAAAGTAACATCCTCATCTTGTTCTACTTCTTCTTTTGTATCACTAGTATTCTCTATTAAACTAATATTATCACTCTTAGTAACATTATCTTCTAGAGAACTATCTATTGTCTCAACCATTTTATCTTCCATTGGAACTACTTCTTCTGTAAAATAATTATCTATAATAGGTTCTTCTGCATTAGAAGTGTTTTCTATACTAGAAGTATTATCTTCAATCTTAATATCATCTATAATATCTTGCATACTAGATTTACTACTAATATCATTTAACCAAACATTATAACTCTCTTCATACATCTTTTGAGGATTAACAATATTATATGAGCTATCACTACTTACATTATTATCATAATAAGTAACAGGTACTTTCCCATTTAATATATCATCAAAAGTAATGCCAACGCTCTTCTTCTTTTTCTTATTCTCTTTCTTCTTATTCTTATTATCAATAACTACTGTATTTGGATTAACTGCCATAACAACATTACCATTAGGTATTAACAATTTATCAGTAGACTTCTTATCATCTTTATTATCTTCTACTGTCTTATCAGTATTAGCAACAATCTCAGTAACAACTTCTTTAGTCTCAACTTTATTCTTAGCTTTCTTCTTAATCATTATTCTATCACATATAACATTTGTAATATAAATAACAAGTAAACAGAAAAGCCAAACTGCAAATGTACCAATACTAAGTTCTAATATAGCCACTAAAGATGTATTAGTATAAAGTGAAGACATAGAGAATATATCTATCTTATTCTTAGCAATAATATTTAAAACTATAGCAAAAAGAATATTATTTAATATAAAATTAATAGTATTAATAACCTTATATATTTTCTTCTTAGTACTCAATACACTAGTAATAAAAACCACAAAATTAAATACTAGTATACCAATATAAACATATATCGAAGGAAAATAAATATTTCTAAAAAATATCGTTGAAAAATTATCAAAAGTATCCATCAATATCTTATAATTACTAACAATACTAACTCCAAACATAAGTATCATCAATACACTAACTATAAGCATATATTTTCTACTACTTATTTTCTTAAACATATAAACAAAGGTAATTAATAAAATCAAAATAGCAAATATAAATACCAACTTAAATTTAAGAAGCATATCAAACAATATCTTAAACTTCTCTATCACAGATAAATAAGTCATATTTATTCCCCCTTTCCATATTATCTTTTTTCTACAAGCTCTGCTATATAAATAGTCTGGTGATTATCATCATCTTTAGTACACGTAATCAAGGTAAGCGTAGTCTTACTTTTATCTCTAAATATTCTTACACTACCCGTCTTTTCTTCATAATATATTTTACTGATTTTATATATATATTCACTATCTTTATAATGAATAGTAATATTATCACCAACAACTAACTTATATAGATTAGCAAAATAACTATTATTATAGTTACCAGAATGACCCGCTATTATAAGATTACCACTTTCAGTATCAGGATAATTAGATTCTGGTAAAACATATAAATTAAACTTAACATTATTCAAATTAGAATTTTTACTATAAAACCCCTTATATAATTCTATTTTTGGTATATCAATTATTCCTAAATACTCTTCATAAGAATAATTGATTTTTTCTTCTTTTTTATCTTCTGTTACTTCTTCATTATTAATAGTATCATCACTGATATTATTAACTGAAGAGAAAGCTAGATTCATTTCACTATATATAGCATCCCTTTTATCTTTTACATAATCAGAAAGCAAAACGAGAGTACCACTCAATATTAGTATTACTCCCGCTGCTACCTGGTATTTAAAATTAAACTTCTTCTTCATTCTTTTTATAATTTCTATAAACAATTGCAAATCCAAGTCCGATTACAATTATTCCAATTAGAGATGCTGTAATAGTCTTAAATGATGAAGTACTAGGAACTTTAATAATTGTTTCAGGTTTATTTAACATAACAACCTTACCATCTACTGTTCCATCTTCCTTAACAACAAATTCAACTACTTCTTTAGTAAGTTCATATCCTTCTGGAGCTAAAGTCTCAGATAAATAATACTTACCTGGTTTCAAACCGCTAATTAAATGTGGTTCATCAGTAGAAACCCAAGCCTCAATTAAATTATTATTTTCATCCCTAAGCTCAAGATGTGCTCCTGGAAGTTCTTTTCCAGTTGTAGCATCTTCTTTACTAATAGGAATATAAATAACATCCTTTAATTTATTTTCCATTTCAACCTTAGTAACACTACCATCAGATTTAACTTCAAATTCTATTGTTTTATCACTAAGAACATAACCCTCTGGAGCTATAGTCTCAGTAAGATAATACTTACCTGGTTGTAAACCTTTAATTACATGTGCTTCAGTAGTAGATACCCAAGTATCAACTACCTTTCCATTAGCATCTTTTACAGTAAGAGTTGCTCCTGGAAGCTCTTCTCTAGTAGTAACATCTACTTTTCTAATTTCAACCTTAGTAGTTAAATTAACCTTAAGAGTAGCACTGTCGTTAACATCCTTACTCTCTGGATATAAAACTGCTGTTGATTGATATTGAGAATGAGCAGGTTTATATAAGTAAGCCTTATTTATAGCTCCAGTTGCAGATGTTTTAATCTTAAATTCATTAGTTAAAGAACTAATGCTACTAACAGGAACCTTAACGTAAAATACCTCATTAATTCCATATGTAGTTCTATTAGCACCCTTACTATCAGTAACTATAGTACCCTTAGGTGCATTCTCTAAACTAACCTTATGACCATTATTAGAAATGGTACCAGTAGTTTTTACAGTAATAGCAGAACTAACATAATACTTACCATCAGAAGACAAAGTAAGAGAATCATCTGACACATTAAGTTTAATACTTGGTTCAGTATATCTATAACTATTAGCTCCATTAACAAGTTTAGCTACTTCTTTAACAACCTCAGAAGAATAGCCTCTATAAGTACCATTACTTAAGTTAAAATGAGTAAATACTGAATCATTAGGTGATAACAAGTACCAAACAGCAAGACCAGTAATATAGTAATCTTTCTCATTATTACCAGTTATACTCTTAGTAGGATAACCATTAGCTAAAACATAAGCAAACTTAGCATCCATTTGACCACTTAATGTATAAGTCTCACTACCAGATGAAGGCATAGCATCGTGTATCTCAGTACAATATACTATACTACCATCAGAATTAACTTTATAAGTAAAGTTAAGTGAACTTCCGTGTCCTAACATATTACTTCCATATAACATATGAATATCGCTAGCATTAATGTTAAAATTAGCAGGTGCACTACTAGCAGCTTCAGTTTTAGTTACTATACAAAAACTAAATACAGTAACAAGAATAAATAAAATATACTTTAATTTCAATTTCATAATAATCCTCCCCCAGAAATTGATTAATATACTACCACTTTTATAAGCATTTGTCAAGATAATACAAGATAATTGTCAAAAAACTTCTTTTTCCTAAAAAAGTATTCCTACTACTTCAAACAGTTATCCTCAAAAGATAATGGAACCTTATAAGAAATGACCTTTCCATCATCCATCGTAGCATCTATCTGAAGAAACAAACTATCCGAAGAATATTGCTTACATATTCTAGAATAATTATCAATATGCAATTTAACATTCTTAAAAAAGTCTTCCAGTAAAAGAGCCTTATCACTATCATAGTCATATCTACTTATTTCAGTTCTAGTATTATTATAAACTTCATATAAAGTACATTCTATCTTCTTATAATAATTATTATCATCACCACCACAATAATTAATATTAGATATGTATATAGAAGATTTACTATCATTATAAGCAATACTACCAGAAACATTAAAATTATCACAATCAGAAGAAATAGTTTTAAACTCAAAATTACTATTTCTATTAAAAATAATTACAAGCAAAATAAGAATAAAAATAACTAGAACTATAACCAAAACAATCTTATATTTATTACTCTTAGTTTTATCTTTTTCATCTAAACTAGTAACTTCTCCCTTTAGTATATCATCAATACTAACATTAAAGTCCTTACTAATTTCTTTAAGTAACGCAATATCAGGAACATTCTTTCCATTTTCCCACTTACTAACTGCCTGATAAGTAACACCATACTTCTCCGCAAAAGCAGCTTGTGTAAGATTATTATCTTTTCTTATTTTTTTAATAAATTTACCAATTTTTTCTTGATCCATATAACACTTCCAAGAATAATTATAGCAGAAAAAAATAGACTTGTAAATTAATAGTCTATCACAAAATAATATTTTACAATAAATGGCGTCCCCGAACAGAATCGAACTGTTGGCCTATTGCTTAGGAGGCAATCGCTCTATCCTACTGAGCTACGGGGACACAAATAAATTATACACCAAATAGTAAAAAAAATAAAGATAAAAGTATAAACTTTATCTTCATTATAAAACATATCTAGTAATAATCAAATATATTCCTGCAGCAAGTACTAACAATCCAAATATTAAGAAGAATACTTTTACTCCTGTATGACTTTTCTCCTCAAACATATCGTCATCAGATTCATCAAAATCTTTCTTTGAGAAGTTAAATGATCCACTATAAAAAGTCTCTCCATCTTTAATTTTATTAATCATAGTAACTTCTTCTTTGACAATAGGATCAGTAACAACAGTATTATCACTGCCCTTTAAATCTGTCAAAATATCTAAAGGAAGAGAATCTGTAATACTATTCTTATTAATATCACCATCTTGATGTTTATCAACTACTTTTTGTGCTTCTTCATATGCATCATTATTTGAAGGAACTACTTCTTCACTAGAAGGAACATCAGCCTCCTCCATATCAGTTAAAAAGTTAGCATTTATTTTTTTAGTACCTTCAGGAGCATTTCCCTTATTAATTTCATTCTTAGCATTTTCAAGAAGAACATTTATATCATATATTCTATTTTCATCTTTCTCTTTCACTTCTTCTTTAACTTCATTAGGATAAAGTGGTTTATCAGAAACAAAAGTTCTTCCCAAATCTTTTACTTTTCTATATTCATCTCTACTAGAAATAATTTGTTTAAGCCCATTTAAATCGATCTCATTAGAATTATCAGGTATTGGTAAATTATCTAATTCAGTAATCTCTCTAGATACATCTTTATACAGTCTCTCATTCTTCTTACTTCTCTCAAAGCCATCTAAATTATCTCTATAATACTTTTCCATTCTACTTTCCATAAATCTACCTCTACTCTCTATCTATAATAACATATTTTCAAAAGAAATAAAAGATATATAGTTGATTTTTTTTTCATTTTTGGTATAATAAATTTAGAAAGAAGGTAATAAAATGAATTTAAAAATAAATAAAGATAAATGTATTGGTTGTGGTCAATGTGTAAGTATCTGTGAGGATGTATATAACTTTGACGAAGACAATCTAGCTATAGTAGTAGAAAATCCAGTAAAAGAAGAACACAAAGGGGATGCTATGTCTGCTTTAGAAAATTGTCCAACAGAAGCAATCGAAGAAGAATAGCTTCTTTTTTTATTATCAAAATTCAACCAAAAAGAACCCTCGAAGGGTTCTTTAACTGATTATAAATTTCACACCATTTTTCTCATTTTCAATATTAATATCATAATTCAAAAAACGAAGTGTCTTTTTAACTATCGACAATCCCAAACCAAAGACACCTTTAACACCTTTTTCGTAGGGAGTAAAAATGTTGTTTAAGACATCTTTATCTATATTAGGACCATCATTATACAAAATAATTTTATTATTCTTAACTGTAATCTTAATCTTTTCTTTAGCATATCGCATAAAGTTATTAAGAATATTATCTATAATAGCTTCCCACATCTCTTTGCTTCCTCTAAAGATGACATTCTTTTTATCAATATCAAGGATAAATTCTACGTCAGGTCGAGAAGGATTGAATTTTTCTACTGACGCAAGCACAATCTTACTTACATCACACTTTTCTTTAATATTATCCTTTTGTTCCTGAAAATAATTTAGTTTATTCAAATATAGTAAGGAGTGAACTTTAATTTCTAATTTATTCAATTGTTCCTTGCAGACTTTAATAGCCTCATCTTTAGTTTGAATACCATCTTCAGAAGCTTCAATGTAAGATTTCATTACTGTGATAGGAGTTTTAAAATCATGAGAAATATTTTGGTACATTTGATTTTTATATTCTTCCTGCTGTTTCAAATATACACGCATATTCTCAATAGCAACCTCTAGGGTATATAGTTCATCATCATAATTATATATCATCTTATGATTATAATCATCATTATTTATGTTATCAACTTTATCTTTTAATTTTTTAATTCTATTAACTAAGTTATTAGACCATATAAGTATCAATAAAGAAATAATTACAAACGTAATACCTACTACTACTAATATAATCTTAAGTATTTCCGCTCTCATATAATTAATATAATTATCACCAGTAATAGCAATTTTTTTAACATCAGAACTCTTATTCATAGAATAATAATATATTTTATTCTTATATATAAATTTACCATTACCGACACTAATATTTTTAAGAATATTATCTATCTCTTTAACATTAATAACTTTAGATAAATTATCCGAAACAAATACATCATCATCACTATTAATATAAACAAAGGCAATTTCACTATTAATTTTATTATTATCTGGTCTCTCGAGTAAATTTAAAGATTCACTCAAATAATTATACAAATTTTCTTCATAGACAGGAAGTAAGGTCTTAGGTAAGACTATTCCAAGTGATATTATAACAATAACAATAATTGAAACACATATAAAAAGTAATTGTTCCGTTAAAGTAGGTTTTCTCATATTAAACGGTACCCATACCCATATATAGTATTAATATCAAGAAGTGGCATTTTCTTTCTTAGTCTTCTAATAAGATCGTCTACTACTCTATCAGTACCAAAGTAATTTTCTCCCCAAATGTTGTTTAAAATATCATCCCTAGAGAAAGATCTTTTCTTATTGGTAACAAACATATATAATAAGTCAAATTCTAAAGTAGTTAAACATAAATCTTTATCATTTAATAAAGCCATTCTTTTATCTAAGTCAATAACATAATCTTTATAGCTAATCTTCTTATTGTCCTTAGCATACACTCTTTTAATTATATTATTAACTCTAAGCACAAGTTCTTTAGGAGAGTAAGGCTTAGTAACATAATCATCACTTCCTAATTCCAATCCAATAATCTTATCAAGTTCTTTATCTCTAGCTGAAGTAAATATAACTGGCATATTAGTATCAACTTCTCTTATTTTCTTGATAATATCATAACCACTAACATCATCCCCCAGCATAATATCAAGAATCCATAAATGAGCTGGTTTATCAATATTATTAATAGCGTCAGTACCATTATAATAACTAGTTACATTATATCCTTCTTTTTCTAGATAAGCTTTAATTAGATTATTTAAATCCTTTTCATCTTCCACTAGAACTATATTGTACATATTATCACCTCTAAATATAGTATAACACATTTTTAATAGATTTCCTTATATATTTTCATCTATCACTTCCTTTCATACTAAAATTATATTACTTTAAATTGTATAAATTATCAAATAATTGTGGTAAATTATGGGAAGTGATAATATAATGTAATGGTGATCAACTTGAAATATGAAAGAATAAAATTAGATTATAATAGTTTAGAACCAGAAATAGATAATCGAACTCTTGACCTTCACTACAACATTCATTATAGAAATTATACAGATACCTTAAATAAATTACTTCAAAAAAATAACTATCAGTATAAATATCCTCCCGAATACTTAGCCAAAAACATAGACATAATTCCTATTGAAGATCGAGATGAAATATTATATAACCTCGGAGGATATCTAAATCATAGTCTATACTTTTATAATCTGACAGACAAAAAGAAAAAAGTTCCAAATGAATTACTTGAAATAATAAATAAATATTTTTCTTCCTTTTCTTCATTTAAAGAAGAATTTATAAATTCTGCACTAGAAGTCAAAGGAAGTGGTTATACTTTCTTAGTATTAGATAAAAATAATAAATTAAGAATAATAAATACCTCCAATCAAGATACCCCCTACTATTACGGTTTTATTCCAATAATGACAATAGATGCGTGGGAACACGCTTATTATTTAAAATATACTTATAACGAAAGAGAATATCTAGAAAAAGTATTTAATATTATAGATTTTGATAAAGTATATAAACTATATCTTAATAATATTAAATAATTAAAAAAAAATATAGTAACAATAGTTCGTTACTATATTTAATTAACTTTTTTCAATAGCTATTATGCTGCGAATGTAGCAGAAACTTTACCGCCAGCAGCGTTCATAGTTACTGTACCAGTGTAAGTACCAGTTTCATCAGAAGCATCTCCAGCATTTTGAGCTGAATCAACATTCTTTAGATAAACGATTAAGTAGTAAGTAACTGGAGTGTTAGCAGTTAATGCTGCATTTTCATGCATATCAACTGGAGTAGTTACATCAAGACTACCAGTTTTAACAACATTAGTAGCTGAAGTATCAGTACCAGTATAAATAGCATAAGCCCAGTTAGTTTTAGCCTTAGAATCAACAGTCAAGCTACTTAAAAGGATACTAGCATTAGCAACTGATTGAGTTGATTGAGCTTCAATTTTGTATAGATGACATCCAGTATAACCATTAGCTTCGCAATTAGCTTTTACTGCATTATTAACAGTTTCAGTAGTTCCATCAATATTAGCAGGAACTAAGTCAATACTATTAGCTTTAGTAACTGTTTTGTTAACTCTAGTAACTGTTACACTAAGAGCACTAGCCAAATCGTTATTTGTACCACCAGTGATAGTATCTCCAGTAGCAGTAGCTTGTGCACTAAAGTATGCAAATGTTGCACCAATAATAGCAACTACTAATGTAGCAACTCCAACAACGGCATAGAATATGCCAGGACCCTTTCTGTTATTTTCTTCGTTCATTATTTTCAATCCTCCTTTACAATATCAATTGTATCAAATATTGAAAAAAAATACAATACTTTTTTGCATTTTTTATAAGAAAATATCTGTTAATTAAAATAAGCCTATTATTTACAACAAAATAATTAATAATGTAAATTTTATTACCAATGTAAAAGAAAAAAAGAAAGTCATTTTTGACCTTCTTTCTATTAATCTTAAGTATATATTAATTTCCAGTATTTGAGAATGTAGCAACTACTTTACCGCCTAAAACATCCATTGAAACAGTACCATTGTAAGTACCAGTTCCGCTGTGTTCGTTCTCTTTATCGCTAGGATTTTGAACATTATCAGTTTTGTTAGCTAAGTAAATCATTAAATAGTAGTATGCAGGAGTACCAGCACTTATAGCACCATTAGCATTCATATCAAAACCGTTTTTGTCTGCTCCAACATAAGTAGTATTAAATGTAGCAAAATCGTTTGCTCCACCAGCTACTAATTCAGTAGCAGAGTTACTAGAACCATCGTTTTTATAAATAATATACTTCCAGCTAGCAGTATCTTTAGCATCTACATTTAAAGCAGTTAATCTAACACTAGCATTAGCTAAATCTTTAGTAGATGAAGCAGTAATTTTATATAAATGACATCCAGTATAACCGTTAGAAACACATTTACTTGTTACAGCACTATTAACACCATTAAGAGTAGCTTCTAGATTAGTAGGAACTAAGTTAGCACTAGTAGCTTCAGCATTTTCAAATGCAACTTTTTCTACAGTAAGAGATAAAGCACTAGCTAAATCGTTATCAGTTTGACCTGTAATAGCATCTCCAGTAGAATTAGCACTTGCACTAAAATATGCAAATGTTGCACCAATTATAGCAACTATTAATGTAGCAACACCAATAGCAGCGTAAAGTGTATTACTTCCTTTCTTATTTTCTTCTCTCATTTTTTCAATCCTCCTTTACAATATCAATTGTATCAAATAATACCCAAAAAAGCAATAGGATTTGTAATTAATTATAATTAATTTTACACCATCTCACAATGGTATGCTTTCTGCTTCATTGACCCTGCAATCAGACTTCTCCACAGACTTAAAATCCGATGATCGCCACCGTACTAACTAACCTTCTAATTATTGAAAAAATGCTTTTTCTTATTTTTCATTAGAACATAATTCCAATCTACCGATTAAAGATTAACAATTTAACAAATCTATACCAGATTCATACCAAGATATAACCTTACATATAAATGTATATCACATACTTAAAATGTTGTCAATGTATTTTGTATAGTTTTTTGTAGTTCTGATATATTATTTTTTTAAACACAATTTGCCTTTGTTAAATAACTAATTTATTGATTCAATTTTACACTAGTTTTCATTACTTTTGTGATTTAACTTCACACTAAATTTTAGTGAACAATTTTTATATACTAAACTTGACATATAAAAACCTCGTTTCAATTTCAGCAAAGAAACGGGGCTTTTATTACATATCATATTTTCTAGTTAAATGTAGCTTGAACTGCTTCACCAGTACTAGCAGTAACTGTAATAACACCACTAAATGAAGTACCACCATCAGCAGCAGTTTGATTATCACCAGTATTGTTAATATAAACCATTATATATTGTACTGAACTACCGCCAGCAGTTACGCTAGCATTTGTAGCCACAGTACTATCTGATTTAGCATGTGTAGTACCAACAGTAGTTTGATTAGACATATTAGCCCATTTTAAATTAGTACTACCAGTTAAAGCAACAGTACTATTAACAGTAGCATCATCTCCACCAGTATTAGATATAGTTATTTTATAAATATGACAAACTGTACGACCATTATCATCAACACAAGAGCTAGATGCACTAGCGGCTTTAGCTAATTGTGAAGCGGCATTAGAGCCATCGTGTATAGGTATTAAATTTCCAGTTCCAGTACTAACTTTTTCTACTTTCAATCCAAGTTTAATATCTAAAGTATCACCTTTGATAGTACCAGTATCAGTAGCACTAGCAGCAAAGAATGCATATGCAGAACCTGCAACTGCAACAACTAATACAGTAACACCTATTATAGCGTATAATAAAGGTCCACTAATTTTTTTCTTATCATTTTCTAACATATCTTAACTCCTCCTATCTTCTTTTAAATTATAACAAACATCATTATTTTTTTCAATATTAATAACTTATTTTATATAATTTTTACCATCTATATCTACCCTATTATCTTCGTCAAT
This sequence comes from uncultured Bacilli bacterium, assembly GCA_934091055.1. Classification (GTDB taxonomy): domain Bacteria; phylum Bacillota_I; class Bacilli_A; order RF39; family UBA660; genus CAG-302. The sequence continues at coordinate 84,755 of CAKOKN010000003.1, read as the reverse complement.
ACCGGGTAAATTAAGGCTATCTATTATACTATTAACTTTTTCATCGATATCAGATTTTTCCTTTTCTTCCTCTTTTTTATTACTATTTTCTTCTTTAGCAATGTTCAAAGAATCCGTCTCATCTTTAACAATAACTAAATTTTTATTACTATTAAATACATCTTTTTTATTAACCTTACTAATGTCGTAGGAGTCTATTATACAAAACTCATACAATATCTTTAATATATTCTCTGTCATCATAGAGTTTCTTATATCATCAAGCTTCTTTTTCTCTATTTTAATATTATTTTTTAGTATAAATATTTCGTCTAAAATGCTGTCTTCTTTTTCTATTATAACTTCTTGACTAATTAATGTATCGTAAGTACGAGGAAACATATCTTTATTTAATAGTTCTTTTAATTTATTTCTTTTATCTACTACTTTAGAGTATTCAGTTTCTTTTTCAAATAATAATTTCAATATATTTCTAATACCTTCTGGTTCCTTCTTTATATCCTCATAAGGTAAATCTTTATATTTGTTATTGGTATCTTCACAAAACTTTGATAAAAGAGTATCTTCAAGAAGAATATTGTCTACCTCATATTCTTCTTTTGTAATATAATTTTTATTTAGTTTTTCTTCATCACTTCTTATACTAGCAAGAACTTTATTGTACTCATCCTTTGCGGTTAAATACTTTACTATATTATTATATCTATCTCTATATAATAACAGTTCATTCTCATTATTTTCAAGTTCTAAATAAGGTATAATTTTCTCAAGTCTCTTTTTTTCTTCTTCGATAGTCATTGTAACATAATCATACTTATTCATTATCTTCCTCCCAAGAAGATATCTTTTTAAAGTTCTCAACAGTCTTTAAAACTAGCTTATCCTTCTTTTCTCTTCTTTTTTCATTTTCTTGTTTAATTTCAATCTCATCTATTTTATCTAAAGCTTGACTAGTTATTTGGTTTCTAAGTACATTTTCCGCTGCTCTGCTTATACATTCACACATTCTAAGTTCATACAAAATATAAAATGATAATAAGCTATGTAACATCTTAGTAATATCCGTTTCTATAACAAAGTCATTTTTTTCATCATATTCTCCATCAAAATCTATTGGAAAAAGAGTAAGTTTTCTAAATTCGAATGAAGTACTGGAGTTATAATGGTTATAATATAAATTGATTTCACTATAAGTGGAGTTTCTAATAGCGTCGTCAACAGTCTTCTCGATCTTATTAAATTCCTTATAAAAGTCATCTTTATTAATTTTAAGTATTGTCTTATCATCAGTATATATTATCTTTTTACCAATTATTATTTTATAATCGTTTATATCTTCTTTTATTTGTCTTGCTACTTGAGAATTAAAGTTACCACAGAAGCCATAATCATTAGCAATATATATATTAAGTCTAGCCATCTTTGGATCTGGAAGTATAACTTTTTTGTCTAATACCAAGTTTTTATTATATACTATTGATTTGATTATTTTAGTAATTTCTTCACCAACATTACGATAAGATTCTGCTTGTTTCTTTGAAGCATCAACTCTAAGTAGAGAGTGGAAATTCATAACTTTAACAACATTTTTAATTCTCACTATTTCCACCCCTTCTTATATATTTATTAGATATTATTACGCTCTTTAAGTCTTTTAATAGAGTATAAGATAAATATAAGAATAAGAAGATCATAACAAATACAAGTAATAATAGCATCCATATAGACATATAATCATTGATTATATAGTCATGTATTAAATATACTACTTTTAAGCCTCCAAGAGATACCAAATTTAAAAGTAAGTTAATGAATACTTTCTTGTTTTTTATTAAGATACCACTAAGTAATGTTAAGAAGGAGACAATAATAACAATATATATATCTAAATCTATAAAAGAAATCATTAAATATAGTACAAAAATATAATTAATTATTGAAGAAGATATACTAATAATTTCTTTATTAGTCATTCCTTTCAATATTCCATATAGTCTTACTTTAGATTGTTCAGGATCAAACTTTTTTATCAATACCTTTAATATAAGAGATAATGATATTACAACAATAAGACCTACAAAAGCAAAATAAAATACATTTTCCATACTATCCCTCTTTTATCATCAAATTAAATACATTGCTACTATTCATATAGAAAGCTTTTATATTTTTAAAAGATAAATTTACACTATCATTCTTAATGTCAACTGATCCTTCTATTTCTCCTATTATAGGTAAATAATCCTTCATAATAAGAAGATTATAATCCTTACTAATAATTCTAATTATCTTTATATCTTCATACTCTCTAAGACCGTTTTCCATATCAAATATTCTAACTTTAATGCCACTACTATCCATTATACTTACCTATATATCTAAATTTACTTTCATCTACATCATCATATTTACCATTTAAGATATTTTCTACATCAGTAAGTACATCATTTATGTCAACGAATTCTCCTTTGATATTGGTAAATGATTCTGCAACAAACATAGGTTGTGAAAAGTAATTTCTAAGTTTTCTAGATCTATGGAAAACGAACTTGTCTTCTTCTGATAACTCTTCTATACCAAGTACTGCTATTATCTCTTCTAATTCTTCATATCTGGTAAGTGATGCTAGAACTCTCTCAACTAAATTAAAGTGTCTCTCTCCTATCTTATCAGCATCAACAAGTTTAGAAGTTGATTTAAATACATTGATAGCTGGATAAAGACCAAGTTCTGCTATTTTTCTATCAAGTACTATCTGTCCATCCATATAACTCATAACGGTTTGAACAGCATCGTCAGTTAAATCGTCTGCCGGTATATATATAGCTTGGAAAGAAGTGATAGAACCTTTATCAGTAGAATTAATTCTCTCTTCTATACCACTGATTTCTGAAGCCATATTTGCAGGATAACCATTTTCTATTAATAATTCTTTTAAGTCAGTGGAAATCTCTGCTTTAGCTTGAATAAATCTGTATATATTATCTATGAATATAAGTACATCTTGTCCTTTTTCATCTCTTAAATATTCGGCCATTCTAAGACCTGTACCAACACTCTTGCTTCTAGATACTGGATTATCTCCCATTTGTCCAAATACCATTGTCATCTTATCAAGTAAGTTTGAGCTTTTCATATCTTCATATAATTCTTTACCTTCACGGCTACGCTCCCCGGCTCCTACAAACACAGCATTAGCGTTAGAACTAGAATATATATTATGAATAAGCTCTTTTATAAGTACTGTTTTCCCAACACCGGCACCACCAAGTAATCCCATTTTAAAGCCTTTTTGTAAAGGAGCAAAGAAGTCAATAACTTTAATACCAGTCCACAAAGGTTCATTGTCAGTCTTGACATCTTTTAATGATACTGTACTACTATTTATTTTAACTTTCTTTTCGCTCTCAAAAGGAAGTCCATCTATTACGTCTCCATAAGAGTCAAATACTCTTCCAAGTATCTTATCAGAATACTCAATATCAATGCCATCACTTTTTTTGGTAACGATGCTACCTTTTTGAAGGCCTCTTGTGCTATATAAGCTAATACAAGTCGCAGATATGTTGTTAATTTCAACTACTTCAAATATATATTTGCTATTACCTTTAACTTCTAATATATCACCAATATTAAGTTCATTACTAGAAAGAATTATCTCAATAGAAATATCATCAATAGTGATTATTTTACCTATTTCCATCATTATCACCCTCCTCTAAAAACTTATATAAATCTATCATTTCCTCTTTAGATTTAGGAGTAAACTTATATTGTTTCAACTTGTCTAATATTGTTTTACCTTCCTTCATTCTATTTTGAAGTTCAATACTCATTTCATCTATATTAGCAAGTTCATATATATCTCTAACCTCTAGATATTCTAATAGTTTATTTCTAACCAAACTGCCAAGTTTTTTCATCTCTGGAGTTTGAACATTACCACCAAGACGAGAAACAGACAAACCGTAATTAAGTGCAGGCTTCTCACCTTTAGCAAAGTTTTTACTAGATAAAACTATTTGTCCATCACAAATAGATATAATATTAGTAGATATATAATCGGTAATATCAGAGCTTTTTGTTTCGACTATTGGAAGGATAGTAATAGAGCCTCCATTTTTATGTTGACAGCCTCTTTCTAATAATTTAGAATGAGCATAGAAAATATCAGATGGATAAGCATCTCTACCAGGAGTTTTCTTACTAGCAAGAGATATTTGTCTATAAGTATCAGCGTGTTTCTTTAAATCGTCAATAACTACAAGTACATCATAAGAGTCCATCATCATAGACTCTGCTATAGATAAAGCAACATAAGGGGTTAAATATGTTCTATTAGGAAGTTCATCATTAAATGAAGCTATAATAATTGTATATGATGCTGCTCCTCTTTTGGTAAGTTCGTAATATATGTCTTTGACCTCTTTTTTAGTTTTTCCAAGAGCAACATATATACAAACCATATTTTTATCTTTCTGGTTAACTATAGCATCCAAAGCAATTTGAGTCTTACCAGTCTTTTTATCTCCTATTATAAGTTGTCTCTGTCCTCTACCAATAGGAAATAACATATCGATACCAGTAATACCAGTTAAAAATTCTCTTTCAACAAGACCTCTATCCATTATAGGAATAGGCGGATTCTCTATAGATACTTCAGTTAAATCATCAAACCTCTTGCCGGCTATTAAATCATTACCAAATATATCAATAACTTTTCCCATAGAGTCCATACTAAACAAACACTTAAATTGTTTTTTTAGTGAATATACTTCATCTCCAGGATTAATTTTCTCGCTAACATCAACTAAAGATACCGTAATTGTGTTTTTACCAACTGCAAAGACAAAACCTTTAGCTTTATCAGCAATATTAACTTCTTCATAATAAGTAATATCATTAAGACCAGATACTATAACAGTATAAGGATTAACTTTAATTACCTTACCAACAGAATAAATATTATCATTATTCTTAATATCTTCAACTTTTTTATCTACCTTATTAAGTTCCATATCACACATTCCCTTCATTTAAGCTAAAGTCATATATCTTGTTTCTATACAAAATCTTTATACCTTTATATATATTTTCAGATACCTTAGTTTTAACTCTATTATCAATATAATCGTAATTAACATTTTTACTAGGTACTAAAATGGTAATGGTAGGATCGTTAAGTTCGATAAGTCTATTCAAATAATCAACAAAATCCTCCATATTAAATCTATTACTAGCTAAAAAGATCTCATATACCATATACTCTTCTTTAGTTAAAAATTTCTTTAAATATTCATCTCTCTCCATAGGAAGCATAACTTCTATTTTATATATCTCCAAAGGAGTAAATTTCTTTCTAAGTTTAAGACAAAAATCATATTTATTATCATCCTTAATATTAGATAAAAAGTCCTTTATTAAATCTTCATAATTAATAATAAACTTCTCTTCTATTTTCTTATTAATAGCAAATATATTTTTATCTAAATAACTGGTCTCAGTAAGTAAATCTATTATACTACTATCGAAATCATAATTAGGTTTTCCATTATTATCACTATTGTCTTTTAACCCTTGTTTTCTTTTCTCTAATTCGCTTTCTAATTCAGAAAGTTTCTTTTCTTTCTCATCGATTAAATAATCATATTCTTTTAATTTATCAACAAAATATGATTTTGATTTATCATCTACTTGTTTAACAGCATTTCTAAGAACTAAGCTCATAGATACAACAAGCAAGATAATAACAGTAAAAGAGATAATAAAAATAGTCATTATTATCCCACTAATGGATTAAAGAAAAGTAATAGAAAACAAAATGCAAATAAGAACAATAAGAATATAGCAAATATTATTAATATTGTCATTATAGAATGAACTACATCATTCTTAGTTTCTGGGTTCCTTCCAACAGCCTCAGCTACTCTTCCTCCAAGTAAGCCAACGCCAAGACCTAATCCTAAAAAGGCAAGTCCAACCATAACTCCTATTCCAATTGCAGTTGCAGATAAAATACTCTCCATAATTAACTCCTCCTTCTATATTTTTCCTATCTTTCTATTTATATTAACATTAGCAGTATCAACATTAGTATAGTAACAAACTTTATAAATGTCAGATAATCTAACTACATAATATACTTCATCTTCATATATATAAGTTTCCATTACATCAGGTAATTTTTCTCTAATTCTAATTATATATTTTTCACTCTGATTATTAAATTCTTCTTTAGTTAATTTACTATTATCAATAGTATCAGTAACAGTACCTACAAAAGTATTAGGTAATTTTATATATTCCTCATATATATCTGTAGCAACACTTTTATAATCACTAGAGCATAATCTAAGCATATCGTCATTACTTACTTCTTTATTGTTATATAAATCAACATTTAAAATAACATTCTCTTCATAGTTAGCTAAATCGCCATACAAGGTATAAGCAATCTTAATAGATAGTATTCCTTTATATATTCCAACTCTAAAATCAGTATCAATAATTTTATTATTATTTATAATATTCTTTTGACTATCAACAAATTTTTTGTCAATGTTCTCATCAAGATTTCTAAGATACATAATATTACCATCAGTTCTAGTATAGTCACTTATTCTATAACTAATAATCCTATCATTATCTAGGTTATATTTCTTCTTGTGATTATAGGCAAATACCCAATAACTACTCATAGATATAACTAAACATAACATCATCGTAAATATCAAAATAAATCTTTTAGTATCATAATTATAATTTTTTTCTCCCTTTTTTTTCTTCATAAAGTTCCCACTTTCCTACCATACTAAGTATAACATTTAAGAAGAAATAAGTCAATTATTTTGAAAAAAAACTGACAAACAATTGCCAGTTAATTTCCTCAAAAAATCACTTTGATAGAGACTACAGGCTCTATCAAACCTTGGAAGACAATTGGCTTCCAAGGAATAAACCTAATCAAGACACTTCTTAATAGCATTATATATAGATTTATAAGTATTCTCATCATAATGAACGCCATCAATAGTTCTATAATTATTAGCTATACTAGAATAAACATCACAATACTTAACCGAAGAAGACAAATTCTTCTTTAACGCCTTATTAAAATCACTAACACTATTAGTATCAATATCTATATCAGTATACATACCACTTGCCTTAGCCACAGTAGGATCAACCTGAGTAACAGATACTGCTACCACCTTAGAACTAGTATACTTACTAGCCAAACTATTATAAAACGTAGCATATTCTTTAGCTTCCGAATTACTAAGTCCACTATTAGCACCCATATTAATAACAATATAACTATTAGGATGCTCACCAATCAAACTATCAAGCGAACTACTAACACTACTACCAGTTAGCCAAGGATAACCTTCTCCTCCTTTAGTAATACTACAGTCCTCACTCGAAGACAAACTAACATAACTACACATACCAACCGTTCTAGAGTCCCCTATATATATCGTAAAATCCTTTTTACTAGAACTACTAGTAGTACTAGCACCACTAGAAGTATTACTCTTTGCCGCATCCTCTAGTTCTTTTAATTTAGCATCATACTTAGCAATACTATCCTTATTAGCATTCTCTAAACAATCCGTAAAATTAACCCCTTCTGTCAAGTTACCCAAATTAACCATAATCGTCTTAACTATCCAAGGAACCGCAAATATAAGAATAGCATATATAACTCTCTTAACAAAAATCTTAATAACCTTCTTCTGAGCCCCTTCATCAGTAGCAACAACACCCTTAGAAAAATCAATCATTCCTACTATAACAAGACCAATAGGTACAACTAACTTAACAATATCTATAAGAAGTGTAATAAAATATATAACTCTAAGTACCTCAGGATTTTCACAAGCAGGAACATCAATAACTACCTCCTCAGGTATATTAGGTGTTGTAGTTCCATCTCCCGAACTAGAATTACCTGAACTTCCAGAGTTACCACTTCCTCCAGACAAATTATTCTTACACACCTTACTTATCTTATAATTAGAATAATCAGACTTCATAAGCGATTTAGCTTTATTTCTATAGTACTCAGGAGACGTATTAGTAATCTTATTACCCATAACATCCACATTAGCAAGTTTTCCATTATAACCAAAATGAACATCATATCCAATTGAAGAACTAACACTAACATAAGTCCAAGTAGTAGCTCCATATTGTCTAAGTAAATAACCTGCTGCCTGCCAAGTCATATTCTTAGGAAGCGTATAATTACCAGATAAAACAAGTTCTGCAATATAAACCATTTTTCCCTCATCAACGCCAGAACTCTTAATAATACTTTCATAAGATCTATTCTTATAAGTCGAATGACCCGCATAAGCTCCATCACGCAAATTATATATTTTCTTCTCCAAAGTCTTATCTTGTTTTCTTTGATCAATAGCATTATTCATAATAACAGCAGCTGTATTTAACTTAGCAAAAAAGTCTTCATTTTGATCAGGAGTAATCTGCCCTCCAACTTCATTAACTAATATTTTAATAAGTTCTTTAGCAGCTCCTTCATTACAATAAAAAGAGTCATAAGTTTTCGCTCTAACACTACAAACACCACTAATGAAGGTAATAAAACAAATAACTAATAAAATAAATTTCTTCTTCATAATATCTCCCATAACATAAATTTATTTTATCATATAAAGTACCAAATTGCAACAAAAGAAAAATAGTATTTCTACTATCTTTCGTAATCACAATCCATACACTTAATCTTATCTTTCTTTTCCACTAATGTTCCATTACACTTAGGACACTTTTCTGAAATTGGTAAATCCCAACTCGCAAATTTACACTTAGGAAAGTTAGAGCAGCCATAAAATACTTTACCCCTCTTCGTCTTTCTCTCTATTATTTTACCATCGCAATGTGGACAATCCATTATCTCTTTAATTTCTTTCTTTTCTTCATTTTGTTTTATATATTTACAAGTAGGATAATTAGAACAAGCCACAAACTTACCATATTTACTTTGCTTTATAACCAAATCAGCCCCACAATTAGGGCACTTCTCTCCAGTAGCAACTGGAGCCTTCTTCTCCATCTCCTTAAATGCCACTTCTACTTTAGGTTCAAAATCTTTATAAAATAACTCAAGTAACTTATTCCACTCTAAGTCCCCTTCTGCTATCTTATCAAGATCATCTTCCATCATCCTTGTATACTCTACATTAATAATATCTTTAAAGAATTCTTGTAACTTATCAGTAGTCTCTATTCCAACTTCAGTAGGCACAAATTTTTTATCCTCTACTTTAACATAACCTCTCTCCTCAATAGTATCAATAGTCTTAGCATAAGTAGAAGGTCTTCCTATACCAAGTTCTTCCATTTCTTTTATAAGCTTACTCTCAGTATACCTACTAGGAGGTTTAGTAGTATGTTTAGTATACTCAATATCATCGGATAAAATACTACCATTATATTTATCAAAATCAGGAAGTACAACATCAAGAGAAGACTCATAATCATTATAAATCTTCAAATAACCATCAAAGATAACTACTTGACCATTAACTTTAAATTTATAATTATTATTATCAAGAATAACCAAAGTAGCTTCCACTTTAGCATCTTTCATAAGTGATGCAAGTGCTCTATAATAAATAAGTCTATATAACTTATACTCATCATTAGTTAAGTATTCCTTTACCATATCAGGTTCTCTATAAATAGATGTCGGTCTAATAGCTTCATGTGCATCCTGTACATTCTCTGTCTTCTTGCTCTTCTTAACATAACCAACATATTCACTACCAAACTTATCTTTTATATAAGAATAAGTAGCCCCAGTAAACTCCTCAGATAATCTAATAGAATCTGTTCTCATATAAGAAATCAAACCAACAGTCTCATCTTTTAAACTAACACCCTCATATAACTTCTGTGCTATCATCATTGTCTTCTTCGAAGTAAATCCAAGTTTAGTAGAAGCCTCTTGCTGAAGAGTACTAGTAATAAAAGGGGCCTTACTCTTCTTAGCTTTCTCTTTCTTATCTACTTTTTCAATCTTAAATGTATTAGATAATTTATCTAAAATACTCTTAGCTTCTTCTTCTGTTTTTATCTCTAATTTATTATCACCAAAAGAATCAAGCTTCGCAGTAAAGTCTTGAAACATAGCTTCTATCTCATAATAATCTTCAGGAACAAATGCTTCTATTTCTCTTTCTCTATCTACTATTAACTTTAAAGCAACAGACTGCACTCTACCCGCAGACTTACCCCCAGTCTTTGATTGCATAAGCTTACTAAGTCTAAATCCAATTATTCTATCTAATATTCTTCTAGCTTCTTGTGATTTAACTAAATTATCATCTATCTTTCTAGCTTTATTAAAAGAATCTAAAACAGCTCCCTTAGTTATTTCATTAAAGACTATTCTCTTATAATTATTATCATTTAGACCTAAAGTATCATATAAATGCCAACTAATAGCCTCTCCCTCACGGTCAGGGTCGGTAGCAAGATACACAAAATCAGAATCTTTTATATCTTTCTTTAACTCTTTTACTAATTTATTTTTACCCTTAATTATTTTATAATCTGGTTTAAAACCATTATCTATATCAACACCAAAGCCATATTTGCCTGATGTAGCTAAATCTCTAATATGTCCCAAAGAAGAGACAACTTTATAATCTTTCCCCAAATAATTTTCAATAGTTTTACTTTTATGTGGAGATTCCACTATTACTAAATTCTTTGCCATAATCAGTTCCTTTCTGTAACATTATATACTATTCCTAAGTAAAATTGCAAGTACTTTTTCTAATAAACATCTATTTAACTAAAATAGTCTCCCTAAAAGGAGACCATCTCTATATATAAACATAAGTAATACTTATGACACTATATATTATGCAAATATATATAAAAGAGTTCCAATATTTATCTAAATAATATATTAATTAATTGATATCAAAATCTTAATTTCAGGCATATCTTGATAACTTGTAATCAATAATATTTTTTACACCACCATTTGGCATATTTAATGTTTTGTCGACGCCGCCAAAATGTTCTAAAGCCTTATAACCACTTGACTCACAAGCAATTTTTGCTTTATCAATCACGCCTTTAAATTTTCTCCATTCAGTATATTGTAGTGCTTCCTGTAACTCTCTTGCAAACCAGTATTCACTACCATTTTCATCTATATATTTAATGTCCTCAAACATCTTTTTAGTATATTCTTTTATTTCATTCATTTAAATACTCCTCTCTTATGAATTACTAATCTTTATCTTATATCTCTTCTTATAAAACTTAATCTCAATACTACCATCTAAGTCTGTTCTATAAATATTACTATTCTTTAAAGTATCTAAAACACTATCTTTAGGATGTCCATAACGATTATTCTTTCCAACACTAATTAAAGCATTTACTGGATTAATACTATCTATAAACTCTCTACTTGAAGAAGTATCAGAGCCGTGATGCCCTACTTTCAAAAAAATAATATCTTTTAAATTATATTCTTCTAATAAATAATCCTCTACTACAAAAGAACTATCACCCATAAATAAGAAACTATAACTATTTATCTTAAAATAATTAATAATACTATTATCATTTTCATTATCAAAAAGTTTATTATTTAAAAAATAAATATACCATCCTCTTATATTAATCTTATCTACATCACTTGTAAAATATATCTTTTTCTTTTTTAATACACTTATAAGTTCCATCTCTAAGTTACTATAATCACCATTATTTAATATAACATTATTAACATTAAAGTCTTTAACTAGAGATAAAGCTCCTCCTATATGATCTGCGTCTCCGTGACTAATAATCAAATAATCAATTCTAGATACACCTCTACTTTTTAAATAAGGCATAACCTTACTTTCCATAACACTATAGTCTTCATAAGAATTACCAGTATCTATAAGTATATTCCCCATCCCCCAAGGAGCCTTAATAAATATACAGTCCCCTTCTCCAACATCAAGCATCACAACATTAAAATTACTATCTAAATAAGGAATACACTTCCAAGTAATCATAAATAATAAATAAACCACTATAAATACTATCGTCCTCTTCTTATTCTTAAATATATTGGTTAAAACATTTATAATTATTATATAATAAATAACTATAGCCACTATATTAGGTCTACAAAAAATGATCTTAAATGATCCATTAGATAAATATAGAGAAAGATTTTCCAAACCACCAGTATTCATATACAAAATATCATCAAATATAGGAAATATAAAAGTAATAAAAGTTAAAGGAAATATAAATAAACTTACTATTGGTACTATAATAATATTTATAAATATACTAAATATATTAATTTCATAACTATTATATATCGTTATAGGAGTCCCCACTAAAAAAGAAAGCACTGTAATATATATAAATCTATATATTTTATTTTTACCTCTTACCTTATAAGAGAACATAACTAAAAAGAAAGATATAATATAAGAATAAATAAACCCTATATCATATATAATAAATGGATTAATAATTATACCCACTATTAAAGTAATAAGCATTATATCTATTTTTCTTATATTTAATTTAAATATATTATTAATACTAAACAATATATACATAATAATAGATCTAAGTAATGAACTAGAAAAACAAATTAATAAATATAATACTAAAAATATATCTACTATTACATATTTTATATTCCGTCTTTTAGTTACTCTATCTAAATATAAATATATTATACTAGTAATAAAATTAACATATGTACCAGATATACTAAATAAGTGTGATACTCCATTTATTCTATAACTATCCTTTATATCACTATCTAATTCATTATCACCCAGTATAAATATCTTCATATATAAATAAGATTTATATTTATTAATCCTCTCTTGCAGTATATTCTTTATAGTGTATATATAATTATTATTATTATCTATTTTATTTATACTATTAGCTTCTACTATATAATATATACCCTTTCTATATAAGTATTTCTTATAATCAAAAGTATTAGGTATAGTACTACTGTCAATAGAAGTAATCACTCCCTTTATTAATAACTTATCACCTAAAGAAATCTTACCAAAAGTCAAATTATCACTCTTATACTTAACAATAATCTTTTCTTTAGCTTTAATATACAAAGTAATATCTTTATCATTTATTTTATAGTCATATATAATACCTATAAAAGTATTATCATCTATCTTATACTTAGATTTAAATGTATATAAATTAGTAAATAAAATACTATATATTAAAAATATACCTACTAATATCTTAAATAAATACTTAGACTGTAATATATGCCTTAATCTTTTCAAATAAAGCATCTCCTATACCAGATACATTTCTAATATCTTCTATAGTATTAAAGTTACCATTCTTTTCTCTATAATCAATAATTGCCTTAGCCTTAGCTTCTCCTATACCATTTATAGACATCAATTCTTCCTTACTACAAGTATTAATGTTTACATAATTATCTTCTTCTACCTTAGTATCTTCTTCTTTAATACAAGCATCATTATTAATTAAAGGACAATCACACAAACATTCATCTTTATCTTTTTCTAAAGATACTTCTTCTTTAGAATAAATAATTATAGTCATTTCATCACTTACTACTTTAGCTAAATTAATTAAACTAGTATCAGCATCCTCTAGTAACCCTCCCGCTAAAGATATAACATCCATAACCCTAGAGGTTCTATCTACTTCATAAACACCAGGATTTACAATACTACCCTTTATATCTACTATTACTTTCTTTTTATCATTAACTTCTTCTTTTACTTCATCATCTTTCTCATTATCTTCTTTAAATATATCCACTACTTCTTCATTACTATAAGTATTATTTTTATAAACAATAACAATAACTACACTAAGTGTTATTACTATACCACTTAAAATAAATATTGTCTTTTTTAACATCTTCCTCCTCTCTTCTCCATCTTGTAATTATTTATTATAAATACTCTAATTTAATAAGTCAATAATTTTAATATCTATTTTCTTTTTCTATATTTTTTGATACAATATTCTTGGTGATAACATTGTTTAGTATTAAAAATAATAATATATATGAAGAAAAAATAAAAAACTCTAGATTTATTTCTCTAATATTTAGAGTAACTTCTAAAGAAGAAGTAAATAAATATATTGATGAAGTAAAACTAAAATATCCAAATGCTACTCATTACTGCTACGGTTATGTTATAGATCAAGATATTAAATCTTCTGATGATAAAGAACCATCTGGTACTGCAGGATACCCCATTTTAAATCAAATAACTTCTAATAAATTAAATCAAGTATTAATAGTAGTAGTAAGATATTTTGGAGGAGTTAAACTAGGAGTAGGTCCCCTTACTAGAGCCTATGCTAAAGTAGCTAGAGAAGTAATTACTAAAGATAATATTATCGAATTAACAAAAGGATATAGTATAAATGTTACTTTTGACTATAATAATCAAAAAGAAGTAAATTATCTTCTATCAAACAGTAAAATAATTAATAAAGTATTTGATAAAGAAATAACCTACCAAGTGCTAGTAGACAAAGATACCCTAAGTAAATTATCTAAATATAATATAGAAATAAATAAAGATATTTATATTGAAAAGTAAATTACTTTTTGTTATAATCATATAGTGAGGTAAATATGGAAAAGATAAGTTTATATTTTATATTATTTTTAATTTATTCATTTCTAGGATGGCTAATGGAAGTAATAAATTCATTAATTAAAGAAAAAAAGTTTGTTAATAGAGGTTTTCTCTTAGGACCTTATTGTCCTATATATGGTTACTCCTCTATTATAATGATCTTCTACTTAGATAAGTATAAGGAAGATATCTTAACAGTATTTCTACTAGCAGTAGTAGTATGTTCTATCGTAGAATACTTAGTAAGTCTTATTATGGAAAAACTATTTAATGCCAGATGGTGGGATTATTCAAATAGAAGATTTAATATAAATGGTAGAGTATGTTTAACCAATGCTTTTCTATTTGGTTTACTAGGAGTACTACTAGTCTATGTAATAAATCCTTTCCTACTTGAAATAATTAATAAAATAGATACCAAAGTATTAAATATTCTAAGTATAACTCTTGGAGCTATATTTATAATAGACTTTATAACTTCAATGAAAATAACTTATAAGTTAAAGAATACTATCAAAAAGCTAAGAAAAGATAATACTGAAGAATTTAATAATAAGATAAAAGAAGTAATTGAAAGTAAAATACTTAATCGTAGAATATTTAAAGCCTTCCCTAAATTTAAGATCAATATAATTGATATTAAAGATATTAAAAATAAAATAGAAGAATATAAAGAAAAAAGTTAGAGTAAATTTCTCTAACTTTTTAATTTTCTTTAACTTTTAACTTTCTTTTTATTAATCCAATTATTCTACTAAATAAATTCTTAGCATCATTACTTACAAAGTATAACGCTCCTGAAGTTATCATAGTAACTAATACAAATATTATACCAAGCTTTAATATTGTTGTAATAAAACCTGTACTATTATTTAAGAAATATAATTCAATAGGTTCTAATACTAAAGCTAATACTATAAATAATACTATTGTAATAATATAATATTTAAGTACACTAATAAATTTAATATCTTTAAGTATCTTCTTAGCTACTAAGTTAGACTTCAATAATATATTAAGTAAGAATGATATTGATGTTCCAAATAAAATACCCTTTATACCAAAGAAATTAATAAGTATAATTGAAGACACTAAATTAGTTAAAGCACATATAAAGATATGTTTCTTATTGTCTTTAAATAAACCATCAGCATTAATAAGAGCTACTAATGGGTAATATAAAATATTTAAGAATAATGTTGAAGTAAATAATACTATTGTTAAATAACTTAATATATAATTATCTTTACCTACCCATATAGATACAAAACCTCTTATTCCAATTAAGAAAGTAAATGACATACTAAAAGCAATTAAAATAAATAACATTAAGAACTCTTTAAATAAAGAATACACTCTATCTTGTTCTTTTTTAGCAAAGACATTACCAAATGAATATACACTAGATAACTCGACTCGCGAAGCAATTTCATTTAAGAATCTAAGTATATAATTATATGTTGTATAAATACTAACCATTATAGGACCATTAAAGCCCATTAACAATAAAGCATCAACATTATTTAATATTAAATAACCAAGTTGTGTCCAAGCTAAATCCTTAGTCATTTTTACCATTGAAGTATTCTTTCTTTCTATCTCTTTAAGATATGGATACTTCTTCTTAACTACAATTCTATTTATAATTTCTTCTAATATCTTCATTATTAATATTACTATAGCTATAGCTTCTAATGTTCTAAATTTAACAGTAACTACTACAATAAGTATATCACAAAGTAATTTTACACCATTAAAAATAAGTGAATAGACATACTTTTCTTGAGCAGCACTAAGTACTGCCATATAAGTTTGTCCTCTACCAAAATATGATATTAAGTATGATGTAGATATTATGAAGAAACAAATAAGTGCGGATACTTTATATCCTTCTTCAAAGTGATAGAATAAATATAAACCTAAAGTAACTAAGCATATAATACCAAGTATTATAAAACCTATTATTTTAAATACCTTTCTTGCTCCTCCATATATAGCATTAATATCATCTTTATTCTTTTCTGCAAATGGTTTATATAAACTATAAATAACTGCATCAGAAAAGCCAGCTTGAGCTAAAAATACATATGATATAATTTGATTAATAGTTTGATAGTAACCATTACCAACATCCCCTATATAAGTAATAAGTACATCCATCTTTATTATACCTACTACTCCTATAAGTAAATATGGTAATATATCACAAATCATATTTAAAAATATTTTCTTTGTTCTCATATTTCACTTCCCTATATATATAATACCATATTTTAGTATTTATATAAAGGAAAAAATTAAACTAACTCTCTTTTTCTTCATACATTATAAGTGCAGTAAAACAATATATCTGCTCTTCTCCATATACTGCACAAGAAGTAGATAGCTTAATATCAATAACATCAATATTTCCACTAATAAATTTATTAACTTCCGCCTCTAAATCACTCTCGTGCCCTTCATCAATAACTTTAACTTTCATTTTATCACCAAAAAAAGTATATAACACCAGTTACATACTTTTTGTCACATTTTATCCTCTATTAACTTCATAATAAATATTATTTTCAAGTCCATCATCATCAGTATACTCTAAATATAATTTAAATTTAGTATCATCAATATTCTTCTCAGTCATAATACTTCCCTTTAAAAGAATTTCTTCTTCACTATCCTTTAAAAGACTAACAGGTTTATCAAATATACCTACTGAAGGAAATACATCATCTACCTTATAATCATGTATTAAAAGAGCTTTTATATTATTCATATCAACTTTTGGATTATTAATAGTTATACTATACTCAACTTCTTCTTCATTCTTTCTTTTAATATTAAAATAAGTATTAAATTCAAGTTCATCATCTGCTTGAAACTCTTCTTGTTTCTGTAGATTATCTTTATATTCTAAATATGCATATTTTTCTTCCTCTACTTTATTACTACAACCTACAAGTAATAATAATGGTATTATAACTAAAAACTTTTTCATTTAATTCTCTCCTCTATTCTAAGTAATCTATTATATTTAGACATTCTCTCTCCTCTAGACATAGATCCAGTCTTTATTTGTCTCATATTTAAGCCAACTGCAAAATCAGCTATATAATTATCTTCTGTCTCTCCACTTCTATGAGATATTATTGTCTTATAATTATTATCTTTAGCTAGTTTTATTGTATCAAGTGTTTCTGATACAGTACCTATTTGATTAAGTTTAATTAAAATAGCATTAGCTATACCCATTCTAATTCCTTCACTAAGTAAATCTTTATTAGTAACAAATAAGTCATCTCCAACTAACTGAATATTAGAAAGTCTCTCTGTTAGTATCTTCCATCCTTCATAATCTTCTTCAGCCATACCATCTTCTATAGAGATAATATTATATTTATCTATAAGTCTCTCATAATAAGATACCAGATCTAAATTACTATACTCCTTACCATCTATTATATATTTACCATCTCTATAAAATTCACTAGCAGCTACATCTAGAGCAATATATACATCTCTTCCAAGTACATAACCTGCTTTATTTATAGCTAAAGAAATAAGATCTAAAGCAATAGTATTATTAGATATATCTGGAGCAAATCCGCCCTCATCTCCTACTCCACATAATAAATCTTTTTCTTTTAAAACTTGTTTTAATGAATGAAATATTTCTGATCCCATTCTTAAATTATCTTTATATTCACTCTTACTAGGAACAATCATAAACTCTTGAAAATCAAGACCATTACTAGCGTGTGCTCCTCCATTTAATATATTCATCATACATCTAGGCATACTATAATCATTACCTAAGTATTCATATAATTCCTTTTTATTATATTTAGCAGCCGCTCTCAAATTAGCGAGTGACACACCAAGTATAGCATTAGCTCCAAGATTACTTTTATTATAAGTACCATCAAGACTAAGCATTATATTATCTATTTCTCTCTGTTCTAAACAACTCTTACCAATTATTTCAGGAGCTATTATATTATTAACATTACTTACTGCCTTTAATACTCCCTTACCAAGATATCTATTCATATCCTGATCTCTAAGTTCTATAGCCTCCCTCTTTCCAGTAGAAGCTCCACTAGGAACAGATGCACTAGCAGTTATTCCACACTCCAAAGTAATATCTACTTCTATAGTAGGATTACCTCTAGAATCTAATATTTCTCTCGCAAACACTCTCTTTATCTTGCTCATTACCATATCCTCCATATATATTATAAAATATAAAGAATAAAAAAGCAAGGAATTTATTTCCCCGCTAATTAATAAGAATCAACATTAATCTTAATTAATTTATTATCTTGATTAAATGACGCTGCTTGAACTATAGTTCTAATAGAATTAATAGTCTTACCAGAATGTCCTATAACTTTAGGCATATCACTAGAAGCTACCATTACTTCAATAAGTACAGTATTATCATCATCAGATTCAAATTCTTTTACTGATACTGCCTCAGGATCCATTACAAGTCCTTTAACTATCAATTCAGTAAGTTCTACTAAATTATTCATTATTTACCTTTCTTTTCTTCGCTAAATTCTTTTAAAATTCCTGCTTTACTAAATAAATTTCTTACTGTATCAGTAGGTATAGCTCCATTATTAAGCCATTTCTTTGCAGCTTCTTTATCTATGTTAATTTCTGCTGGTGTTGTAAGTGGATTATAAGTTCCAATATTATCAATAAATCTACCATCTCTAGGACTTCTAGAGTCAGCAACTACAACACGGTAGAAAGGTGCTTTCTTTGCTCCCATTCTTTTTAATCTAATTTTAACGGCCATTATTATCCCTCTCTTTCTGTTAAATATTCTATCACAAAAAAAATATACTGTCAACCATTTTTTGTTACAGTATATTCATTTAAATACTATATATTCTTTTAAACATTAAATGATGCTTCTATCACACTACCAGAAGAAGATTCAAATCCAATCTTTCCACTAAAAGCTTTAGAGTAATCAATCTTCTGTGTACTACCAGTTTCAGTAAGCCATACAACCAAGTAATAATTAGCAGTACTACCAAGATTAATACTAACTCTAGTACCACTATTATCAAAGTACACCATTTCATCTTTAGTACGAGAAACAGTCATAACATCACTAACAGCATTATAATTAGTATCATATATTTGATATTTCAAATTATCTGTTTCATATGTACTAGAAGAAGTTTTAACATAACCATTAAGTATTTCATTATCACCATTATTAGTAAGAGATAAACTATATAAAGAACATACTTCATAGCCCTTACTATCAATACATTTATTACTAGATTTCTTTATAGCATTACTAACTAAATTATCTGCTAGAGGAACCATTTTAGAAGCCTTATAAACATCTGTAACATTTAAATCAACATCAAACCCCATAGTTTCTCCAGCTATACCAGCACTAGAATTAGATATCAAAAGAAAAGCATAAGTAGCACCAAATATAACTATACAAATAACAACTACTGCAAATATTGTTGTAAGTATTACTTTCTTCTTACTCATACTAATCACCTACCTCTGAAGTATTATTGCCATTATTATTATCTCCCAGTCCTTTAATAGTACCAGTAAGTTCACTACCTGCTACAGAATGATATATAACATTAGCAGAAAAACTACCATTAGCATCAAAGTCATCTTGTTTAGTATCATCTAAATTAGTAAGCCAAATTATAAGTATAAACTTCTTAACAGTAGGATTATCACTAGTACCCTCTTTAATAGTAAAAGAAGAACCAAGAGGTAATCCCTTAACAGAAGTACTACCAATCGAAGTCTTAGGTAAATATACATTACCATCTTCATCTAATAACATATAACTTAAATTATTTATATGATCTATATCAAAATCTATAGTACCTATAACATCTTGCTCTTTATAAAAGTTAGATACCGTAAGTTCATAAGCACTACAAGCACCATATCCATTATTATCTACACACTTCTGATTATAAGCAGTTAAAATATCACTATCATTAGTAGGAATAAGCTTATGTTCATTATATAAAGTAGATATGCTAAGACCTAATTCTACTTTATCTGCTTTAACTTTTAAAGCATCTTTATCACTAGAAGTAGATGCACTAAAATAAGAAAAAGTAGCTCCAATTAACAATATAACTATACTAATAAAAGAAGTAATAATTAAAATTCTTTCAGATTTTTTCTTCTCCATATTTATCATCCTTACAATAAATATAATACCAAATAATAGTCATTTTTGCAAGTACAATCAAAGAAAAAAATACTTTTTATCATATTCCTCCTCTTAAGCCAATATAATTGTCTTCCGAGGTATTTTATAGCCTTATTCTAAGTCTATAAAATAAACATTCTTTTTCTTCCTCATCATAAAATAAATACTAGTATACACTACATATACTAGTATTTATTACTATTTTTAATTATTTCATACATTTTTTCTATATCATCTATATCTACTGAAGTAACTGTGCCCTCTTTCATATTCTTAATATCAAGTTTCTTATTCTCTACTTCATTACCACCTAATATTATTACATAAGGGATATTATTTCTATTCGCAGTTTCTAATATTTTCTTAATCTTTCTATTACTCATTTCTATTATTACTTTAATATTTTTCTCTCTAAGTTTATTAGCAAGTTTTAAAGATACAGACTTAGTATCCATAGGTACTATAAGTAAATCATATATATTAGATACTTCTTCTTTTTGATTTAATATTTCACATATTGGTACTAATCCAAAAGATATTCCAACCGCTGGATAACTATTACCATCATCTATAAAGTTAGTAATTATCTTATCGTACCTTCCTCCTCCACCTATTGCAGAAGTAATTCTCTTTTCTTTATCAAATACTTCCCATACAGTACCTGTATATATTTCTAATCCTCTAGCTAAATATGGAGTAAACTTACATTCTGTTAATTCTAAATCATTAATATAACCAAATAATTCTTTTATTTCATTTCTTCCTTCAATAAAACTATCATTAGTTATATTACTATTATCTAGATCATCTATATTGCACTTAAATAAACTAAATAACTTATTTAATTTATCATCATCTATATTATAGTCTGCTAACTCTCTTCTTACACCATCTTCACCTATCTTAGCAAGTTTATCTACTGATAATATTACTCTTGAAGATAATTCTTTAGAAATACCAGCCTCTATTATAAATCCTTCTAATAATTTACGATTATTAATCTCTATCTCTACATCTATTCCTAATCTTCTATAACATTCTACTGTCATAGCAAGCATTTCTGCTTCTATATAAGATCCTTCTATACCACATACATCTACATCGCATTGATAAAACTCTCTAGCTCTTCCTGTTTTAACAGGACCATCTCTAAATACTTTTCCAACTTCATATCTTTTAAATGGAAGAGTAATCTCTTTACCAGCATTAATACTTATTACTTTAGAAAAAGGTACAGTCAAATCATATCTTAACCCAAGTAATCTATCCCCTTGATCTTTTAATGTATATACTTCTTTTAATATTTCACTACCACCAGCATACTTTGATGCAAGTAAATCATAATAACATAATATACTAGTATCTAATGGTAAATATCCATAATTCTCAAATATAGAAGTAAGGGTATTAACTACTCTTCTTCTTACTATTTCTTTATTAGGAAGACTATCAACAGTTCCTTTTACATTCATTAGTTTCATTTACTTCACCTACTTTACTTTAGTTTTATATTTAAAATCTATATTTAATAAATCTAATAAATCTGTTATTGTTATATATCTGGATATCTTACCAGAATCTGAAAACTTAACAGATATTCCCCCTTTTTCATCCCAATAATCTAAATTAGGTATATAATCATCTACTAAGATAGCATTATCTGCAACTACTACATCAGCTTTTCTTACAGCTTTAGGTACAGAAATAACTTCTATGTTAGGTAATAACTTTTTAAAATATTTAGTTTTAGCTTCTATTTCATTATTTGAATTAACATGTGTTAATATTTTGATATCAAATAAACCACTATCTTCTAACACTTTAATTTTATTTATTGCTCCATCTAATTCCCCTGATGCAAGAATAAATTCTTCCCAATCTATATTACAAAAGAAACTATTTATTTTATCAACATCTATAATATTATTCTCTTTCATTATTTGGTAAGATTTATTAATTGTATCTAATATTACACCATCACAATCTAAATATAACTTTTGCATAATATCTCCTTATCTTAAAGCAGCAACAATTTCTTCTTTACCAGAATAGAATTCTACTATCTTTTCATCTGATACTTTAACTACTGTTGGATCAGTTACCTTTAAATCTTCTATATTATCTACTATACCTGAAGCATCTCCTACAAAGTTACTATTAAAGTCATCACTTAAGTCTACTCTATATACTGTTCCCTCTAATGAAGCTATAGTATTACTAACATCAGTATCTTCTTCTTTAGTATTATAGTAGTATACATAGTATTCTTCTTCTTTTTGTCTTAAGCTTTCATTAGCAAGTATTTTATTAGCAATACTACTACCAGTATTCTCATTACTAGTACTACTACTTTTATCAAACCATTTAATATCTTTAGTAACAAATATTCCTGTAATTAAGTATAGAATAATAAAGAATACTGCTAAAATACCTAAAATAATAATAAACTTTTTAGGAGTTAATTCTTTATTTTTCTTTAATTTCTTTTGTACCTCTCTAACATTTTTTCCCTCTTTTTTTGCTTGCTTTCTTCTTAATTCTCTTCCCACAATAACACTTCCTTTATCTAATTATAATATATAATCATTAGTTTGTAAATTAATAAAAGACATTCTTTAAATATAATCCTTCTGGATTAGCAGTCTTCCCAGCTTCTCTTCGATCTTCCTTTTTTAATATTTCTATTATTTCTTCACTCTTCATCTTACCTTCACCTACTGCTATTAAAGTACCTACCATATTTCTAACCATATATCTTAAAAAACCATCTCCTAAGAATACCAATGTTAATTTATTAACATCTTTAGTATCTCTAATTAAATTAGTTTGTGATATAGTTCTAACATAATCATCTTTTTCTTCATCCGTCTTAGTAAATGATTTAAAGTTATGTGTACCCTCTAAATACTTCATAGCTCTCTCCATCTCTACTACATCTAACTTTCCTTGATGTTGATATACATAATTTCTCTCTAGTGGATTATATTCTCCCATATTTAACATATAGATATATTCTTTTCCTATTGCTGAAAATCTTGCGTGAAAATCATCTGCTACTTCTTCTACTTTTCTAACATATATATCACTAGGTAATAGACTATTTAAAGCCTTATGTAACTTCTCAGTAGTTATCTTTGTATCTAGATCAAAATGTACTTTCTGCGCTAAAGCGTGTACTTTAGCATCTGTTCTACCTGAACCACACACCTCAGTCTTCTTTCCCCCATTTATTTCTTTTACAACTTTTTCTAATTCTCCTTGTACTGTTCTCTCTTTAGGTTGTTTCTGATAACCAGAAAACATAGTACCATCATAAGAGATTGTTATTAAATATCTCATATAAATTACCTCTTTCCATTTACATTTTTATTATTTATTCTAATATATTATTACTATCCATAATATAACTACATTAAGTATAAGTAACAATGTATTTATCTTATTCCAATTATTAGTTCTATAATTAGTTCTAGAGTTACCATAGTTATATAATCTAATATCCATAATATCTGCTGTTTCTTCTGCCCTTCTAAGTGACAAAATAAACATAGGTATAAATACTCCACTTATACTAATTATCTTCTCTTTTATATTCTTAGTATCAAAATCTATTCCTCTAAGTTTTTGAGCTCTAATTATTCTATTAGCCTCCATAAGTAAAGTAGGAATATATCTTAAAGTAAGAGTAATAATCATAGCTATGTCATTAGTAGGAATAATTCTATCTAATGGTTTTAATAAATATCTATTCCCATAAGTAATTTCACTCATCGAAGTAGTATATGTAAGAACACTAGAATACATAACAATAAATATAACTCTATATACATCAAATACCATTTTATTAATACCACTAAAAAATATTAAATCTATAATTAAAATAAATAATAAAAATATTTTAATACTATATATATTTTTTAAATAAACTAAAATACTAATATCACTATAAACAATAGTAAGTAATAAATACATAGTAAGCATAAGTATATCAACATAACTATCTATAAAGAATACTCCCACTATCATAATAATTAATGATAAAATTTTAAATACTGGACTTAATTTATGAACCACTGAATCTCTTAGACAATATCTTCCAAAAGTAATTCTATCTAACATTTCTATATATATCCTTCATTAATTCTTTAATATCAAAAGTTGGTTCTAAATCTATATTCTTTCTTTTTTTCACAGTATTTATAAATGTAATTATTTTAGGTACTTCCAACCCAGAAGTCTTTATTTTATCAGTATTTAATAATAATTCTTTCTTCTTACCACTACTAATTATTTTATACTTTTTTAATATAGCATAATTATCTGCTACTTTTAATATAAATTCTACATCACTAGATAATACTATAATAGTTTTATGATAATTATTCTTTAATCTCTTTAATAATTTAATTAAATATTCTTCTTTTTTATTATCTAAGTATAAAGTAGGATCATCTATTATTATAAGTTTAGGATTAAGTGCAAGTATTGTAGCAAGTGAAAGTAAAAACTTCTCTCCACTAGATAATTCAAAAGGATTTTTATCTAAATAAGTTATAGGTAATTTAACCATTAAAAGAGCTTCCTCTATTCTTTTTTCTAATACATCTACTTTATAATTATATTTTCTAAGTCCAAAAGATATCTCTTCTCTAACTGTATTAAATATAAAAGCCTCTTCAGGATATTTAAATATATACCCTAACTCTCTTCCTTTAAAACTATTTAAAATAGTACCAGTATAATCTTTTTCTATACCAGCTATCAAATAACTAAGTAATGTCTTTCCTTGGGAAGAAGAAGCTAAAACTCCTGTAATTTTATCCTCTTCAAACTCAAAACTAAAATTCTTAAATTTATCTTGGTAAGAAACCTTATCTAACTTTATTCCCATAACTTATCACAAGCTTTCTTCTCATCAAAATAAACTTCATCTAATAAATCATACAACATTAAATTATGTGATAACTGTACCATAAATGGAAGAGTAAAACCAAAACGTTCTAACTTATTATCTTTATACACAAACTTCTTATCACCATCCATCACAATCTTTCCCTTATCCAAAACTATAATTCGATCTGCAAATAAAGTATCTTCTAAGTTATGTGTAATTAATATAACAGTTAATCCCTCTTTCTTCCTATACTCTTCTAATATTCTAAATACTAACTTCTTATCAATAGCATTAAGCTTATAAATAGCTTCATCTAATAATAATATCTTAGGATTATGAATAAGTGAAGAACAAATAGCTACTTTCTCTTTCTCTGAATCCTGTAGTTCTAAAGGAGACTTATCAAGTAAATCTTGAATTTTAAACTTCTTAGCAAAACTAGCTATTGAATTATCAATATCTTCTTTCGAATACTCTAAATTTTCCAAAGAAAAAGCAAGATCATCTGCTACTGTCTCTCCTATAAAATGATTATCAGCATTATCAAAACAAACAGAAAATATTCTTCTTATTTTCTTTAAATAAAAATCATTAAGTAAATATCCATCTATATTAATATATCCTGAAGCTTTATATAACCCTATAAGTATTTTAGCTAAAGTACTTTTACCGGATGCATTCTTCCCTATTATACAGACAAAACTATTTTCTTTTATTTCTAAATCAAAATCTTTAAATATATATTCATCTTGATATTTAAATGACATACTCTTTACTTTAATAATAGACTTCTCCATAAAACACACCCTCGCTATATATTATATATTAAATATGATTAAAATTCAAGAAAACATATCGTATTATTTTAAACTTTATGATAAAATATTAATAAGAGGTGCAATATGAAAAAAACAATTACTAAAGTTATAAGAGTAGATGATGAAACAAAAAAACTAATGAATAATTTTTATCAAGATATGAAAAGAGAAAAAACTCCTCCATATGCTATATTTCAAGCTGATACAGGAGATACTATTGTAACACTATACCAATCTGGTAAAGCTATGTTCCAAGGAGTATCTGCTGATATAGAGTCAAGTATGTGGGAAAGTATTAAAAAAGATAAATCAGATATTGATTACTTTATAGATACTCCTAAAAAGGAAATAAAAAGGGAAGAAGAAATAAATATTCCCATTAATATATCCTCTGTAGGATCTGATGAAGTAGGAACTGGAGACTATTATGGACCTATCGTCGTAACAGCATCTTATGTAAATAAAGATAATATCCCCTTTCTAGAAGAACTAGGAGTTAAAGATTCAAAAAAACTATCTGACGAACAGATATTAAAGATAGTACCCAAAATAATAAAAAAGATCCCATATAAAACAATAATGTTATCTAATAAAGAATATAATGATAACTATGGTAAAGATATGAATATGAATAAAATAAAAGCTGTACTTCATAACAAAGTACTAACAGAAATGACAATAAATAATACTTATGACTATATAGTAGTAGATCAATTCGAACCAGAAAAAAGCTACTACAATCACTTATCAGAAATTACATCTCCATTAAAAGGAATAACTTTTATTACCAAAGCTGAAGATAAATGTTTATCAGTCGCAGTATCCTCTCTAATTAGTAGATATATCTTCATTAAAGAAATGGATAAACTAGGAGATAAATATGGTATATTCCTTCCAAAAGGAGCTAACTACTATGTCGAAGATGTAGGTATTAAATTAGTACAAAAATATGGTGAAAAAGTTTTATATAATATAGCTAAACTAAATTTTAGTAATACTGACAGAATACTAAAAGAAGTAAGAAAATAAATCTTACTTCTTTTATATTATTTCCCCAAAAAAATTAATCATAGAGACCTTAGGCTCTATGATTCCTATGAAGACCTTAGGCTTCATAGGTATAAACTAATCCTCAACAAAACTACTAAGTACCTTAAAAACACTCTCTATCCCCTTCTTAAGTACAACATTAACCTTCATAGACACCCTATTAGTATTCCTAGTCAAAGTACTAGTATAATCCTTTTCCGTATCAACAACATAATCCTCTATCGAAACATTCTTTCCCTCTCTAACATCCTCTTCAAACCTATTAATAGCCTCATTAGTCATAATAGTCCTATTCTGAAGCTTATACTCATAATACCCCGTTCTCTCAATAATATAACCAATCAAAAAAAACAAAAACAACAAAAAGAATAACACTCTAAATATCTTCTTCTTAGCCATTACTATCACCATTTATATAATAACTAAGAATATTAGCAAGAGCTTCCGTAGTATTAAGCACCTCATCTATATTATTATAAACGCCACCCAACTCAATAAGTATCACATTCGAAGATATATCCTGATTATAAATACCATTAACATTAACCCCCTCCTTCTTATATATACCCCTAGATAACCCTGGATAATACTTATTAGCAATATTATTAATACCCTCCATAACCTCCAAATTAGCATTATAATTACTATGTTCCAATCCAAGCACAAACAAAATTCTCGCATAACTCTTATTATCAATACTAACAGTACTAGCACTCTTACTAACAGAATCCCTATGTATATCAATATAATACTTAAGAGAACTATACTTATTCTTCTTATCCAATATAAGTATCCTAGAAGCCTTATAAGAATCCCCTGATCCCCATCCATTAATATTCAAAAATTCACTCATATTAGTATCCTCTACCACAGTAGATATCTTCTTACTATTAAGTTTCTCTTTAAGTAAATAAGAAGCCATAAGTACATTAGGAGTTATTCCATATATATCTAAATTACTATTATCATAATTCTCTAATTGATGAGAATTATAGATATAAATAACAGGATTATCTATAAAAGTAGGATTAGGATCCTCCATATAAGAACTAACTTTCTTAAGTTCCTCCAAATCACTATAATTATCATCTTCCTCTAATACTATCTTATCTTCTTTTAAAATACCCTGTTCTAATATCGAAGAAGGATTAGTAATATCAACCTTAAACAAAAACTTCGTAGTATCATTAACCATATTAACAAGCTTATAATCCCCTATAATATTACTATTACCCCCCTCTAACAAAAAATTAATAAACTTAGTATTATCTATCTTACTACTATTATTAAGAGAATAATATAAAGTAATAGAAAAAACACCATAAATAATAATTATATATATTATAGATTTTATTATCCTTCTCTTAGATGTATTCTTAAGTTTCATTTTCTTTATCATACTCTCACCACTATAAGTATATAGCTATCATTTATAAATATATGTCGAAAAAAAAATATAGAAATAAATTCTATATTATAAATTAAGTCTAAAGTTCTTAAGTTCATCTATAAATTCATCAGTCTCTTCATCATCAGTTATATTATATATTTTATCTTTTACTTTCTGTAATTCATCATAACTAATAATTGCCTCTTCTTCTTGTTTTTTTTCATAGTCTGTAAGCTCTATATTCGAAGGCTTTGCTTCCTCTTCCATTTGTTTTACTATATCACTAGCAAACTTCATACTATCATTTATTTCATAATTATCTTCCATCTCTTCAAGTGGTGAAATAAAGTCTTCCTTTAAATTAAGTTCTGGTATATCCTCTAATGTAACTTCTTCATACTCTTCTGTTTCTTCTTTTTCTATATTAATTGGAGAAGTCTGCATTCTAGGATTAACTTCCCTTAAAACATTCTTCTTATATAAAGAATTATTATCTTTATCTAAAGAAGTATACTCTCTCTCTATAGAAGTATCTTCTTCTTTATAATTATTACTAACTATATCTTTTTCTATTTCTTTCTTATTTTCATTAGTATTAGTAATTATATTATCTTCTTCTATAGCATTATCTATGCCTATACTAACACTATTATCTCTTAGTATAGCATCATCTTCCATATCATTACTTTCTCTCTCACTAACTAACTTAGATAACTTCTTATTCTTAATAATTAGTATAATAGCTAAAAAAAGTAAAAGTACAAAAAGAAACACTATTATCCAAAAGAAAAATATTCCATCAGAAGATAAATTATTATAAAACTTATTAAATGAACTAATCATCTCGTCACCTCTTACTACCATAAAAATTAAATATTGAAGCTGCATATATAGCCGCAGTCTCTACTCTAAATATTAAATCTCCAAAAGATACTCTATTATAATTATTATTACACAAAAATTCTTCTTCTCTATCACTGATCCCACCCTCAGGACCAACAACCATTATAATTTTAGCATAATTATTTATATTTTGTAAATAGTAATCAAACATTTTATCTTTTTCTTTAGTAGAGGCCACTAATTTAAGATCAGCATCTATTTTTACTAATTCTTTTAAACTAACAACTTCTCTAACTATTGGTACATTACTTCTCTTTGATTGCTCACTAGCCTCCTTGCAAATATTCTGCCATCTAATTAGTTTTTTCTCTTCTCTTTTACTATCTAATTTTACTATACTGCGTTCCATATTAACAGGTATTATCTCTTGTACTCCAAGTTCTGTAAGTTTCTGAAGAATCAAATCCATCTTCTGTTCCTTAACAAGACCTATAGCAATAACAACATCTAAATTAATTTTATTATCTTCTTTTCTTATTTCTTCTATATTAACTCTAACAGGAGTCAGTTCTATAATACTACATATATATAGTATATTATCATTAACGACCTCTATTTTATCACCAACATTCATTCTCATAACATTCTTAATATGATGTATATCACTATCACTCAAAATAACTCTATTATCTACTACCTTAGCAAAATATCTCTGCATAATAATTCCTCCACTACTAACTATTATTATATTAGTTTTTTTAAGAAAAAGCAATCTCTACATCTATATTCTCATCAAGAATAGCAATACTTAAAAATAGAATACCACTAATAAGTACAAGCAATGATCCTAAAAAAGAGATAAATGTAAGCATCTTCTTTCTCTCATCACTACTATTTTCCATTTCTTTATAATCACTATAACTCTCTTTAGTAAAATAATAATACACTATAACTAATATAGAAAAGATAAATATAAGAATTCTTCTATACTCTTCTTTATCTTTATTATCTTGGTATAATATATACATCTTTTCTTTATAATTACTATAATAACTAAGTATAATAATTACTATATATATAATCCAAATATAATTCTCTATTTTAATATCTCTTAATCTATCAAACTTATCTTCCATAATAAATTATATTAAATAAAAAAGAAAAAATCTAATACTAGAAATATATTTCTAAATATTAGATCTTTAATTATTTAATTTTTTTATTAAATTTAGTAAATTCACTATCATTATCTAATTCAGTAAGAGCTAATTCTTTAAATAAATCTTTTTGTTTTTTAGTAAGCTTACTTGGAATAATAACATTAACTATAACATACATATCCCCTTTTTTCTTATTAACTTCACTATCTATTCCCTTACCTTTTAGTCTTAACTTACTACCATTCTTAGTTCCCTCAGGAATAGTAATAACAGCATTACCATATACTGTAGGAATTTCTTTCTTACATCCAAGTATTGCTTCAGTAATAGTAAGAGGAACATTAATATATATATCATTACCATCTCTAGTATAAAAGTCATCTTCCTTAACAGTAAACTCTATATATAAATCTCCTGGGTCTCCTCCATTAACTCCAGCTTCTCCCTTACCAGCTATTCTAAGTCTATTTCCTGTATCAACACCTTTAGGTATAGTAACAGTAAGTGTCTTACTCTTCACTACTCTTCCCTTACCACGACATTCAGTACAAAGCTTATCAAAAGAAGTACCAGTTCCACCACAATGAGGACAAGTAGTCTTAGTTAAGAAAGAGCCAAATATAGTACTCTGCTGACGAGTTACTGTACCAGAACCCTTACACTCAGAACAAGTATGACTATTAAAACCACCTTGACCATTACAAGAAGTACACTCATCTTCACATTCAACCTTTATATCCCTCTTAGAACCATTAACAGCTTCTTCAAAAGAAATATTCATACGATACAATAAGTCACTACCATCTTCTCTTCCCTTTGTACGACCCCTTGTACCAGTAGATGATCCAAATCCAAAGTTCTTAAATAAATCACCAAATATATCTTCCATTCCTCCAAAGTCAAAGCCATCAAATCCAGAAAAGCCACCACTGGCATTAGTAAATGCACTATGTCCATATTGATCATATTGGCGTCTTTTATTCTCATCAGAAAGTACTGCATAAGCTTCTTGACACTCTTTAAACTTCTCCGCAGCATTTTCTTCCTTAGAAACATCAGGATGATACTTCTTAGCTAACTTTCTAAATGCTGATTTAATCTCATCACTAGTAGCATCTTTAGACACTCCTAGTATCTCATAATAATCTTTTTTCTCCATATTATTCCTCCAAATACAAGTATAAAGTTCTAGTAAAACTAGAACTTTTACTTAATTATTTCTCTTCATATTCAGCATCTACTACGCCATCATCTGTATCTTTTTTATCCTTCTTATCTTCTTCACTAGCTTCTTCTGTTTTATTCTCTTTAGCAGCCTCTTCATAAACCTTAGTAGCAAGAGCATTAGCCTTCTCTAATAGTTTATCTTTAGCTTTATTAATCTTTTCTACATCTTCAGTTTCAATAGCCTTCCTAGTCTCTTCCATTAACTCTTCTGCTTCTTTCTTATCAGAATCAGTAACTTTTTCTCCTAAATCTTTAAGAGCTTTCTCAGTCATAAATACAACTTGTTCAGCATCATTCTTAGCATCTGCTACTTCTTTCTTCTTAGCATCTGCTTCTTTATTCTTTTCAGCTTCTTTCATCATCTTATCAATCTCTTCATCACTTAAAGTATTAGTAGCAGTAATAGTAATAGATTGTTCTTTCTTAGTACCCAAATCTTTTGCTTTAACATTAACAATACCATTAGCATCTATATCAAATGTAACCTCAATTTGTGGTACGCCTCTAGGTGCAGGTGGAATATTAGTCAATTGAAAATTACCAAGTGTCTTATTATCACTAGCCATAGGTCTTTCACCTTGTAATACATGAATATCAACAGCAGGTTGATTATCAGCAGCAGTACTAAATACTTGACTCTTACTTGTAGGTATAGTAGTATTTCTAGGTATTAATGTAGTCATAACACCTCCTAATGTTTCAATACCAAGTGATAATGGTGTAACATCAAGAAGTACTATATCATTAACGTCTCCTGTTAAAACTCCACCTTGAATAGAAGCACCCATAGCAACAACCTCATCAGGGTTAACTTCTTTAGAAGGTTCTTTACCTAATTCTTTCTTAACTAATTCTTGAACACAAGGAATTCTAGTAGATCCTCCTACTAACAATACCTTATCAATATCTTTAGCAGTTAACTTAGCATCTTTTAAAGCTTTTCTTACAGGTTCAGTAGTAGATTCTACTAAATCTCTAATCAAATCTTCAAATTTAGCTCTAGTTAAATTAATATTTAAATGTAATGGTCCTTCTTCACCTTGAGATATAAATGGTAGAGATATTTCAGTAGAAGTCATACCACTAAGATCCTTCTTAGCTTTTTCAGCAGCATCTTTAACTCTTTGCATAGCCATTTTATCTTTAGTTAAGTCAACACCATTCTCTTTCTTAAATTCAGAAACGATGTAATCCATAACTCTCTCATCAAAGTCATCTCCACCAAGTTTATTATTACCACTAGTAGATTTAACTTCAAATACACCATCACCTAATTCTAGTATAGATACATCAAATGTACCACCACCTAAGTCATATACTAAAACAGTTTGATTCTTATCTTGTTTATCTAATCCATAAGCAAGAGCAGCTGCAGTTGGTTCATTAATAATTCTCTCTACTTCTAATCCAGCAATCTTACCAGCATTCTTAGTAGCCTGTCTTTGACTATCATTAAAATATGCTGGAACAGTAATAACTGCTTTATTTACAGTCTCACCTAAATAAGCTTCTGCAGTCTTCTTTAAATCTCCTAATATCATTGCAGATATCTCTTCAGGAGAATATTCTTTTCCATTCGCAGATACTTTTTCACTAGTACCCATCTTTCTCTTAATTGAAGATATTGTATCTTTATTAGTAACCATTTGGTTTTTAGCTTTTTGTCCTACTATAATATCTCCATTCTTAAATGCTACTACTGAAGGAGTAGTTCTCATACCCTCAGGATTAGTAATAACTTTAGCTTCACCACCTTCATAAATAGCAACACAACTATTAGTTGTACCTAAATCAATTCCTATAATTTTACTCATATATATCATTCCTCTCTATTTATTTTTATTATCTACATTCTCATCATAGATAACTTTAATATTTTTCTTTTTATTATTATTATTTTTATTTCTTTGCATTGAACTATAAATAAGTATAGCCACTAATATAACAAGAATTATTGGAAGAGCCCATATCATAAACTTAACCGCAAATATTGATAAAATAATAGCTATCAAAATATATATTATTTCTTTAATCATCTCTTTATTCATAGTTCACCTACTCATTAACCTTAACCATCGCAGTTCTAAGCACTCTATCTTTATACATATAACCTTTTTGTAATACTAAAAGAACAGTCCCAGAATCTTTGGTCTCATCTTTTTCCATAATAACAGCTTGTTCATAAGTTGGATCAAACTCTTTGCCTAAACAATCTATCTCTTTTACTTCAAACTTAAGAAGTAACTCTCTTATTTGTTTATACATTAATTTAAATCCCTCTAAGAACTTTGATACCTCATCATCTAAATTATCATCATCCATACCAATAGCTCTCTCAAAGTTATCAAGTATTGGTAAAAAACCTTTTAAGATATCTTCTTCAGCATACTTAATTATTCTCGCAGTTTCATCATCTTTTCTCTTTTTATAATTAAGTAGTTCTGCTTGATTTCTAAGAAGTGCCTCTTCAAGATCTTTTATTCTCTTACTTAAAAGTTCTCTCTCATCATCTTCATTAGAACAAGCACATTCACTCTCATTATTGCATTCACATTTCTTTTCTTTATTATTTTCTTCTTTTATATTATTATTTTTTTTATGTTTCTTTTCCTTATTCTCCATAATCTCCTCCTAAATTATTTTTAATATAATCAAGAAGAGCAACAACTCTGCCATATTCCATCCTCTTAGGACCAATAATTGCAATCGTTCCATCTTCTCCATCAATTGTATACTTAGTCTTAATGACAGAAACATCATCAGTAAGTTTAGTCTCACTACCTATATAAATATTAATACCATTATCTTCTTCTTTCATTTCTGAAATGCTATCAATATCTTCAAACTTACTAAGTATCATTTTAACTTTATCTATATTATCAAATTCAGGTTGCTTTAACATATTATTTCTTCCCTCAAAATGAATATTACTATTTTGATTAGTTGTAAACTCGTGAAAAGCATCATAAAAGGTATTATATAATACTTCATATTGACTAACATAATTCTTAATAATAGGTTTAACCTCATACTCTAGCTTCTCACTAACTTCACTAATAGGTGTTCCAATAACAAGTTTATTAATAAGTTCTACTGTCTTTTTAACTTCGTCATTAGATACACTACTAGGTAATACAAGTATCTTATGTTGTACAACCCCTTTATCAGTAATAACTATAGATAAAATTTTATTATCTTCAAGTGGCACAACTTCTACTTTCTTAAGTCTATTCTCTTTTGAAGTAGCTCCTAAAACAACCGCTGTATAATTAGTAATCTCGCTAACTATCTCTATACTCTTCTTTATAGTATCACTAAGATCTAAAGAATTGTTTCTAAATATTGTTTGAAGTTTTAGCATATCTTCTCCCGTCATATTTTTAGGAGTCATCAAATTATCAACATAATATTTATATCCTGCTTCACTAGGAATTCTTCCCGAAGCAAAATGGTTTTTCTCAAGTAAATGTAATTCTTCTAACTTGGCCATCTCATTTCTTATTGTAGCCGAAGAACACTTAAGCTTCTTACAAATATGATTTGAACTAACAGGTTTAGCAGTCTTAATGTACTCTTCTACTATTACCTTTAACATTTCTTTTTGTCTATTTGTAATCACTATACCACTTCCTTTAGCAGTCTTTTCTTTCTACTGCTAATATCATTATATTACTAAAAGTTAGCAATGTCAACTAAAAATTGCTAACTTTTTAATTTTTTTTAATTCATTAGTATTATATTCAT
The DNA here is from genome assembly GCA_934091055.1 of uncultured Bacilli bacterium. Lineage (GTDB taxonomy): Bacteria > Bacillota_I > Bacilli_A > RF39 > UBA660 > CAG-302. The sequence continues at coordinate 48,743 of CAKOKN010000003.1, read as the reverse complement.
ATTTAACAATATTATACATATTATCTAATATGAAAAGAAAAACTATATTTTTTATAATATTATTTACTATTTTTACTTTATTATTAATTATTTTTCTATTTAAAAATAATAATATTAAAGAAAAAAGTATTATAACCTCAAATAACAATATCAAAATAGATATCAAATATCCAACTTATAACAATAAAAAATTAAATAAAAAAATAGACAAAGTAATATCTTCTTATATTAATACTATAGAAGATTACCCTAAATACACTAACGATAACTTATATACTCTATTTATTGAATATAAAGAATATAAATATAAAAACTACATATCCATAGTATTTAATATTGAATACTATCTAGGAGGAGCTCATCCCAATCATAGTATTGAAACAATAATATATAATACAAAGAATAATAACTTTATAACTATAAATAATTTAATTAATGAAAACAAAAATATAATATCTAATCTATCTAAAATATCACGAAGGGAACTAGAAAAAAACAAAATATTCCAAGATAAAACATTAAAAGCAATGATGCTTGATGGTACTACTCCTGATAAAAAGAATTTTACTAAATTTATATTTTCTGATAAAGGCCTAACACTCTATTTTGAAAGATATCAAATAGCGCCCTACTATCTCGGAGAATATAATATAACAATTCCCTATAATAATTTAAATATAAATATTTAAAACTAACAAATAATATGGTAAAATTAAATAAAGGTGATGATATGTTTAAAATATTTAAAAGAAAAAGAAAAGCCGTACTTCTTATCCACGGTTTTGCCGGAGGTAGTTATGACTATGGAGAATTAGCAAATGATCTTCAAATGATAAATAACTTTGATGTATTTACCTTTACTCTACCAGGACACGATAAACTAATCATAAATAAAGTTACTAAAGAAGACTGGATTAAAGCAGCTGAAGCTCACATAGAAAAAATAATTAATAATGGTTATAAAGAAATTTATATTATAGGTCATAGTATGGGAGGAGTTATTGCTTCTTATCTAGCAAGTAGATATCCTGAAGTAAAAAAACTAGTATTAGCCTCTCCTGCCTTTAAATACTTCTCATTTAAACAAGATAAATTAGATATACTATCAAGTTTAAAAATAATACCTAAACTATTTAAAGAATATAGTAGTGAAGAAATATTATCTAGAGTATTTAAAATACCAGTACCCACTATTAATGAATTTATGAAATTAGTAAAAGAACATACTAATGATGTAAAGAATATATCTTGTCCTACTCTAATTATTTATGGAACTAATGATGAATTAGTACCTAAGGATTCTATTAACTATGTATATGATAATATTAAATCTAAATCTGTTAAACTAGTGGTATTTAAAGGATTAACTCACGATCTTTTTATAAATAATCGTTATCAAGAGGTAAAAGACTTAATAACTAAATTTCTAACTAATATAAACCTTAATGTTAAAGAAAAAAACAAACTCTAAATCCTAGAGTTTGTTTTAACTATATATTAATCTTCATTTCTTACTAATTTTCTATTTTTCCCTAATACAAATAATAGCACTAATGAAATAATATATTCAAATGGAATACTATTTACTCCAGTAACACCAGTTTGTGGTGGTAATTCTTCAATATCACCATTACCTATGTTCTTTCCATAAATATATTTTACAACAAGAGTTTCATTAGCAGCATATACGCCTTCAGTATCTGCGCCAGTTACTTCTTTAAATGTATATCCCATTATCTCTTTTTGTTCTGTAGTATATTTAGTACCAGCTAAGCCACTAGTAATAACACTGTCGCTAATAACATTACCATCAGTATCTACATAAATAGCTTCAACAGTACCTTTATATACTTCAGTAATTGCTTCATCTTCAGTAGTTTTCTTATTACCATCTAAATCAATAGTAGATATAGCTTTATTAACTACTGTATCAGAATCAATTCCTATAAATACTAAACTTAAATTAAATACTTCTTCTATACTATAGATACCATCAGTATAATCTTCTTTAGTAATATTACTATAACTTACACTACATGTAATAGTATTAGCATCAGCGCTATATACACATCTATTATCTATATTAGATTTATCTAAGTCTAATTCATATGGAAGTTTATCTACTACTGTTAAAGTAGCTTCTCCAACATAATCTTTAATTTCTCCACTAGCAGTAATTGAGTAATCAAATCTACCATCAACACTACTAATAGTAGTTGGTCCTTCCTTCTTAGTATCTGGATTATCTATTTCACCATCATTCTTAGTATAAATATAATTTACAGTAAGAGTTTGATTTCCTACATACTTACCATTAGTATCCGCACCAGTTGCCTCTTTAAATGTATAACCAAATATATCTTTTTGTTCTGTAGTATAATTACTTCCAGCAAGATCTGTACTAGTCTCATTCTTACTTAAAGTATTACCTTCAGTATCTTTATAAGTTGCTACTACTGTACCTTTATTAACAATAGTCTCAACTTCATCATTGTCTTCAGAACTATTATTGTCTAGTGTAAGCTTAGACTCTACTTTATTAACTACTTCATTACTATCTACTCCATTAAATACTAGTGATAGAGCAAACTCTTCACTTATATTAGTATCTTCTGTAATATCATAGTCTTTAGTACAAGTAATAGTCTTAGCATCAGCACTATATACACATCTATTATCAATATTAGAATTATCTAAATCTAATTCATATGGAAGTTTATCAGTAAGTACAAGTTTAGCCTTACCAACATAATTTTCTATTCTTCCAACATAAGTAAGTTTATAGTTAAACACACCATCAATACTATTTATAGTCTCTGGTCCTTCTTTACTTACTTCATTCTCAGTAATATCTCCATCATTCTTAGTATAAATATAATTTACAGTAAGAGTTTGATTTCCTACATACTTACCATTAGTATCCGCACCTGTTGTTTCTTTAAATGTATAACCAAATATATCTTTTTGTTCTGTAGTATAATTGCTTCCAGCAAGATCTGTACTAGTCTCATTCTTACTTAAAGTATTACCATCAGTATCTCTATAAGTTGCTACTACTGTACCACTAGGTATTTCATCAACAACAAAATCTTCATCTATCACACTATTCTTACCATAGATAAGTTTTGATTTAACAACATTCTTAACTTCTGCACCTACATTTGTATATTTTAATACTATATTAAATGCAGCATTAATTTCTTGATTTTCTTGATTTATAGTATATACATCCCTGCAGACAATTGTCTTTCCATTAATACTACATTTATTATCTTTAGAAATAATTATAGCATTATATGGTAATGTATCAGTAAGTTCAAGTGTTACTTCACCAGTATAATCTTTTATCTTACCTTTATAACTTAATACATAATTATATTCTGAATCAATATCAGTAATAATATTATTTTGTACTTTAGTTACTTTATTATCAATAACAGATCCATCATTCTTAGTATAAATATAATCAACTTGAATTTCAGTATTAGCTATATATTTTCCATTTCTATTTCCTTTTACTTCTTTTAAAGTATATCCATAGAAAGATTTTTCTTCTGTAGTATAATTACTTCCAGCTAATCCTGTACTAGTCTCATTATTACTTAAAGTATTACCTTCAGTATCTTTATAAGTTGCTACTACTGTACCTTTATTAACAATAGTCTCAACTTCATCATTGTCTTCAGAACTATTATTGTCTAGTGTAAGCTTAGACTCTACTTTATTAACTACTTCATTACTATCTACTCCATTAAATACTAGTGATAGAGCAAACTCTTCACTTATATTAGTATCTTCTGTAATATCATAGTCTTTAGTACAAGTAATAGTCTTAGCATCAGCACTATATACACATCTATTATCAATATTAGAATTATCTAAATCTAATTCATATGGAAGTTTATCAGTAAGTACAAGTTTAGCCTTACCAACATAATTTTCTATTCTTCCAACATAAGTAAGTTTATAGTTAAACACACCATCAATACTATTTATAGTCTCTGGTCCTTCTTTACTTACTTCATTTTTAGTAATATCTCCATCATTCTTAGTATAAGTATAGATAACATCAATATTACCTTCTATATATTTTCCGTCTTTATTTTCTGGTAATTTACTTTCATCTAAAGTATAACCAAAAATATCTTTAGCAGTAGTACTATAATCAGTACCAGCAAGTGCTTCTCCTAAAGCAGTTTTACTAGAAATATCTTTTCCTTCCTCATCTTTAAAGTATACATTAACAGTACCTTTAATTTCAACAGGAACATTAGCAAAACTTTCACTACCATCAGTTACTTTATCATCTAATCCTGCACTTACTACTTTTGTATTTCCTACTACTGTATTATTTAAGTTACCACCATTATTACTTAAATAATCTGTATATAAAACAGTATAATCAATTTTCTCATCTACATTATAAATCTTAGTAAATTCTTCTATAGTATAAGTAAAAGTCCAAGTAATAGTATTATTTTCACTATTATAAACTCCACCATTTAAAGTACTCTTATTAGTATCAATACTTCCTGGTAGTGTATCTTTAATAGTTACTACTACTCTATCGTCTTTTCTTACATTATTTATTGAACTATTATATTTTAATGTATAACTAACTAAATCATTAGAGCTAACTACTTTATTTGTAGAAGTACTCTTTACTATATTCTCATTAGTATTATCAAAGTTAGTGTTAATATAATAAATATTTAATACATTACTACTAGCATCTGTTCCTATAGTAATTTCTTCATTATTATCTGCTTCTCTATTTGGATCTAAGAAGTAATCGCTCTTTCCATTACTAGAAAGTCTATCATTACTAAGCCATTTACTTTCAGCAGTTATCTTATCCCCATATATCGCAGAACTATCATCACTAAATCCTTTTTCACTATTAAAGAAATAGTTTACTGTATAACCATAGTTATTTCTCTTATAGTATATATCAATTACAACTTCATTACTAGTAATAGTATAAGTACCATTATCACTTCTAGTAGTATCTAAACTATAGCCTTCTCTAATACTATCACTATCTAAATAATAACTACTAGCATCTACTTTAGTACCATAAGAAACATCTTTAATATCTAAACTATTATCAAGAGTATTATCATAATAATAATTTACTTTATAATCAAATTTCTTAATAGTATATAAGATATTGATTTCTCTCTTTACTCCATCATTTAATACAGTAATAGACTCTGGAGTAATAGATTCAAATTTATAACCTTCTGGTAAATATTTATCTCTATCTACATTTTCTTCATTAATCACAGTGCCATTAACTGCAATTCTAGTATCACTAGCTATCTTGTTCTCACTAGTTATACTATCTTTATAATAATTTACTACATATTCATATTCATTTTGTACCCAGTACACTTGTGGATTTTCATCTACTTGTATAGATTTTTCTTCGCCTTTATAGTCAGTGTATGTTAGAGTAAATCCAGCATTAGTATCATACCATTCTGTAGGACTATCTTGATCAATATCAATATAGAATGATATAGTAGTACCTTCTTCTGTTATCTCTTTTATTTCTTCACTAACAAAACTTCTTTGTGTACCATCAGTACTAGTTATTTTAAATGCACTACCCAATTTATCAGTAAGCACTGCTTTAGTACCTGCTTTTACAATACTAAGTTCTTTTGCTATATTAGTAAAAGTATTAGCTATTGATGTAGGATCAGCATATGTATAATGTGTAATATTAGAGTCTTCAACATCAGGACTAGCTACTTCTGTTAATATATCAGCAGCAGTCTTATCTTTATATACCTTTCCTTCTGGTAATATATAACCAATAGAGAATATCTCAGCTTTAGTAGCATTCTTAAGAGTATTTGCCATACTTATAGTAGCATCATATGTATTATCATTAGTATTACTACCATCACCTCTAGTATAACCATTTTCATCATAGTAGAATGTTGGTTGACCATCACTAATTACTACAACATACTTATAAGCATCCGCTGGTGCTTCTTCTAATAACTTATTTGCTTCGTATAAACCTGCCTCTAAGTTAGTTCCACCATTAGGAGAACCAAAATTAGCATCATCTAAAGTAGCTTCACTACCAGTTTTAAATCCTCTTACAACTTCAGCATCATTATAGTCAGAATCTGTATAACCAAAGCCAGACTTATTACCTGAAAAAGCTACTAATGCTATATTAGCAGTTGGTATATTAGTAGATAATGTATTAGCAAATAATTTAGCTCCTGCCACAGCATTTTCCCACTTATTATTATAAGCTTGTTTATACCTAGAACAGTATCTGCCATTTACCCAGTTACCATTTTCATCTTTATACCATCCCTGATCATATCTTTCGCATTCATCAGTGTCAGTATATTCACTTTTCATACTACCAGATCTATCAAATACAACAACAGCATATACTGGTTTAATGATTTCTTTCTCGTCTTCTACATCCTTTCCTTTAATATTAAATTCTACTTTATATCTACCTAAAACATCAGTCTTACTAACAGTTTTAGTAACACTAACATCTCCTTCTTTTTCAAGGTTAACATTATTAGATACAGTAGCAGAATTTCCACCATCACTACTTACAGACTTATTAATTCCAACATCACCCTTATTAGGAGTACTAGATAACTCATCAGCTAAAACACTAATAGGAGTCATCAAATCAGAAAATATAACTGCAATTAGTAATAAAAACTTTGCAAATTTTTTTACTGTTTTTTTCATTCCTTATAACCTCCTCAATATTATTAATAAATACTTCTTTTGATAATTACGATAATCAGGATGCTCACTACAAGTTTGTAATACTAGTATTTCATCATTACTATTAATATTAACACCAGTATCATACATAGACTTACTCTTTAACTTACTTAAGTGATTATAATAGTCTTCATCACTATCAAAGTTAATATTCATATATGAGAAGTCACTAGTCTCTACATAGACAGAGAATATCTCATACTCCTTCTTTGTACTACTTGTAGTAATAGACATATACTTATGATTATCATAATAATCTTTATCATAAAACTCTTCTAATATTGTAAATGGCATATCAACATTAGCAGAATTATGACCATAAATTAATAACTTCCTACTAGAGTCTATATTAACTCTGTAGTCAAGAAAAACCGATCCCATAAAGTTTTCTTCTTTATTAGGTAAATGATTTAAATAATACTCATTATCTTCTCCTTGTAATATAGGTACAATATAATCAGTATTTTCTATTTCAAGAACACCAACAATATCATCATTGTTATATTCACTTCTAATATCATTAATAACTTCTTCATAATTAATAGGATTATTAACATTATTATTTCTATCAATATTAACTAATAAATAATCTTTCTTATTACTCTTTTTATTAGTAGAATAATATATTCCTATTACTAATAGAGATAACAATATTAAAATAATTATAATTATAATTTTTCTTTTATTTTTAATACTTTTCATAGGTTCACCCCAAAACAGTTCCTTTAGTAGTTATATATTATAACATTATTTATAATTTTGTCAATCTAATAAGCAAAATTATATAAAGAAAAGGTTTGAAATACAGTAACATAATAGCTATTACTTCAAACCTCTAAATATTACATTACTAATATGTGGTAATTTTGTTTATTTTAAACTCTTTTTTATTATCTCAATGATAGTTTATTATAAATTTTATCAAATGCTACTATAAACTTATCTACTTCTTCTTTAGTATTTAAATAAGAAAGACTAATTCTTATACTATGAGAAGCAATATCTTTATCTTTATATAAAGCGTATATACTACTAGAATAATCAGAAAAAGAACAAGCACTTCTAGTAGATAAATAAATATCTTCTTCTTCCATTGAATGAATAAAAGTCTCTGGTTTAATATTCTTTATACTAAAATTAATTATATAAGGAATACTATTCTCTGTACTATTAATGTGTATATTCTTATACTTCTTTAAATTATCTACTATAACTCTATTTAATTCTTCTACATATTTATAATTATTTTTAATATTAGGAATAATAAGTTCAAGAGCTTTCATTAAACTACATATTAAAGGTAATGCTGGAGTACCACTACGATATATAGTAGTAGACTTACCTCCATTAATTAAATTATCAATAACAATATTCTTCTTCTTTAATAGAAGACCTATTCCCTTTAAACCAAATATCTTATGCGCAGACATACTAAGAAAATCTACATCTCTAAAATCTACCTCTATCTTACCAATAGCTTGTGTAGCATCAACTCCTAAATAACACTTAGGATAATTATTTACTATTTTCTTAATACTCTTAATATCTTGTCTAATACCAAGTTCACTATCTACATAAGAAATAAATACAAGTATTGTCTTATCATTTATTAATTCTTTTAAATGATCTATATCAATAAGACCATCTTCTCTTAACCTAACTTTATCTATTATAAAGCCCTTACTCTCTAAATAATCACAAGTAGCTATAACAGAAGAATGTTCTAAAGGGCTAATAATAATATGATTACCTCTATTCTTATATCTTGAAGCTACTCCTTTTAATATTGTATTATTTGACTCCGTAGCTCCTGAAGTATATATAATCTCATCCTTATCTATTTTTAAAAGATCCGCTATTCTTTCCGTAGCATATTCTTCTAACTCCTTAGATTTAACACCCAAACTATGAAGAGAATTAGCATTTCCTGGATACTCCAAACAAACTTTATTAAAAGTATCTAATACTCTCTTATCTACCATAGTAGTAGCACTATTATCAAAATATATCATATATACTCCCACCTCAAAAGTATTATACCCTAAATAAAATAATTTTTCAAGCAAAAGAAAACCCAGATAACTGGGCTTAATTTATACTACTACTTACTAACAGGAAGAACAGATACACTTCTTGCAATATCAAGTAATTCACTCTTAGATAGTTTATCACTAACTACATAGTACTCAATATTATTATCAATCCAATTAACAGAGTTATCATTAACAATAGCTATAGTAGAGGCCATAAGTTCAAGTTCTCCATAAGTAGGAACTATCAAATGTTCTTTCTCATAAGATACTGTCTCCTCTATTAACATAAATGGATTATCACCATCAAAAGTAAGAATAAGTCTTTCTCCACCATCTTTACTAACTTTCTCTTTATTAGATAGATAAGTATTCGAAGGTATATACATAGGATAGATTACATCTTCTATAGAACTAGTCTCTTTAGTTTCTTTAGTCTCAGTACTATTATTATTTGTATTAGTATTATTATTTGTATTATTGTTAACATTATTATTAGTAGTACTATCTTTATCAGGATTATTTACATCATTACTATTAGTATTATCATTAGTATTAGTGTTTTCATTAACATTAGTATTAGCATTATCATTAGTATTATCATTATTCGTAGTATTATTACTATCTTCTCTAGTATCAATAATTTCTTTTAAGTCAAAATAACTATCTTTAAATTTACTCTTTAAATCAATCTTATCAAACTTCATTGTAATTGCAGGATTATTATCCTTATCTAAAACAGTTACCTTTTTAATATTAGCATTCTTATCAAGTAATATTTCTTGTTTAACAAGTTTAGAATTATTAGGATAATTAGCAGCTACTACTAACTTATAACCATCATCTACTTTAGTAAATTCTCTCTTCTCATCATTAGTAATATCTTCAAGTAATGGTCCTAATAAATAAACTTGTGAATTATTATAAGGCCAATCACTCTGGAATTTAAAACTCTTATTAATTTTAGGAGTAATAACATATACACCATCACTATTTCTAAGAATTATCTGTTCGTGATTATTAACCTTATTAACTAAATCAACTTTATAATTGTTTTTAGCAGAATAACTAACATTAACATCATAAGTATAGACATCCTCATTATTAACAATTTCTAAAGTACCTTCAATATAATAAGATTTAGAAGCATTTATCTTTTTAGTCAAATCATTAATAATATCTTTTTCGCTTCTATTACCACAGCCTCCTAAAAGAAACAGACCTATTGTAAGTAGAAATAACAACTTTCTTTTCATATTTCACCTCTTTGTTCTTTCTGATAAATTATATTAATTATTTTTTTTAATATGATGAATAATTAATTATTTTTAGTACAAAATAAAAGTAAAAAGGAGGAATTATGAATACATTATATAAAATAGCAATAGTACTAACTATAATAGGAGCTATTAATTGGGGTTTAGTGGGTATATTTAATTTTAATTTAGTAGAATACCTATTTGGAGACGGTACTTTATTAACCAGAATAGTATATATATTAGTATTAATATCTGGTATTATAGATATTGGAATATTAACTAAAGATCTAGATTAAAGCGTGTTAGAGATAACACGTTATTTTTTTATCCTCTTAAGCCTCTTGTCTTAAGAGGTATTTTATAGCCTTATTCTAAGTCTATAAAATAAACATTCTTTTTGTTTACACTATTTAACATATAATAACATCTTTATTTAATTATATAGATTTTTTTAAATTTTTATAGTATAATTAAGTAGGTGATATTACTTGAATTACAGAACAAATTTCAATAGTACTTATGCAAATAGAGGAATGGGCCTAGAAAATGATATCAATAATACTAATAAATACTATGAATTATATGATATAGCATTAATTAATAAGAAACCTACCCCTATTAGAATTACTAAAACTGACTTTAAAAGTGCTAGAATAAAAGATGCTTTCTTTGAAACACAATCTACTCTAGACTACAATGGAGTATATAAAGGATACTATATAGAATTCGATGCTAAAGAAACTGCTAGTGAAACAAGTTTTGCAATAAGTAATATACATCCCCATCAAATCGAGTATATAAAAAAAGTATTAAAACATAACGGTATTGTCTTTTTAATCGTAAGATTTACAAAATTAAATAAGAACTACATACTAAAAGGTAGACAACTAATAGATTTTCTAAATACTAATGAAAGAAAATCTATACCACTAAAATACTTCGAAGAAAACTGTTATAAAATAGAATTAAAATATTCTCCAAGATTAGATTATATCAAAGTAGTAGATAAACTAATTAAGGAAATCTAACTATGATAATAATTCTTTTTATAACAATAACCATTCTAAGTATCATAGCATTTAAAGAAAAAGGATTACTAATACTACTATTTACAATACCATTACTTATTATGTACTTTAAAGCAAGTAAAATCATAAACAAAAAGAAGAAAAAGAAAGATAAATTTATTTTATCAGAAAGAAAGGAAGTTGATATTGTGAGTTCTAGAGATAGAAAAAAGGGAATATCAAAAAGTAGTAAACCTAAAAAGAAGACTACTACAAAGAAAAGTATTCCAATAGAAGAACTAAATGAAGAAGACTTAAATACAAAGAAAAAAACAAAAAAGAAATTAAACTTCAGTAAGTTTAATGATATCAAGAGAAAAATTAATAAAAGTAAAAGAAAAGATAACAAAAGAAGCAAAGAAGGCAATAAAGATAAAAAAAGTATTGGTAAAAAAATAATTACTATAATACTAGGATTTTTTATCTTCTGTATATTTCTAGCAGCAGCCTTTATGATTTATATAGTAGTAAGTACTGGTAGTTTTGATCCTAATGCCTTAGTAAATCAAGACCAAACAGTTATGTATGATAAAGATGGTGAAGTATTTGCAACCCTTGGAGCACAAAAAAGAGAATCCGTAACATATGACGAATTACCTCAAGTACTAATAGATGCCATTGTTGCTACTGAAGACTCTAGATATTTTCAACACAATGGTGTTGATATGGCTAGATTTCTAAAAGCATCAGCATTACAACTATTAGGTAACTCCGATGCCGGTGGAGCATCTACCCTAACAATGCAAGTAGTAAAAAATAACCTAACAGATACATCAAGTGAAGGGTTAAAAGGAATAATTCGTAAATTCAAAGATGTATATCTATCAGTATTCTTTATGGAAAAGAAATATAGTAAAGAAGAAATAATAGAATTATACGTTAATGATAGCTGTCTAGGTGGAACAATCTATGGTGTTGAAGAAGCAAGTAAATACTACTTTGGTAAAAGTGTATCCGAACTTAGCTTACCAGAAGCCGCAATGCTAGCAGGAATGTATCAAGCACCAAATAGATATAATCCATATAAAAACCCAGAGGCTGCTGAAAAAAGAAGAGAAACAGTATTAAACCTTATGGTAAGACACGGATATATAACTAAAGAAGAAAAAGAAATGGCAAGTGCAGTATCAATAGAAAGTATGCTAGCAGGAGCTCAAAAAGATGGTGACTATCAAGGATATATTGATACAGTTATCGAAGAAATAAAAGAGAGAACTGGAGACGATCCTTCTAAAGTATCAATGAAAATATATACAGCACTAGATAGAAGTATTCAAGAAGGATTAAATAAAGTATTAAGTGGTGAAGACCATACTTGGGCTGATGAAGAAGTACAAGCAGGTATAGCCGTAACTAATGTAAATGATGGTTCTATCGTAGCTATAGGAGCCGGACATAATAGACAATCAGGTGATTGGAACTACGCTACTCAATCATATAGACAACCAGGTAGTACCGCTAAACCATTATTCGATTACGGTCCAGGATTTGAATATAACGACTTTTCTACTTATACCCTATTCAATGACGAACCTTGGGCTTATACAAACGGTCCAGCAGTAGGAAACTGGGATGGAAACTATGAAGGATTAATAACATTACGTAGAGCACTTAGTTACTCAAGAAACATACCAGCATTAAAGGCTTTCCAACAAGTAGATAAAAAGAATATCGTAAAATTCGTAAATGGTCTAGGACTAGATGTTGCTTATAGTACTAAAGACAGTAACTATAAAAAATATGATAATGGTGGCGACAACATAATAAATGAAGCTTACTCTATCGGTGGAGTATCACGTGGATTTACTCCTCTAGAAATGGCCGAAGCTTATGCATCATTTGCTAATGGTGGCTATCATATTAAGACTTATGCTGTTACTAAAATAGAATATAGAGAGTCTGAAAAAGTAATTGAAACTAAAGACTTAAAAGAATATCAAAAAGAAAAAGTAATGGAAGAATCTACTGCATACTTAATGAATAACGTATTAAAATATGCCGTTGATGCTGGATTTAATGGAGGCGCAAAAGTAGCTGGAGCTACAGTAGCAGCTAAAACAGGTACATCTAACCTATCTGAAGCAGATTGTCGTGCAAAAGGTATACCAGTTGGTTCAGTAAACGATTTATGGACTGTAGCATACACTCCTGAATATTCAATAGCATTATGGTATGGTTATGAAAAAGTAGATAAAGACCACTACTTAACCGGAGCAAGCGCTCCAAAAGACGCTGTTATGAGATCTGTTATGAAGTATATTCCAACAACAACAAAGACTTGGGAGATGCCTTCTTCAGTAGTAACAGCCACTGTAGAAAAAGATACTTGGCCTGCTAAATTAGCTAGTGAATATACACCTGACGATTTAAAACTTACAGAATACTTCAAAAAAGGAGCACAACCTACTGAAGTATCAGAAAGATTTGCTAAACTAAACGATGTAACAAACCTACAAAGTACTAAAGTAGGAAGTAACTATAAACTAACTTGGACTTGGAAAGTACCAGATGTTCTAAATGAATCTTACTTAAGTAAATACTTTAGTAACTCAGTATTTGGAAATAGTTCTGGAGCCTTCTTACAAGCTAGAATAAACTATAACAATAATACCCTAGGAGGCAATGGATTTGGTATCTATGTTAAAAATAGTAATGGTTCACTAGAAAGAATAGCCTTCACTAAAGAAACTGAATACACATACCAACCTACTACATCAGGTAATATTGAAATAGTTGTAAAAGCAGAATATAATAACTTTAAGAGTAATGCCAGTGATGGACAATCAATAACAATTAAATCAACTGGAGGAAGCACTTCTCCTACTACACCAAGTGATAATAAACTAACTGCTACTGTAGCAACTTCTGAAGAAACAGTAATGGGTTCATACTCTGACGAGGGAGTTAAAGTTACTTACGACGGTAAAGATGTAACATCAGATAGTAAAATTAAATACATAATTCAAGGTAAAACACTAAACTCTAAAAGCGAGTTAGAAGAAGAAATAAATTCTCTATCTGAAGGAGAATATAAAATAACATACAGTGTAGAATATAAAGGAAAAACTACTACTGTAACTAAAAAAATAATCAAAAAATAACATAAAAAAAGATGACTTTGTAAGCCATCTTTTTTATTTATCCCCTTAAATATTTATAATAATAATTAGAGTTCTTCTTAAGTTCCCTATTAAGTTTTTGAATACCATACTCTTCTGCTAAAGTTCTTTTATCAGAAAACAAATTAGTACCAAGTCCCAACCTATCTCCCTCTATAGAAGCTCCTAACGAAGCTAAAGTAGTAGGAAACATATCCATCGTCGTAAATACCCTATTCTTCTCATTCGAAGGAACTACTCTTGAATTAATAAAAGCATTATATACTGTTCTTGTATAATTATCATCTATATCATAAAAATTCTCTTGCATAGTAAGATGATCTCCTGTAATAATAATTGTTGTATTATCATAAAAATCCTGTTCTTTAACCCAATCAATAAATTCATTTATCAAGTTATCAGAGCAATAAAAAGAATTAGCATAATCATTATCAAATACCTTATCACAATCTTCTTCTAAATAACCATCAGTAAAATGCGTATTCGCAGTAAGTAATGTCAAATTAAAGGGCTTATCATCTTTAGATATCTCTGACAATTTACTTTTAGCATAAGAAAATAATTTAGAGTCCTCATAACCCCACCATACGTGGTAATCACTATCTATTTTACCTTCTTCTTTTGCAGTATTATAATCACTAACAATATAATTATGATTACTAAAGTAAGCTTTTCTACCACCAAAGTTAGCATCTGATCCCATAAACAAATAACTATTATAACCAGCATTACCTAATATATCACCTAAAGTAGTAATATTACTAAAACTAGTACTATTATTTTCATAATCATCCATCTTCATTTTAAGTGGAATACCTGAAGTCTGTGCTATCATCGCCGCTACTGTCCAACCAGTCCCATAAGAAGATACTGCACCACCTAATTTATTACTATTAGAAAAGTTAATATTATTAAGAGCCAAATCTTCTAAATGAGGCATAATACTCTTTTCAAATACTCCTCCTTTATCTCTACTAACATTAGTAGTCTCCGTAGATTCTAAATATATATATATTAAATTTTGTTTATTAAGAGGAAACTTAATATCAACATCATTAGGATTAACATAATGTTCTTTATATAAATCAGTATCTCTTAATCTATTGCCAACATAATCAAAAAAACCAACACAAGATCCCAAATAAATAATACTAAGTATCACTATTACTCTACTATATCTCTTATAATTTTTAATAGGAAAAATATTCTTTCCCTTAATAGTAACATTCCTATTTTCAT
Organism: uncultured Bacilli bacterium; assembly: GCA_934091055.1. Lineage (GTDB taxonomy): Bacteria > Bacillota_I > Bacilli_A > RF39 > UBA660 > CAG-302. The sequence goes on along the minus strand of CAKOKN010000003.1, from coordinate 33,252 downwards.
ATATAGGTACAATAAAAATAAAACTAAGTAATAAAGTACAAAAAAATCCCAATATAAATACATAAGAAAAACCAGATACACTATTACCAGTACTCTTAAGTAAACTATATATATATTGTTCAAACGATGCTTCATATATACTACTACTTAGAAAGTAAGCACATACAAAAATAATCGCCGCAATAACTACAGGAATATATCTCTTTATATTATATTTCTTCTTCATATAAATACCTCTTTAAAAAACTGTACCACTCAAAATAGTACAGTTATAATATACATTAATATTTATATTTTGTCAAATTACTTCATTAAATAATTAACTATATTCTTAAGTTTCATACCATTAGAACCTTTTACTAAAACAGTATCATTACTATTTAATAAATTATCTAAAAAAGTATATGTATCACTCTCTTTATCAAAATGTTTCATATTACTATAATTATTTTCTTCTAAATAATCTAGAGTATACTTAGTATTATCTCCTACTAAAACAATATAATCTAAATTACTATTTAATAATTCTTTACCAATACTTCTATGTATTTCTCCAGTATAACTACCAAGTTCTAACACATCACCTATAATAGCAATTTTTCTATCTCCTTTTTCATTTCTAAGTATCTCTAAAGAAGACTTAATAGAATCTAAAGAGGCATTATAAGTATCATCTATTATTAAAATATTATTTTTAGTAAGTTTTTTTTCAAGTCTATTACCAGTAAGTTCAAAATTAAGTATTCCCTTTCTTATATTATCTATATCTATATTACATAATACTCCGATAGCATAACTAACAAGAGAATTATATATAAATGCTCTATTACCAATCTTACATTCTATATCATTGCCATTAATTTTAAACTTAGTCATATCACTACTAATACAACTAGCCTTATAATCACTATCACTATCAATACCAATAGTTATAATATCTTTTAAACTCTTAATATAATCAATATTAGCACTCATTATATCATTATCTTGATTAATAATAAGTGGACCACTAAGGCCTTCCGTAATTTCTAACTTAGCTTTCATTATATTCTCTCTAGATTCTAAATTACCAATATGTGCTGTTCCTATATTAGTAATAACGCCTATAGTAGGACGAGCAATATCTGTAAGAAGACTAATCTCTCCAGGATTATTCATTCCCATCTCTACTACCATAATATCTTCATCCTTTAATTTTAGTATAGTAAGAGGAAGACCAATATGATTATTATTATTACCACTAGTTTTTAAAACATTATATTTAGTAGATAATACAGAATAAATCATATCTTTAGTAGAAGTCTTACCAACACTACCAGTTACTGCAATAACAGGAATATTATATAAACTTCTCTTATATCTAGCTAAATCCTGAAGACATTTAATAGAATTATCTACTTTAACAATAGTTTTATCTTTATATTTATTATCAATACTATCTATATCAATATTATCTAATATACAAACTTTAGCCCCTTTATCAAAAGCATCAGCATAAAACTTATTACCATCAAAAGCTTCTCCTTTTATACCAACATAAATATCTCCTTCATTAATTGTTCTAGTATCTTTAGATATATTATCTATAACAATATTATCATTACCTGATACTAAAACACCACCAAATCTATCAATTATATCTTTTACATATATCATATTATCAACCTCTATTAAAATTATTCCATAGTATCATTAATTATACTATCTACTTTAGATAACTCATCATCAATCTCTTTTAATGAAATATCTTTCTTAACATCACTACTACCACTAGTAATACTTACTTCTTCATCTTCACTAACAAGATCAGTTACCATATAAGAATTATTTATTCTATCTTTTATAACATAAGATCCATTACTATATCTATCCATAATAGATACTTCACTAATCTTAACTAATTTACTATAATTATCAGATATAATACCAACAACATTCTTATTATTAACAATATAAACATTAACTATTTTACTAGGATTACTCTTAATAACTTTCATAAGAAGTATTCCCCTCTTAGCTCTAGAAGTTTTTTCAAACTCTAAAAGTTTAGTTCTCTTACCAGTACCTTTATCCGTAAATATAGTAACATATTCTTCATTATCATCAAATAGTATACCACTTACAACATAATCATCTTTTAGACTAATAGCTTTAACACCCGCAGCTTTAACACCTACTACAGGAACCTCGCTAACATCATACCAAAGTCCATAACCATTATAAGTAGCAATAAATACATTATTAGCACTAGAATTAGTAACATTTATAAGTTCATCACCATCTTTTAGATTCATCATCTTCATAGGTTTACTATATCTTTGTACTCTAAAATCTTTAAGTAATGTTCTCTTAATCATACCATTCTTACTAAATGCTGTAATATATACTTCTCTATCAAAATCATATACTGGTATACTACCAATAACTCTCTCTTCAGGACTTAAACTAATAATATTACTAATATGTTTACCAAGATCTTTCCATTTACCTTCAGGTATATCATATACCGGTAAATATAGATAATTACCATTATTAGTAAATAAAAGCATTACCGAAGAAGTATTAATACTATATAACCCAATAATATAATCATTCTCTTTTAAAGTAGTTTCCTCTCCATTCGAAGACATATAACTTCTAAGAGGAACTCTCTTTATATAACCATCATTAGTGATAGATACTATAACTTCTTCCTTAGGTATCATTCTAGTAGTATCAATCTTAATTTCAGGAACCTCATCCTTAATTTCTGTTCTTCTCTCTATACCATATTCTTTTTTTATCTTTCTAAGATCATCTTTAATAACACCATCTAATTTACTAGGATTAGCTAAAATCTCTTCATAAGTACGAATTCTCTCCTCTAGTTTTTTCATCTCTTCTTCCAAAAGAACAACATCAGTATTAGTAAGTCTATATAGTTGTAAATTAACAATAGCTTCAGCTTGTGTATTAGTAAACTCATATTCACTAACTAAATTAGCAATAGCATCAGCCTTATTCTTACTTCTTCTAATTAAAGCAATAACTTCATCTAATATAGATATAGCTTTAACAAGTCCCTCCATAATATGATAACTTGCTTTCGCAGTCTTTAAATCATACTCAGTAGCCTTATAAACAACATCTCTTTGATGAACTATATAAGCATCTAATAATCCAAGTAAGCCAAGTTGCATAGGTCTTCTGTTAACAATAACAACATTATTAAAGTTATAAGATATTTGTAGATCAGTATTCTTATATAAATAATTAAGAATATTATTAGCATCAGCATCTTTCTTAAGTTCCACTGTTATCTGAAGGCCATCTTTATCAGATTCATCTCTTACTTCAACAATACCATCAATCTTCTTGTCTAGTCTAATCTCATCAATTCTTCTAACTAATATTTGTTTATTAACTTCATATGGTATTTCTGTAATAATAATCTTATTCTTCTCTATTTTAGCATTTGCTCTTACGAATATTTTACCTCTACCTGTCTCATAAGCTTTCTTTATACCATCTACTCCTAAAATAATACCACCAGTAGGAAAATCAGGACCCTTTATATAATTCATAACTGTCTCTAATCTACTATTAGGGTTATCTATTCTAAATACTGTTGCATCTATTACTTCTCCCAAATTATGTGGAGGCATATTAGTAGCATAACCAGCACTTATTCCAGTAGTACCATTAACAAGTAAATTAGGAAATCTACTAGGAAGTACTGTAGGCTCTAATAGTCTATCATCATAGTTAGGAGCCATAGGTACAATTCCTGTCTTATCAATATCACGAAGAAGTTCTCCTGCTATTTTAGATAACCTTGCCTCAGTATAACGACTAGCAGCAGCACTATCTCCATCAATAGAACCATTATTACCTTGCATTTCTACTAAAGGTGCTTCATTCTTCCACCACTGACTCATACGAACTATAGCTTCATATATAGAACTATCTCCGTGAGGATGATAATTAGCCATAACAAGACCAACAGCATTAGCACTTTTTTTAGTAGGTTTATCATAAGTATTATGTTCTTTATACATAGAATATAATATTCTTCTTTGAACTGGTTTAAGTCCATCTCTAACATCGGGAATAGCTCTGTCTTGAATAATATACTTAGAATATCTTCCAAAACTTTGTCCCATTATATCTTCTAAAGAATAATCATATATCTTTTTAATAATTTCTTCCATATTACCACCATAACCATTATATAGTATTTTTTCTTTATTTTCAAGGAATTAACACATTTTTTACATCAAAAGAAAAGAAAGTAATTAACTTTCTTAACTTTTATATCACTATATTTTACTATTAACCTACATACAACTTATAAGGATTAGATGCTGTTCCATCACCATCACCATCAACCATAAGAACACCATCATTTAAGTATACCGTTGGATAAATAGCGCCACCTACACGTACCGCACTCGTAACAACATTATATTCAGTATCTATGCTTGCCGCAAGCGTTCTAGAACTATCATTATAAGAAGTCATTAGCCAAGTATTTAATCCAGCATTAGTAGTCGGTGCAAAAACACTTGTCATCCAATTCACACCAACACAAGATGAATATGAATCAAGAGAAGTAGTACATTGTCTTAAATCTGCAGCATAACCATAATCCGATGCATATGGTATAGAAATAGGCATTCCTTTAACATTAAAATTATCCCATAAAACATAAGCATTATCGTGTTCTTCTGCATAAATATGATAAGGCGGTAAAGAAAGGCCATCCAAGGAACTTAAATACCATAGTGCCTCATTAAAATCCAACATATTTCTAGTTTCATCATTCTTAAGTCCTAATTTACTCATATCTAATGTAATTGTACCAAAATCATAAGTAGGATATTCAACCACTTGAGAGCCTGTCATATAAGCATCATTTAAAAATTTGAATAATGTTGAATTTTCCCAATCATTTTGAAATGAAGAACTTCCAGTAACATCAACATCATAATCCCAAGATAAAGGCTGTTCAAGTGGTTCAGTTCTCATCAATCTTAGCTTATTATCTATTATCCCAACAATTCTCCAAACTTCACAATCAGTATCTGGATACTCTTTACAATTAAATAAAACATAATTATTAGGATCAGCTCCAAAATATCTAAGATTGTTAAAAGAATCAACCATTAAATAATGTGTCGTATCAATATCAACAAGATGACCGGCACCATCATCAACAGAATCATTATTTGAATAAAGACCACCAATAGCATTTAATATTAGTGTAGTACTTACTTTATCAGGTTCTATTACATTAGTTATAGCTTTCATTCTAGCCCCTAAACTAATTTGATCTACACTACTAGATACCCCAAACTGTATAGTAGTAGTATTAGTAGAACCATTCTTAATAATAATATCTATGGCCTTGGTAACACCCTTAGCAATAGTGCCAGTAGCTTTACTAGAACTATCAGAAGATACTCCAATAGCCAATCCCTCTAAATCAGCATTATACCAAGCTGCATAATTCAAAGTAGAAGAAGTAGTATTAACTACCTTCAAAGTAATAGTTTTAGTTTCATTAGCTCCAATATTAACACTAGTAGTATCAATAATTTCATTAGTAGAAGATAAATTAGATGTAAAAGCAATAGGATTATCAATAGTAGCACTCGCAGTAAATACTGCATAAGTAGAACCTACTCCTAGTCCTACTAATCCAACCGCAATAACAGCCAAAAGATATATAGTCTTCATAGATATTTTCTTTTTCATATAATAATCCCTCCATTATTTAATAAGTAAATCAATAACAGTATTAATATCAATCTTTGATATATGTATAAGTATTGCCGCCATAGCTAAAAATGGTCCAAAAGGTATAAGATTATCTTTTCTTCTAAATAACATATACAAAGCTACTGGAAAGGCAATAAAAGTAGCAAGAAATATATTGCATATAGATAAGTAAAAGCCAATTACTAATCCACAAAAAAACATAAGTTTAATATCTCCCCCACCCATTGACTCTCTCTTAAATATTTTATCTCCTATTAATTTTACCATATACATAAGTAAAAATGCAAGTATTCCATTAACAATTTTATCAGCAGTATAACTAAGTCCAAAAAATATTAAATCTAATATTATTATAGCTATCGAAGATACAGCAATTATTTCATCTAATATTATCATATATTCTATATCACTAACTATAAGTACAATAAGACTAGATATAAATATTAAACTAATAACTAAGTCATAACTAAACCCAAATGAATGATAAGAAACCATATACAAAATACCTGTAACTAACTCTATAATAAATGCACTAATAGGTATCCTACTCTTACAACAATTACATTTACCTCTTTGAATTATATAAGATAATATAGGTATCATTTCATACCATCTAAGTTTATGATTACAATTATCGCAATGACTAGAAGGCCACAATATCGATTGATTATTAGAAAGTCTCATCGCCGTAACATTTAAAAAACTACCAATAGAACTTCCTAATATAAATATCATTATATATATATATATTTCCATTATATCACCTATAATATATCACTATAAATACTAAACATTGGAATAAATATAGCGAGTAATATTATTCCTACTATAAAAGCAAGTAATATTATCATAACAGGCTCTACTAAACTTTTAAGTCTCTGTACTAAGTTCTTCTGTTCTTCTTCATAGTAGGTAGAAACATTTTCCATCATTGGTCCTAATCTACCTGTTTTTTCTCCTGTAAGAAGCATCTCATATGCTATTCTAGGAAAAGCCCATTTATTCTCAAAAGCCTTAGATAATCCAACACCCACACTAAGATTATTAACAGCCTCTTTTATTATAGATTTATATATTTCATTATTAGTAACCTTACCAAGCATCTCTATACTATCAGTAATAAAAACATCGTGTCTAACTAATGAAGAAAATGTCTTAGTAAACATTATAACTTCATTATATATAAGTACATCTTTAATTACTGGTATATGCATAAGCACCCATTGTACAGCGTATCTAAACTGTTTAATATTCTTATACATAGCAATTAATATAATAATAACTGCTGCTATTACAAGTATTATCTTAATTATATTATTTTGAAGAAAAGCACTCATATCTATTAAGAATAAAGTAATCCCAGGAAGCTTAGATCCTAATTGATCAAATATAGATTGAAACTTAGGTACTATATATATAAGTAAAAATGTAAGTACTGCTATTGAAATAACCAGTACAACACTAGGATAAGTAAGTGCTGATATAATTTGTTTTCTATTAGTATCCGCAGTTTTATAATAAGAAGCCATATCATCTAGAGCCTCTGTTAGATTACCAGTAAGTTCTGAAGTCTTAACCATATTAATAAGTAATCTAGGAAATACATTACCCTGTCTTGCTAAAGCTTCACTAAAAGAAGCTCCTGTATTAAGTTCATACCCTATTCTTTTAAATGTTTCTTTATGTCTTTTATTCTTTGTTTGATTTTCTAATATTAATATTGAATCAGTAAGAGGTATACCAGACTTAATATAAGTAGATAACTGTGTTAAAAAGAAAACTAAGTCTTTATATCTCATTTCATTTTGAAAAGTAAAGAAAGATCCTATCTTACTGACATTAACAGGCTTTATCTCTACTATCTTGTAGCCATTAGTAACTAGAAAAGACTCTACATCCATCTTTCTAAAAGCATCAAAATATCCCTTTACTTGTTTACCAGTCTTATCATAAGCAATATATTTATATCTAGTTCTCTTTTTAGCAACAGCACTATTGCCATTAAGAGTTTGATTAGAACTAAAATTAGCTCCATTATTAGTAACTTGATTACCATTCATAACCTATCACCTATTCTCTTATTTTATTATAACATATATTATTAAATTTTTAACATTTTTTTATCTTTTTCATATATTATTTTAGAAAGGGAGTATTATAAATGTATGGAAATAATTTTGGTTATCCTTTCATAGGTGGAATAAACCCTCCAGTAATGCCTCCTATGACAAGAGGTATGATAAATCCAATGACAATGGGTATAAGAGGAGCTACTAGAAGTGGCGGTCTTCGTTCCCTATTAGGACTAGGTAGTACTGCAAGAGGAGCCACTAGTGGTTTTAGTTTTACTAATCTATTAAATGGTGCATCTAAAACTCTCGGAGTAGTAAAAGATGCTATTCCTATCGTTAAAGAAGTAGGACCTATGATGAATAATATGAAATCTATGTTAAAGATAGCCTCTGTCTTCAAAGACGAAACAGATACTGGTACTAGAGCCAATACTAGTACTAGCACAAAAAAAGAAGTCACCCAAAACAAAAAAGTAACTCCAACTAAAAGTGATAACATAGATCCAGTAACCCCTACATCAAATTATCAAAATGAACCAAATTTCTTTTTATAAGAAATTTTTATTTTATATGTTTAATACCAAACTTATTATACAAGCCCTTAATAATTAAATAACTAATACTAGTATATATAACAGTCATAATAATACTATGAACTATAATTCTAAATAATAAAATTATACTATAATCAATATACCCCATAATAGTAAGAATAATATAACTAAGTATATGATAAATAACTATACTAATAAAACTAATCAAATTAGCCATAAATATATTCTCTGGAAAAATATTATTAAGTATCTTAATAACAATACCTATTAACAAAAATATAACCATATTAAATATAAATGTAGAAGTATATAATATATCAAATAAAAGTCCAAATATTAAAACTAATAAATAATACTTCTTATAATTATAAAAATAAGGATATATAACTACTAAAGCTATAATAGTATATATAGTAGTAAAACAACTAATACTAGATAAAGTACTAGTAAAAACATTAGACATAATATTTTCTAGTATAAAAGAAAATATTAAATAAATTATACTAATAATCACTCTTCCACACTCTTTCTCTTTAGTATACTAACATAATTAATATCATTAAAATCTGCGGATGGTTTAACTTTAATTATCTTAGCCAAATCATAGGAGTCTGTAGATATATCAGTAACTGTTCCAATTAATATCCCTGAAGGAAATACTCCTCCAAGACCTGAAGTATAAACATAATCTCCTATATTAACATCCTTAGTATTACTAATACCCTCTACCTCTAATAAATTATCATTGTAATCATAATTATTAATTAAACCATATAAATTAGTATCTCCATTACTAATATGAACTGATATCTTATTATTAGTATCACTAGTAGTAATAAGTCTAACATCAGAAGTAAAAGTAGTAGTTCTAATTACCCTACCAATCAATCCTTTAGAATTAATAACTACCATATCCTGCTCTATACCATTATAACTACCTTTATCTATTGTAATAGTATTATACCAAAAACCAACATTTCTACTAACAACAGTAGCATTTAAATACTCATAATCAGATAAAGTATACGATATATCAAGCTCTTCTTTCATCTGCTCTATTTGTCTTCTAAGTTCAATATTCTCAGCCTCTATAGAATCTATTCTATCAATCGAAGTCTCTAATATATCATTATCTTTCTTAGTATTTTTAAGTTTCTTATAATCCTTAGTTTTATTATTTATATAATTAAAGGGATAAGTAATAACCTTCTCAGTATACACAAAAATATCACGAACAAAAGATTCAAACGAATTAAGTTCTCTATCACTTTTTAAAGTAAATGAAAAAATTATTAATAAAATTACAATTATAACTATAACTATCATAAAAAAGTATTTACCATATTTAAATTTTCCCCTTTTATCAATCATTTTATCACTTTCCAATCACATTTTATTATATAATATTTTTAACCAAAAGAAAAGCATATAATGGCAATTTATTACAAATTATTGTCTTCAAAAAAACTATAATAATTACCTTTACCTATAATTATATGATCTATTAATATAATACCAAATAAATTACCAATATTTTTTATTCGCTTAGTAAGCTCTATATCATTCTTACTAGGACTAGCATTACCCGAAGGATGATTATGTATGCATATAATATAACTCGAAGATAATATATAAGCTTCTTTAAAAATTTCTCTAGGATGTACTAAAGAATAATTAACAGTCCCTTTAAATAATAATTTCTTATCAATATATTTCTTTTGATTATCTAAATATACAACATAGAATAATTCTTGTTTAACATCCACAAATAAATTATGAAAATAATTAATAATAGACTCTGGATCAGTTAAATAAACCAAATCATTATATTCATTTTCCATATATACTCTTCTACCAAGTTCGATTGCTGACAATAATTCGATCGCTTTTATTTTTCCAACACCATCTATTTTAGATAAGGAATTAACTTCCATATTTTTAAGTTCATTAATATTATTAACAGAACTAAGTATATTATAAGATATTTCTTTTAAACCATATCTTCTAGTACCAGTTCTTAGTATTATCTCAATAAGTTCTTTATTAGATATATTACTCTTTCCATATTTAATAAATCTCTCTCTAGGTTTTTCTTCATCAGGTAAGCATTTAAAATTCATTACTCTTTTATTATCTTTCAATATTAATCTTCCTTTCTATATTTTTAAATAATAAAGCGTAATGTGTTGTTACTTTATTCTCTTCTATTTACATAGAAGCTTCTCCTTCATAAATATTTTGCTCTAAATAATGTTTAAAAAATAACTAAAATCTCCTTTTAAAGGTTTGAGCCTTAATATGTTTCAATTATAATAATCTAAAATATCAAAGTCAAGAAAAAAGATATAAATTGTATTAATCTATATCTATCTTAGTCTTATAATAATTTATTAATATTGCTCCTATTGAATTACCTATTATCATAATAAGTATATACCACAAACTCTTAGTACTCCAAACAGAACCTAAACTAAAATAAAACATATTAGCTATACAGTGTTCAAATCCTGATAATATAAAAACAATAACACACATAAATATGCCTAAATACTTAGCAAAATCACTCTTATTCTTTTTATAATTATCTACTGCTAAAAACATTAAAATACCACAAAAAATAGCAAGTATCAAAATACTTATTATACTATCATTAATTTTTATCATAGATATCTCTCTAGCAGTCTCACTAAGATAAGCATACCTAGTATTCCTAATCAAAAAAGCAACTAAGTAAGTACCAATAAAATTACCTAATAAAGATAATAATAATTCTAATAAATAACTCTTCTTATTATTAATAATATATCCTATCTTGCCAGTATATAAGTTCATATTAAAGATACATATCATCATAAGACCAATAGAAAAAAAGATAGCACCAAGTACTTTTGAAGACATAGATAAATAAATAGTACCACCAATACCTATCATTATACCAGCATATATTCCCTTAATAAAATTTTTTATATTCTTCTTCATAAATACCTCCTATAACTATATTAACATATAATTATAATATTTAAAATAAAAAAGTGATAAACTTAATTATCACTATTTTTTTATTTTAATTATCTTTTCTATAAGACAATACTCTTGTACCAATTAACCCAATAATTGAACCAAGACAAATAATTAAATATAGTATTATATTATCTCCAGTTTTAGGATTATCAACTTTTACTGCAGAAGCTTCTTCTTTCTCTGAAGTAATTTTAATTACCATATCTTCATCAATATTCATTAAAACTAATTTATTATCAGTTAAAGTACTTTCACTATCATTAACTAATACACTTTTAATCTTATAACCATCTTTAGCTTTAATAACTAATTCTTTATTATCTCCCTCAATCACAGTCATTTCTTTATCAGTATCTAACACTATATTATCATCTGCTACTACTTTTATAGTATATATATTAGTTATTCTAACATAACTATATTCAGAAAGATCAAAATCACTATCCTTATCTATTACTATAGCATCAGATCCATCCTTTTCATTACCAGCATAAATTATTTTATTATCTAATCCCTCTATATTAGGATTATACATAAATGCTGAACCATTAACGCCTATTTTAAAAGTACTATCGTTAATATTAATATCTCCTTGTCTAACTCCTACTCCATAGTTTCCATCTATAACATTTACTCTAGAATTATTAATATTTACCAAAGTATTAGAGTATATTCCTCCTGCAATACTCTCTAAATCAAAGTTAGATTTAGATAAAGTCATTTCACCAGCACTAAATACGCAAGCAAAGCCACTTTTAGCTTTTATTTTAGAATTAGTAATATTTAATATTCCATTGCCATTACCATTAGTAGGTTCTACATAAATTGCATTAGAACTATCTCCTGTAGCCTCCAGTTCCAACTCACTATCAACTATCTTCATCTCACCAAATGATGATAAAGCAGATCCATATCCCTTTGCTTTTACTTTAGCATTATTCTTTATAGTTAGCAAATAGTTATTTTCAATAGCCGCTAAATAATCTCCTGTAGTAGTTAAATCTATTTTTGCTCCATCTATAGTAATATTTCTTCCCTGTATTGCAGGAAATTCTGCAGTAATAGTTAATTTACCATCACCAGTAATTACTATATCGCCACTAGATCTGATGCCAAAATTAGTATCAGTTACTATAATTTTATTGTCACCTTTCAAAATTATTTTAATTTCATCATCTGTACTTACTAAATTAATACCATAATTAGTATCAGAGGTAATGGTAACATTATCTAAAGTTAATTCTTTAGATTCTTTATTATAAGTTAGAGTCCCCTCTCCTAAAGTCATGGTATTTACTTCATCAGTAAATCTTGTTCCATTTACTATCACTGGTAAATCATCAGCTTTTACACTAGTAATTCCACCTGCTATTATTACTACTAAAGTAAATAATACTTTCTTTAAAATACTTTTTTTCATTTCTTCCTTCCTCCTTTATATCATTGTAACATAATTAAATTTTTTTACTAGATGCCAATATTCACATATAAATAGTAAAAAAATATGACATTTGTCATATTTAATTATTATATTTAGTTAGCTAATTTTATTACTTTAAAATCAAGATTTTGACTAGCCTCAGTAGTTGCAAACTCTTTATTAGGACTATCATAACTAATAGTTTTATTTTCACTACCAGCAGTTATAGTTAATGTTAAGTCTTTTTCCAAAGTTAAATTTGCACTAGCAGTCTTTCCACCAGGTGTAGTAGCAGTTGCTTTACTAGTATTATTTCCATTTCTATGTAAAAGAGTTTTACTAAGTGTCAAACTAATCTTTTCTTCCTTCTTTGGTTCTTCTTTCTTAGTTTCCTCTCTTTTAGGTTCTTCTTTTTTCACTTAATTAGACATAATATCTCCTCCTACTTAAATTATATATTAAATTAAGTAATATTAATGATGTCAAAAGTCATACTTTAATTACCAATATTATGACTTTAAACACACTTCTTAACTTTTTGTATTTAGTTTACTTAATTATATGTTATAATATTTATATATTTTGGAGTGATAATATGCCTGAAAAAAAGAAAATAATAATTATAGAAGATCAACCATTACTAAATAGTATGATGAAAGAAATACTATCCAAAGACTTTAATATCGTAGGAACTTCTACTAGCGCTAAAGATATGTTACAACTTTGTGATAGATATAAACCAGATTTAGTACTCACTGATGTTGTAACTAAAGACAATGTTAATGGTATATCTTACAGTAGAAAAGTAAAAGGAAAATATAAACAAAGTATCAAAATACTCGCTATAACTGGAATACCAGAAATATCTTTCTTAAATAAAGCTAAAGATAATAATCTAGATGGATTAATCTATAAAGATATTAGTAGTAGTACTCTAATATCAAGTGTAGAACAAGTACTACAAGGATATACACTATTCCCTGATAATTATATTCACAGTGACAATAATGAAAGATTCAATAGTTTAACTGAAAAAGAAGTCAAAATATTAAAATTATTATGCGAAGGAATTGACAGAGAATATATTGCTAAAAAAGTAAATATTACCCCCGGTACTTTAAAAAATTATATTTCTAATATTCTAAATAAATTAAACTTTGACAGTGTTTCCAAACTAACAATATTTTGTGTAAGTAATGGTTATATAGTACCAGACATAAATTAAAAAAGATCTTAAAGATCTTTTTTTATATTACTATTTTTAACATAAAACCATCATCATTTATAATATTTAAAGTTCCTCCAAGTGAAGATACTTTCATCTTCATTCCATTTATACCATCACCAACAAAAATAACCCCATCTTGCCTCTTACCATCATTAGTAATTACCATTTCTATTTTGCTTAAATAAGTTGTTATAACTACATATATATTTTTACTATCAGCGTGAATAATAGCGTTAGTAACAGCCTCTCTAATTATTTCAAAAAAGACTAAAGCTATTTTATCATCACTAGGAAGGCTACCATCTATATTTATATTAACTCCCACTATCTTATACATCTTAATCATATTTTTTAGTTTAACACTACTATCAATATCACTATTATCATTATCATATATACTATCTAAAAGAAATACTATATCTTCAACACTCTTCTTATCCTGATCTAAATATTTAGTAAAAAGAGCCAATCTATGTCCTAATAAATCGTGATACTCATTTTTAATCTTAAGTAAATGCCTACCCTTCTCTATCTTTTCTATATTACTTATCGTATTTAATATTTTATTATTATTATCCTCTATCTTCCTATTTTGTACTTCCTCTCTTTCACTAAGCTTATATAAAATAGTTACATCACTTAAATAAACCTCTGTATCATCAATAACTCTAAGTTGATATATAAAGTCACCTATTTTAATCAAATAACTATTACCAACTACTTTAAAACTAACTTTAATTAAACTATCTAAATAATTACATTTAATATTAAAGTAATTAAGAATATTTGCCATAACATTATTAATTAAAATAACTTCACCATCTCGATCTAAAAACATTATACCAGTATTAGACATATCAATAGCTTCCTTAACTGACAATACTGATATATATTCTCTTCTAGATATTCTCTCATAAATAAACATTCCAAATACATATAAACAAAATAGTATTGATAAACATACCAAGAGAGTATTCATATCATAATTCAAATTAAAAAAACATAAAACAATCATTCCTATAAGTATTAAAGACTCAAAAACTTTTTTTATTAACAATACATCTTTTCTCATATAACAAATAGCCACTCTAAAAGCCTCTAAAGATGTCATAATTGCCGTTGTTATTATAAGTAATCTCATATATTATCACCAACCACTAACTTAAATATAATTTCTGTATCAGTGCCATACATAGTTTCTTTTACCAAAAAACAATTATTTATTTTAATCTTATCAGCAATTTTAATAGGTCTACCAACACATACTTTTAATATTATATATGGCTTTTCTTTTAAAAGATAAAACATCACTGAAGTATTATTTAAATTATCAATAATTTCATACACTATATCATACAAAGTAGACATAACACTACCATTAATACTTATTTTATTTTTAACTATAACCATACCAACTACATTTAAACTAGACATACTAGTAATAAGATCATTTAATACAACTTTTATATCACATTCATTATACATTTCATTATTAACTTCTGAGACTATTATTGAACTCTTCTTTTTACTATAAATAATTATTCTCCTAATTTTTTTTAAATCATCATTGCTAATATTATCTTTATTCAATATATCTTTGGCTTCTTTTCTCTTTTCTTCTAATTTATTCTCTATTTTCGATGTCACTTCTCTTCTTAAATTTATTTCATAAAGTTCTTTTTTAGTTTTTTCTTCTAATTTAATACTATCTCTCTGTTTTAATAATTTCTTTTGTCTAATAGATACTTCTTCCCTAAGCTTATATAAATCCGTCATATCTTGCTTTAACAAAACATAACTATCTTTATTCTTCTTTACGTCATAAATAATATTGTTATCTTTATAATTATCTTTAACATTATCAATAGCAATATCATTCATAATAATATCAGGAATAGAACTAAACTTTTTAGTAGTATACTTTATTCTACCATTTAAAGATACTACTGCCATATTCAAATTAGAATTTTTAAATATTCTAATATATTTTTTATTATTAGGAATTAGATTTAAATATAAAGCACTCTCTATTCCTAAACATATCAAAGCACTATTAACTACAGACATATTTATATTTCTAATACCATTAATATCAAGTACATATGCCACTGTATATATTATACCAAGTAATAAAATACCAAGTGGTAAAAAAGATTTAAAACTCCTTCTAGTCTTTCTACTATTTATAGCTAGTTTAATCATACCTCCACCAAACAAATAGAATATCCAAACAGAAATAATGTAATAACCAAAGTAATGATAGTAGTCATCATATAATTTTATACCATTATTAAACTTAAATACCAACTGATGATAATCATTAGTTAAAACAAGCAAAAAAAGTATACTAGATATTAAATATAAAATTATCTTTATCTTCTTATTCATTTTATTTAATAAAGAATTACAACAAACATAAAAAAGAAGTGGTATAAATATAAGAGGTATATAATATAAATACCAACATAATCTTTCCAAATATATTGAAGATACAACTCCTTTAGACATTCTAATAATCATCCAAAAAACTATTAATACTCCTATACTAAGAACATACTTTCTTATTCTTTTATCATATAATTTATAATATAATCTAACACTCCAAAAAGTAAATAATATAGCATAAAGTAACGCTTCAAATTTATGTGTCATAAAATCACTCCTTTGCCTATTATATAACATAATTTAAAACTTTGATAGAGAAAATTAAAAAATAGTCATTAAAACTATTCTTTATATAATTAATTTTTTCTATCCAAATTACAAACTGTTTCTATGTGTCTAGTATTCTGAAACATATCAAATAATGTAATATCCTTAAGTTCATATCTTTCTTTTAATATATTTAAATCTCTTGCTAAAGTAATTGGATCACAAGATACATATACTATTTTTTTAGAACTACTATCTAATAATGTATTAATAGTCTTCTTATCTAAACCACTACGTGGAGGATCTACTACTACTACATCACTAGAAATATTACTAATTTCATTAGCACTCTTACATTCAAAACTAATATTATTAATATTATTAATTTTTTTATTTAAGTTAGCACTATCAATCGCTGCTTTATTTATTTCCATACCCTTAACAGTATCAAAATTCTTAGCTAAGTAAATCCCAATAGTCCCAGCACCACAATATAGATCAATAAGAGTCTTTGAAGTACCAGCATACTCTAATACTTTATCATATAACTTACTTATCATATCAGTATTAACTTGAAAAAATGATCTAGGATAAATACCATACTTATACTTTCCTACTTTAATAGTGGTATATTCATTTCCATATATAACTTTATCATTTAATACTATACTATTAACTTTATCCTTAAGTTCATTAATAATGATAGAACTATCAATATCACCATATAATATAACCATAATATCATCAGTACCTCTGATTATAACTTCTGATAATCCTGTCAAATCTATATTATTTAATGTACTTATAATATTATTAATATTGTCATTAACTAAATAACATTTATTTATATTAATTAATTCATTACTACCCTCTTTAGTATAAGCAAGATTCCCATTTAATACTCTTAAAGTAACTTTATTTCTATATTTATATTTTTGATAATTAGAAATAATCTCTGGATCAACGTCATAACCAGCATATTTCTTGATAATATCTTTAACTATACTCTTTTTATATATTAAAGCTTTATCATATTTAATATAGCCCGTACTACATCCTCCACATTCTTTAAAGTAAGGACAAATACTATCTACTCTATCACTATTCTTTTCAATAATATTAGTACTTACTCCCTCACTATAATGTTTCTTATCTTTAACAATTTTAACATCAACAATCTCCATAGGAAGTACATTTTCTACAAAAACAACCTTATCATTTACTCTAGCTATACCCTTAAAATTATGGGCCAATTTATCAATTTTTACTATCATACGCATCACATCTATATCATACCATAAATAGAAAAAGATGTAAATATTTGCATTTTTAACCATTTTATGTTATCATATATGCCAATCAAGGGGAAGTTTTTGAATAAAAAGGAGTGATATTATGAAAATATATAATACTATTTTTAGTAATATAGAATATTTACCATAACCACTTTCTAAATAAGAAACAGATAAATTAATCGAAGAAATACAAAAAAATAACGAAAAAGCAAAAAAAAATTAATAGAACATAACATTAGACTAGTAGTATCTGAAGTATTACATAAATTTAAAAATACAACATATGATAAAGATGAATTAGTATCTATTGGAATTATAGGTCTAATAAAAGCAGCATCTACTTATAATAACAAAAAGAATGCTTTATTCTCTACTTATGCAAGTAAATGTATTGATAATGAAATACTAATGCACTTAAGAAAACAAAAAACGACAGAGACTAATGTTATAATAAGTTTAGATGATGAATTTACTACTCAAGGAAATAATAATACTGATAAATGTAGATATATAGATACAATACCATCTGATGTTAATCTAGAAGAAGACTATTCCAAAAAAGAAATTATTTTCATAATTAAAGAAGCTATCCAAGAATTACCTGATAAAGAAAAAGAAGTAATTAAATTATATTTTGGCTTCTATGACAAAATGTATAATCAAGTAGAAATAGCATCTATAATAGGCTTAACTCAATCATATACTTCAAGAATAATTAGAAAAACTATGGAAATGATAAAGGTCAAACTTATTAAAAAAGATATAATTGATCATAAAGATACTACAAAAAAGAAAAAACTTTCTTAAAAAAATAACAAAGGGGGGTTACATATGAAAAGAAGAGATTTTCTTATCAACATTAACAATCTACCAGAAGTATTATCAAAAGAAGAAACAAATAAACTAATTAAAGAAATTAAAAATAATAATAAAGAAGCTAAACAAAAACTAATAGAACATAATATTAAACTAGTAATATTTGAAGTTTTAAATAAATTTAAAGAAGTAGATGAAGATAAGGAAGAACTAGTATCTATTGGTATTATAGGATTAATTAAAGCTGTTGAAACTTTCAATAGTGAAAAAAATATATTATTCTCAACCTATGCCTCTAGATGTATAGATAATGAAATATTAATGCACATAAGAAAGCAAAAACATCTACCACAAATAGAAAGTATTGACAATGTAATATCAGTCAATAATGGTACTGATGGTGACGATACAAACAAATTACAATTAATAAACTCATTAGATAATAATAACACTTCTATTGAAGACAAACTTATGAAAGAAGTAACCTATGAAATACTTAATGAAATTATTGAAGAATTACCATATGAAGAAAAAGTAAGAATTAAATTATACTTTGGCTTCTATGATAAAAGATATAAACAAAAAGAAATTGCTGAAATGTTTAATACAACAGAAACTTTAATATCTAGAAAGATTAAAGCTACAGTTAAAAAAATAAGAACAGAACTTATTAAAAGAGAAGTAATTAATTACAAAGATACTAATAAAAAAAGAATAAAACAAAAGAGCTACAACAAGTAGTTCTTTTTATTCCATAAGTTCTGCTATAATATCCTCCATAGTAACTATTCCCAAAAAATTATTATCTCTATCAGTTACTATCGCCATATGTGCTCTCGCAGAATGTAGTAATTCTAAACAAGAAGATAAGTTAGTACTTCTACTTACTGTAATGGGCTCTTTAACATTATTAGCAATACTAAGAGTACCATTATTAAGTATTTCATCTAATAAATCAACTTCATATAGTATACCAACTACTTTGTTATCTTTAGTAATTATAGGTATACGATCGTGATTATCCTTAAATATACACTTCTTTACTTTATCTGAAGAATCAGTATCATATAAATAAGAAACCAAATCTTTATTTATCATAATATTTTGAACTTTAAGTTTTTTCAAAATAACTGCTTTCTGAATAAAGTTACTCTCTTTCTCTTCAATAATTCCTTCATCTTTTATTGTTTTAACTATCTCTACTAATTCATCTTTAGTCGCCGTAACTTTATGATTGTTTTTTACTTTACTTTCAAAAATATTAATTAATTTATTAATCGGAGCAAAAACAAATATTAAATATTTCAAAACAAAACCATACTTTAAAGCAAAATCTTCAGCATATTCTCTTCCGAGTATCTTAGGAATAATCTCTGTAAATATAAGTATTATCAATGTAAGAATTAAAGTAACTAAAGCTACGCATCCATCCCCATATATATTAGTAAAATAATAAACTGTAATCGAAGATATTGATACACTGGCAATACAATTAATAATAAGTATTGTAGTAAGTACTTCCGAATATTTCTGATATAAATCATATATTACCTTTGCTCTCTTATTTTTCTTTTCCATAAGTTTCTTAATTCTAATAATATTAAGGCTTGAAAAAGAAACTTCTAATATAGAACAAAACATTAAAACAAAAAGTAAAAATAAAATAACTAAAATCATACTATCAATCCCTTTTCTTTAAAATTAAAATTCTCTTCTTTATAGATACCCATCTTATTAATCTTAAGATTATAATTTATAAATTCTATATTCATTTTAACAAAACATCCTTTGTCATAATCAAAACTATATATTTTATCTTCATAACTAATTAAAACAAAATGCTTTTTTTGTCCTTTAGAATTATTTAAAAAGAAGTTATTTATTTCCACTTTATACTGAGAACAATATTTATCAAAGATACCTCTATATATTTTAGCCATTTCTAAATTACCCATATTTCTAACTTGAAACATTCTACTAGTTAAAGATAAAACATCAAAAACAAAGCTATCACTATCATACTTAATTCTACTTAATATACTATCAAGTTTATTATTCATATAATCATCTTTAATATAACCTATCTTCTTATCAACTTCTATATTATCATTATAATTATCAAAATACTCAGTAATAAATCCTCCTTGTATATTATACATATCTTGATATAAAGAAACAGTTATATATTCTTCATCAATATATATTTTATTTTTATAGTTATCATCATATATAACTTCACTCTTAATATTAAGTCTAGAACATAAATACATAAATATTCTACTAATAATATCTTCATTTACTCTTCTACTACATATAGAACTCCAAATATTGCCTACAGAACTAATACTTCTAAAATCTAAACTATCATTCTTACTTTCAATAGTATTAATATCAATATTAAGCCCCCTACCTAAAGTCACATATAAATATCTTATCTTTTCCAAATTACTCAAATTAAGTGGCATATTATCAATTATATTAGTAACTACTAATTCCCCATTCTTAAATGTATTATAATCTACAAAAACAAAACCTTCTTTATCTTTTAAGCTACTACTATAAAAAAACTTTTGTCCATTTAAAAGAAAATAATCAATTACATCGGCATTTATACTATCAATAGAAAAATTAATATACTTAGTATCATTATTTATTTTTTTAACATCTTCGATATTATTTATATTGATAATAAGTGTGCCATTCATTCTATCACCATATTAAGTATACTATACATTCAAAAAAAAAGAAAGTAAATAAACTATAAGTTTACTTAATTTTCTTTAAAAAGTTCCCGTAACATTCACAGAATCCGCACTTATTTTAGCAGAAAATGTTTTATTATCAATTGCTGTAGTAAGCTTACTTCCTTGAAGCCATATATAAATAGTAAAAGTAGTATCAGTAGTTAAAAGATTATAAGCATTAACAATCTTTATAGGAGTATCCTTAGTAGCAGTACTAAAATTCCCACTATTAGTATAAACTACACTACCATTATTTACTCCCTCTACTTCCCAAATCAATGCATCAATATTAAGTCCATCTATTGAAGTAGGAGTAATATATATATTAAATGCCCCACTTACACTACCAGCATTAAGTTTAGCAACAGCAGTAGCAACTAATCCATCGCTTCTAGAAGCCGTAGGAAGTAAGTTACCTGTAATACTCTTCGGTGTTATTGAATAAGAAATATCTAACTTACCAGTATCTGCTCCAGCATCACCTTCATTAGTCCTAGAATACAAGAAAGCTACCGTAGCACCACAAACTAGTACTACAATAATTAATATAACAGTAATTGAAATCATTAATTTTTTCTTATCTTTCATAAAAAACCTCTCTATTTCTTAAATACTGAATTAACTTTTACCAATCCAGAAAAATTCTTATTCATAAGTGTATTTTGAGAACCACCTGAATCTTGTAACCATACTCTCAAAGTACAAGTATAATTTTTATTTATATCTAAAGTATTATTAGCAGTACTAAGTGTACCAAGTACAAGTCTATTATTTGTTAATACCTCACTAGTAAAATCTGTTCCTGTACGTATACCATTAGTCAAAACAGTATCAGTAGTACCATCATTACAAGTTAAATCATACTTAAAATCACTAACTTTAAGTTCATCTGCTATAGAGATATCAACCAAGCTAACAGTCACTGATACATTAAATCCTTGAAGAACAGACTCATCTGGATCAATTATGAACACTGACTTACTAGCATATCTATCAACATCACTAGCAGCAATAGGGACTCCTGTTTTAGTATTAATATATTCTTGTTGTGTAAATACAACAGCAACTCCACTATCAAACTCACTTGTAGTAACATCAAGTGAAGTACCATTATCTAAAGTGTAATAGGCATAAGAACCACTAATTACAAAGAAAAAAACAATAGCAGTCGTGAATGCCAAAGTATAAATTAATTTTCTAAACTCCATTATATCACCTCTACTATTATTCTATCTAATAATATAATAACATATTTTTAAATATATATCAATAAAAATTTTATCTACATTTCTAAATTAGAATAAACAGCTTGAACATCATCTAAATCATTTAAAGCATCAATAAGTGCACTAACTTTCTCATACCCTTCTTCATCCAAAGAAATATAACTATTAGGTACAAAAGTAACTTCACTTACAATAAATTTATCATAACCCTCATTAACAAGAGCATCCTTAACTTCTATAAAACTATTAGAATCTGTATATATTATATAACTATCTTCATCACTAATAAAATCTAATATATCTAAAGAAAGAACATCTTCCATAAGTTTATCCTCATCATAAACTTTTTCTAAAACAATAACTCCTTTTCTTTCAAATAGATAACTAACAGATCCATCAGTACCTAGATTACCACCACGTTTAGTTAAAGTACTTCTAACAAACCCCGCAGTTCTATTCTTATTATCAGTAAGACAATCTATCATTATTGCAATACCATTAGGTCCATAACCCTCATATCTAACTGATTCAAAATTTTCATCACTACTTTTATTTTTAGCCTTATTAATTGCAGACTCTATATTAGCCTTAGGCATATTCTCTGCCTTAGCTTTCTCTACTACCATTCTAAGTGAAGAATTATTATCCGGATTTGGATCTCCACTTTTAGCAGCTACATAAAGTTCTTTAGCAAGTTTTTGAAATATCTTACTTCTCTCTGCATCAATAGCTCCTTTTTTTCTTTTTATAGTAGACCATTTACTATGACCTGACATACTTATCCCTCCCCATATAATTTACTTTTATATAATAAACCAAAATATCTCTATAGTCAAGTATATTAACAACATTTATCCAATATACTTAACAATTACAGGACCCAATATAATTAAAAGTATAAGAGGAATAAAGAAGAATACAGAAACAATACTAATCTTCGTAGGAACTTTAGAAATTGCTGACTTAACTTCCATCTTTCTCTTCTCTCTTAAATAATCAATCTGATTATACATAGTCTCAATAATACTACTACCATAAATATTAGCCTGTGTCAAAGCAAGAATAATATTATTAATATTATCCGAAGGTATATTCTTCTGCATATCAACTAAACTCTCAGTAAGACTTTTACCAAACTTTGTCTCTCTAAAAGCTCTCTTAAACTCCATAGAAAGTTCAGAATCAACACTATTAATAGTAACAGATATTGCTTCAGATAAATTCCTACCAGTCTGCAAAGACAAAGTAAGAACTTCAAAAAAGTATATAGCTTCTATATTAAGCTTACTAGCTCTAGCTTTAATCTTCTTATCTAAGAATATCTTTTCAAATAAATAATAATAAATAACTACTATCATAATTGAAAAGATATAACCATAAGTAAACATTACAAGTACAAGTATAAATAATAATATTGAAGTAATAAGTCTAATACTAAGAAAAGTATAAGCATCATATTTACAATTATAACCAAGTAGACTGATCTTCTTATCTATTCTTTCTACAGTCTTCTTATCATAAAAACCTCTAAATAAAGAATCATTATTTTTTTTCATAACTACACCTCAATCTTAAGTATCTTTTTAAGTAATAATATATAAATAGTAAACATCACAATAATTATTCCAATAATAATAATTCCAAGTGGTGAAGAAAATAGCGGTGTAAAATAACTCGGATTAAGTAGATATATAACCAATGTAAATACAATAGGAACAAGAAATAATACCCTAACAATAAGTTTAGGACCTGAAGAAATATTTTTTAATTCTTCATTAAGTTTCTTTCTATCAAACAATGTTCTCTCTATAGAAGAAAATACTTCTACTATATTACCACCAGTCTTATTAAGTATTGTAAGCGATGATGAAACATAACTAGCTTCCTCTAACTTAACCCTTTGTGAAAATCTTTCAAAAACCGTATCAACAGACAAACCATACTTCATATCTAAATACATCTTCTTAAACTCATCACAAATAGGTTCAGGTAATTCTTTTGAAGCAATTCTAAGAGCTTGTAATGTACTTTTACCAGACTTAAAAGCATTATTCATAATAATAATAGCTCTAAGTAATTCATTTTCAATAAGTTTAGCTTGTCTTTTATAATTAAAATATAAATAAACATCAAGTAAATAATATCCCACAAAATAATTAATAATTATTTCAAATATACTAAATCTATTATTAGTAAATACTTGAGAAAATATAGTAAATATTATAAAAGCTAAAGAAATAACTATCTTATTACTAATATAATCTATAGGTAATACTTCATCACGATTTTTATATTTAATATACTTTTCATACTTTAAAGCCCTATTAGATAAATAACTACTCTTACTAATATATGGTCTCATACCCTTAATAAAAGATAAATACTTATTAATAAACCTATCAGTAAAAGAATTATTATCATCAGCATAATCTAATGAATAAAACCCTATTCTCTTAGCTTTCTTACTAGCATTACTCTTTCTCAATATTAAAACGATAAAAATAAATAATATAATTGTCAAAATAATTTTTAAAACTATCATAATATCCATAATTATCATTTCCTTTCTTTTTAACCAAATATATCTCTAATTTCCGTATATCCTTTTCTTATAATCTTATCATAAACATATGGTTTTCTCTTATATAAACCAAACTCTCCCATAACACTACCATCATCTGATACTCCTTGTTGTTTAAATGAGAAAATCTCTTTCAAAGTAACAACACCATCTTTCATACCAGTTATCTCACTAATAGAAGTAATCTTTCTCTTACCATCACTAAGTCTATCTATCTGAACAATAAGATCAATTGCATTTTCAATATAACCTCTAACAGCAGACACTGGTATTTCCATCTCATTCATAAGTATCATAGTTTCCAATCTATTTAATGCATCCACTGGATTATTAGCGTGAAGTGTTGTAAGAGAACCTTCGTGTCCTGTATTCATAGCTTGCATCATATCAAAAGCTTCTTTACCTCTAACTTCTCCAACTATAATTCTATCAGGTCTCATACGTAAAGAGTTTCTAACTAAATCTCTAACCGTAATTTCTCCTTCACCCTCATAGTTAGTAAGTCTAGTCTCAAGTGAAATAACGTGATTCTGATGAAGTTTAAGTTCTGCGGCATCCTCAATAGTAATAATTCTCTCATCATCACCTAAAAATCCAGAAAGAACATTAAGAAGTGTAGTCTTACCAGTACCAGTACCACCAGATATAATAATGTTAAGTTTAGCTTTAACAGATGCTTCCAAAAATCTAGCCATATTAACAGTCAAACTACCTCTTCTAAGTAAATCATCAATACTCTCAAGTTTCTTATTAAACTTTCTAATAGTAAGAACTGGTCCTTTTAAACTAAGTGGAGGAATAATCGCATTAAGTCTAGAACCATCCCTAAGTCTAGCATCAACCATCGGATTAGCAGAATCTATTGTTCTACCAAGAGGCTGTACTATTCTCTGTATAGTTCTAATAATATGTTTATCATTAATAAACGATACAGCTTCATCCTTAACTATCTTACCATCCATTTCAACATATATCTCATTAGGAGAATTAACCATTATCTCCGTAATAGCATTATCTTCAAGTAAAGGCATAATAGGACCATATCCAGTAATTTCATTTTGAATTAAATTAAACACATAATTTCTCTCTAAAGAAGTCAAATCATACCCAACTAAAGTATTATCTATCTCATTATTAATATAATCTACAAGCAATTTATCATCAGGAATATTCTCTTCAATTAAATTTTGTACTATCTTAGTTCTAAGTTCTTCAAGTAAATTTTTATCATTAAATATTTCATAATCTTTTACATCATCTTTTGAGAAAACAGTTTTTGGCTTTACCTCAAAAGCCTCAGTTAAACTTTTAGTAGCCATTACTTCTCCTCCTTAACATACTTATCATCAATTAAATCTAAAGCCAAAGTCCTCATATTATTAATATCTCTCTGATGAAAAGTATTTACTGACTTATTCAAAGTAAGAATTTCTCCTGCCATCGTATACTTATCTATATTTTTAATGTAAAAATTCTTAGATATAGTATAATCAATATTAGCATTAATAATTTCCTTAATATCATATAAACTCATATAATCTTTACCAGTATCCCTAGAATTATTTAAAAGTATTAAATAATTCTTTTTATTATTATCTTTAAATATACTAATCAAACTCTTCATATTTTTTAAATCCACTATATCATTAGTTATAATAAATAATGACATATAAGAATAATCTAATACTGTCAAATTAACTTCATCTAATGCTGTTGAAGTATCCACAAGTATAACATCATATTCTTTTTTTGCAATTTCAAATATTATAGGAATAAACTTACTTTCTATTTTACCTGCTTCTCTAGGATCTTTAGGAGATGCTAAAACATCAATATATTTATTATAACTTGTAACATATTTTTTTAGTTCAGTAAATCTATTATTACCCATACTATCTATCATCATAAAAATATCTTTTGTATTCTTAACATTAAGTGAAACAGCAATTCCACCAGAATACAAATCCATATCTATAATAAGTACTTTCTTCTTTAACAAAGCATATATACCCGCTAAATTAAGAGTAGTTGTAGTTTTTCCTACTCCTCCTTTAACAGAAGATACACTAATTACTTTACCAGCCATAGTATCACTTAATCCTCTCTATATTTTTATTACCATCAGTAATTTTTCCTGTATATTCACTTCTAACTTCAATCAAACTAACATTAAAAGTTCCCCCTATTATACCTTTAATATCTTTATCTATCTTAATATCTATAGTATCATTTTCAACATTAACACTTATATTATCTAAATTATCAGTATTCTTCATAATTATATCTATTAAATCTTGTTCCTCTACTTTATCAATATTATCAAGTCCATAAGATACTGCCATATAATTAACATTAGAAATCTTCTCTTTCTCATAAAGTCCATTTCCAATATCATATACAAGAGTAAGCATAAGAAGCAATACTGGCATAAATATTATAAACATAACCAAACTTTGTCCTTTATTATTAAGCCTTATCATTTGGTATTTTCCTTTCCACAGTAATCTTATAAGGATCTCCTAGTACTCTATTCAAACCAGGAGTCATAATATCTACACTATCAGATATTTCTACTTCTATATAATTATTATCTTGTTTAATATTAATATCTAATTTAGGATATTCATTCTTAATAGTATCAACACTATCTCCATTTTTTACCATACCAACAATATCAACACTAATATTTTCAAGTTGACTCTTTCTACTTAAAATAAGTCCAAAATCAACAACCGAAAATAATATCAAAATAAATATAGGCAAAATAAGAACAAATTCTACCAACGCTTGACCTTTTCTATTCATAGAATTACTCATCCTCCCTATTATTAACTTAATTATACCAAATAAATAAAAAAAAGGAAAGATATTTTTACCTTTCCTAACTATTTTTTGCTCTTATTAATATTTTTATTAGAAGAATTATCTTGTTTAACTTTCTTACTGTCTACTTCTTCTACATCATCCTTCTTAAAGATAAGATATAAAAGTCCCAAAACCACTAAAACAATTAATATTATAATAACTACTTTTTCAGCAGCATTAGAAGAATCTTCTATTTCTAATGGAGCTTCTTTCTTTGCTTCCTCTTTATTTACATTAATCTTATATTCTCTAGTAGAACCATCTTCCGCAGTTACTGTAATAATTACTGTATTATCACCTGTCTTAAACTTCTCATTACCAGTTATCTCAACACGAGCACCAGCTTGTTCTGCGATAGCTTTTATTTCTAAGGAATTAACATCACTTTTTACTTTAATATTATATTCTAAAGTGTCTTTATCAAAAGCAATTTCATAACCATCTATACTAAGTTCTTTTAAATAATTATTAGATGAATATTTCTTAACAATGTTATTATTACTAATGAAACTAGCTTCTGTCTTAACTTCTTCTGGTTTAGCTTCTCTTACTATATAAACAGTATATTCTTTTGTAGTTCCATCTTCACCAGTTACCGTAATAACTGCAACCATCTCATCTCCGATTATTTCATACTTAGTAAGTCCTACCACTTTAGCATTAACATCAGCAAGTAATCCTGATAAAATAACACTTTCTGTATCATAAGGAACAGTTAAAGTATATGTAGTAATATCTTTATCAAATGGAATATCAAACTTTCCAACGCTAGCTTCTAATGAAGCCAAATCACTATTAGAACTTACTTTCTTAATAATAGTAATATCTTTAATTGAAGTATCAAAATCATATAAAAGATTACCTTTAGCAATACTACCAAATCCTTCTATAGTAGCTTCACCATCTTCAATAGCAGTTATTACTAAAGTAACAACAACATCACCTGAATAAAGATTATCTCCTACTCCAACAAATTTATTATTTTTATATGAAGAAGTAAATTTATCATTAATCTTTATACCATCTAATCTTAAATTATCACTAAGACTAAACATACCAGATATTCCATCAATATAGTCTTCTATATCACTACTATTAACAGTAACAGGAATCTCTACAGTATCTCCTACATACATCTTATCAATATCACTATCAATATCAATATACAAATCTGTATTATCTTCTATATCACTTTCTTCTTTTAGATTATAATTATGATTAACAATATCTTCAAAAGTAATAGTACCAAATTCTTCTTCATCATCATTATAAACTATATCCATAGAAGGCATAAGTACTCCATCTAAATAACCATCAATAGTAGGTAATATATCATCTCTATCAAATAAATTATCACCATTAGCGTCTCCTAATACAATAACTTTATAACTAGCAGTACTACCATTAACAAATTCTAGCATATCATCATTTTGAATTTCTCTATTTAATATATCTATATTAGTTAAATCTAAAGTACTACCATCTTTATCCTTAGCAGTTAAAGTAATACTTGTATTAGAAAGAGCATTAACTAAATCTCCTAAAGTAACAATATAATCAGTACCATAAAGATTTTTAGCATTAACAAATAAATAACCATCACTAAAATCTAAATTAAATATCTCACTAAGTTTGTTATCATTAGAAACATTATAATTAATAATAGTATTATAAGTATAATTATAAGTATTTATAACATTACCACTACTTACTTCTTCTACTTTAACAGTATCAGTATAAGTATATTCTCCTCCTAATGCATCCCTTAAATCTATACTTCTAACATCAAATAATTTATTTTCTAAAGCCTTTCCATTTATTTCAGAACTAGCCTCTCCATCATTTATTGTTACAACATAATTACTATCTGGAGATAATTCTCCTACATTAATTTTTAATTTTAATGCATATACATCAGTAGCCACACTATCTATATCAAAAGTAGAATTAGTATCACTACTAATAATTTCATTACTAGGATTAATTTCACCTAAAAGGCCACTTAATCCTATAACAGCATCAGTAATATCTTGACTAAAATTATTGCTATATATTACTTCTTTTCCATCATAAATGTCAACATCAATAGTATAAGTACCATTATATAATGTATTAATCAAATTATAAGGTATAGTAACACCATCATTTAATTCACTACCCATAAAACTATATTCTTTATTACCAAGACCAGCAACAGAACCATTATTATAAGTAAATATATTAGCAATATCAATCTTATACTCTCTCTCATTATCAAATTTATTATCAGTACTATCTATAGTAAGATAAAATAAACTCTTATCACTAGTACCTGCAGAAGCTAAGTTCATAATAACATCAGCATCAAATATTTCATTAGCTAATACTCTAGTAACTGTAGATAATTGAGAAAAAATCATAGCAAATAGTAAGAAAAACTTACCTATTTTCATCAATTTATTTTTCATATTCTATTTCTTCCTTTCTATATTATTTTTTCAGTATTAATTATTATATTGTTATGTAATATTATTCCCCCTTCGCAAACACCTCCATCAACAATGATATAAGACTCTCTACTCCTCTTCTATCATTTTCAAAACAATTATAGCATATAATAATCTTTTTTTCTAATATTTGACACATTTTTTACATTTTTTCGTATTTTTAGTCGAATTATTGGAAAATTATAGCAAATATTCCCAATATTAGCCATCTTTATCATTTTTTTCTTGACTAAAAATATTATTAATTATATAATATTATTGCTTAGCAGCGGATGCTCTAAATATTTAGTAATGTGTCATTTATAAGTAACTATAGCTGCATAGCGAAAGTATGCTAAAGACACCCTATTAAATATAGAGTATACCTTCTAAGAGAAGGAGGAAGAAAAATGGCTAG
Organism: uncultured Bacilli bacterium; assembly: GCA_934091055.1. Lineage (GTDB taxonomy): Bacteria > Bacillota_I > Bacilli_A > RF39 > UBA660 > CAG-302. The sequence goes on along the minus strand of CAKOKN010000003.1, from coordinate 2,135 downwards.
ATATACAGGCCCAAACAACAAAAAAGCAAGAAGAGTATCATTCTCTATTTTAGAAAATGGTAAAGATATTGCAAAAAGACCTTATGGTCCAGGACAACACGGTAAAGACAGAAAAAGAAAACCATCTAACTATTCAATTCAGTTAACTGAAAAACAAAAAGCTAGATTTATGTATGGTATTTCTGAAAAGCAATTCAAAAAATTAGTAAATGATTCTGCAAAAATGAAAGGTGTTCACGGTGAAAACTTACTTATCTTACTAGAAAGTAGATTAGATAACATAGTTTATAGAAGTGGTTTTGCAACTACAAGAAGAGCTGCAAGACAAATAGTAAACCACGGTCATATCACTGTAAACGGAAAGAAAGTAGATATTCCTTCATACAGAGTTAAACCAGGAGATGTAATTGCAATCAAAGAAAACTCTAAAGATCATAAAGGAATTCAAATGGCTCTTGAAAGTAAAATTAAGAGACCTGACTTTATTAACTTCGACGAAGGAAAGAAAACAGCAACTTATGTTAGATATCCTGAAAGAAGCGAATTAAACGCAGATATCAATGAATCACTAATCGTAGAATTCTATAGTAGAGTATAATTAAAGTACTCTACTTTTCAATTAAATAAAAAAAACTAAAGTAAAAGTAAGAAGAATTACATATTAAAAGACAATCTGTAGACTTTATCCTATAGATTGTCTTTTTATTATAGTTTATCAATATAAATTTACAAAATATATAGTAAATTGATAAATATTCTAATTTTTTTATTTAGATTAATTGCATATTTTAATATTCAATTGCACATTTTGATATTGAAAATGTGCAATTAATATGATATAATATGCAATTGAAAGGAGATTATTATGAAAAAATTTGATTTAGAAAATGAAGCAAAAAAATTATTTACAACAAATATTATTAATACAGTTTCATTAATACACGAATATAAAGGAAAACAGACTTTATACATTGAAACAAAAAAAGATAGTTTAACAAATCTATTAAATATTGCAAAAATACAAAGTGTAGAATATTCAAATAAAATAGAGGGAATTAAAACTACCGATGTAAGAATAAAAGAATTAATTAATGAGAAAGTTGCACCAAAAAACAGAAATGAAGAAGAAATTGCAGGTTATCGTGATGTTTTAGAATTAATACATGAAAATTATGATAATATTCCTTTAACACCTAATATCATTTTACAATTACACAAAATATTATATAGATATAGTTCGTCATCAATTGGCGGAAAATTTAAAACAGCTGATAATATCATTGAGGAAACAGACGAATTTGGAAATAAAAAAATAAGATTTAAACCGACATCTGCATTTGAAACACCTACAGCAGTAGAAGAACTATGCAATAATTATAATGAATTAATTCAAAAAAACGAAATCGACCCATTAATATTAATTCCAATATTTATATTAGATTTTTTAAGTATTCACCCATTTACTGATGGTAATGGTAGAATGAGTAGATTACTTACATTACTTTTATTATATAAAAATGGATATATCGTTGGAAAATATATAAGCATAGAAAAAATTGTAGAAAACACCAAAGAAAGTTATTATGAGGCACTTAAAAAGTCTTCTATAAATTGGCACGCCAATAATAATAATTATTCGTTTTTTACAGAATACTATTTAAGTATAATTTTAAGAGCTTACAAAGATTTTTCTAATAGAATTGAATATATGACAAATAAAAAAATGACAGCGAAAGATAGAATACTCTTATTAATTGAAAAAAACATTTCAAAAATATCAAAAAAACAAATTACTGAAATATGTCCTGATATTAGTATATCTACTATCGAAAAAGCCCTAAATGAATTAGTAAATGAAGAAACAATATTAAAAATTGGTGATGGAAGATATACTTCATATATTATTAATAATGAAAAAAATAATATATAAAAATAATTAAAATATTTCTCAAAAAGTATTAAATAAGTTTTCAAAAGTATTGAATTCAATACCTTTGAAATAAAAATTATATTCTGACATAAAAAAATAAAAACCCTTATCAGGGTTTGTTTCTTTCATCTGGTGGCTCCAGCGGGAATTGAACCAGCGACACAAGGATTTTCAGTCCTCTGCTCTACCGACTGAGCTATGAAGC
>CAKOKN010000002.1 GCA_934091055.1 uncultured Bacilli bacterium | reverse complement strand
GCCATCTCGTTCGACTTGCATGTCTTAGGCATGCCGCCAGCGTTCATCCTGAGCCAGGATCAAACTCTCAATAAAAATTTAATTTAAATTATTCATAAGTTATTTTTTTCCTAGCTACTCAAATTGACATTTTGCTCAGTTTTCAAAGAACTTTCTCATTTGCATCTTTTTTTGCAAGTGCATTAATACTATATCAAATATCTTAATCTTTGTCAACCCTTTTTTCTACTTTTTTTGACTTTTTTATTTAAGTCATCAGAAGTAAAATTTTTGATTTAACAAATATTAGATACTACATAATATATTATGCATTGCAATTATAAATGTTTCCATTTTTTTCAAAGATACTTTGTGATTTGTATTGCCGCCTCACATTTATGTATCATACCACTTATTTTTTTATTTGTAAAGTCTTTTTTGATATTTTTTTCATTTTTTTATTTTATATTTGCTTTTGCAATTCAAATAAGAAAATTTATATTAATATCATTAGTTCATAAACTGATTAAAGGCCAAAATAAAAAAACAGTTTTAACCTTGATTATATATTAAATATATAAAGTGATGGTGTTAAAAATGTTCCATTTATTATTTTTCAAAGATACTTCGCACAGGCTTTTCTTTTTGCCTCGTGTGTTATGTATCATACCACTTATTTTTTTGTTTGTAAAGTCTTTTTTGATATTTTTTTCATTTTTTTGACTTTTTTATTTTTACTTTGTATTTTCATTAGTGAAACACAATTTATAGTTAATACTTATGGCTTGCTGCAATAAAAGAATTAACTATAGCAGAAAGTCTTTCAAGTGCTTACTATAATAAGAAAATAAAAAATAAGCGCAAAATAAAAAACAGTTTTAACTCCACTTCTATATTTACAAATATATTAAAAATGGTTATCAAAAATGTTTCATTTATTATTTTTCAAAGATACTACTCCGTAAAAGCTTTCTTCTTTGCCTTACGTGTTATGTATCATATCATTTATTTCTTTGTTTGTAAAGTCTTTTTTTGAACTTTTTTCAATTTTTATTTATTTCTTACTTGATTCTGTTTTTGAGTAATGATTTTTCTACCATTACTGTTATTATTTATTATCATTTACTGTTTACTATCATTAACTATGTTTATATAAAGTTGATGGTATCTTTCAATAGTTTTCTTGTTGAAGGGATCTTCTTTAGCTCTTACCATTTCTATTAGATTACCAAGTTCATATTTTAATATAAAATCTAATCTACTAGAATAGTGCATTTGTTTTTTATGATATCTATATTCCATTCTATCTAATATTTTAAAACTACCATTAGGAAATACTCGTAAGTCTAAGTCATAATCAATATATTTAATTACTTTCTCATCTATTATAAATGGTGTAGCTATATTACAGTAAAAATAAATACCATATTCTTTTAATTGACCTATTATATTGAACCATCTGTCTTTAAAGAAAAACATAATCGCTGGTTCCTTTGTTTTCCATACTCTTCCATCGGCGTCTACTACAGTTGTTCTATTGTTACCAAATACAATGTAATCATCTTTTATATCAAGAACTACTGCTTCATCCCACTGTCTATGTAATTTACCATTATGTTTATAACAGTGTATCTCTAACTTATCGCCTACTTTAACATTATCCATTTATACACCCTCATTCACGAGTATTATACAATATTTTTTATTTAAATACAACAACAATATTATACTTTTTTTTATTTATATGATATAATTATTTTAGAATAAAAGGAGGTGCTTAAAATATTATGTACTTTTTTAAAACCTTTGCTTATGGCATTGTTGCTATATTTAAGGGTATTATAAAATTTATTAAGTACTTCTTTATGGGACTATTTAATGTTATTACTATCATTCCAAAGTATTTTATATTTGGTATAATGGCATTATTTGGTAAGAAAAGATATGTTAAGACAACAAAACAAAATAAAATCATATCTGTTTGTATGATTGGAATTTCACTTACTGTATATCTTATATGCGTATTTCTTATTAGTAGATGGTATGTGCAAGGATTAAAAATTAAGTATTTATCTAAGGATATTATTGATAAAACTGAAATAATTGAAAAAGAAGAACATACTGAAGAGGAAGATAATAGTACTGACAATAATAGTGATAATAACGAAGAAGTTGACAATGTCTACTATCCTAATGATTATTGGGATTACTTGTCTGTTCCATTTATGAATGTTAACTTTAATGAACTTATAGCTAAGAACTCTGATACTGTAGGATGGATTAAAGTTGATGGAACTAAAGTTAATTATCCAGTAGTTCAAAGTAGTGATAATGAATATTATCTTAGCCACGCTTTTAATGGAAGCAGTAATGCGGGTGGTTGGATATTTGCAGACTATCGTTCTGATTTTACAAATTTTGGAAAGAATACTATTATTTATGGACATAATATGAATAATAAAACGATGTTTGGTTCTGTTCCTAATATGCTATATGATGGTTATTTAAGTAATAGTAGTAACTATTATATTAAAGTGTCTACTCCTACTACTAATACTGTTTGGAAAGTATTTTCTGTTTATACTATTGAACCAGAAGTATATTATTTAAGAACTAGTTTTAATGCCTTACCTTTTGAAGAGTTTATAAATACTCTTAAGGGAAGAAGTATTTATGACTTTGGTATAGATGTTAGTGCTGATGATAAAATACTTACTTTATCTACTTGTGATAATACTGGTACTAAAAGAGTAGCTGTACATGCTAAAATGATTAGTATAGAATATAAATAATTTTTATATTTCACCCTAAGCTTATAATCTTAGGGTGTTATTTTTAGCCTAGGTCTAAAAATAAAATATCTATTTATGTTTACTATTGAGATTAATATTATATATTTAAATATTATTTTATTTAAAAATGTTTACTTTTAATAGTTTTTATGGTATTATTTATTTGTACCAATTATTAGGGGATTAGTTAAATGGTATAATAATGGTCTCCAAAACCACTGTTGGGAGTTCGATTCTCTCATCCCCTGCCATATGATATTAAAGTGAACTTTTTCTACTTTGTTGGTGGGTTTGCTGTTATATATAATCTTGATTAAGTACTAGAAATAGTACTTTTTCTTTGATTATGGGGTTATTATCAATCTATAATTTGCTATTAAGTAAGTATAAGAAGTAATAAATAGAAAATAAAAGAGGGCTGTCCTCTTTTATTTATACTATATTTTATAATATAGATTATATTTGCACATAATATTCTTTTTCAATATAATTTACTTCTTTAATAATTTTATTATAACTACTCATTATTTTATCATTAATATTATATTTTCTTAGATAATTAAAGAATTCTTTGTTTTTAGTTAGTTCTATTAAATCTATATAATAATTATTATTTTTAAATTCTATATTTTCTTTAAATTTATTTATAAATTCTTCGAAAGCTTCTTTGGGAATTAATTCTTGAAGATCAATGTATTCTCCTGTTAGTAGTTCTAGTACATCCATTATCTCAGCATTGATATAACTATAACCATTTAAACTACTATATGATAGTTCTTTTAAGGATAATTCGAAATGGAAGAACTCTATTATGGAAGTTATTATTTTATCTTCATCTTGTTTATTTGTTTTTGATAAATAGTTGTTTAGTATTTCATATATAAAGTATTTAATAAATCCTTCTTTATCGTTTTTTTGAAAATAATCATAATAAATATCTAAATCATCAATATATTCAAAGTCTACTTCAACTGGTAGTACTAATGCACTTATTAAGCCATTATAGAATTCTTCTTTATCATTATCTTTTATATAAGATACATATAATGATAGACAATAGGCCTGTAATTCTTTTGTAGCAAAACAATACCACTCTTCTTCTTGTTTAAATAAAATAGTATCTAATAGTTTAAATACTTCTTTTTTATTTATCTTTAAGTCTAATAATACTTCAAGTATATCTTCTTTTTTAAATATAGGTTTATTAGATGTAAATAAAATATATGCTAAAGTTAACATTATATATTGAGAGTTTTTAATATCACTAGTTATTGTAGGAGTAGTTATTAATATTTTATAAAATTCTTCTTCACTATTTGGAAAACAATGATAGTTTTTATAAAAATATAATAATATATCTACTTTTTCTTTAGTATTCTTAAAACTTTTTAGATATTTATTTTTATTTAGATGTTTTTTTAAATCTTTTATTTCTTCAGGAGATAAAAGATTTTTGATATACTTATTAAAGCTTATTGAGGTACTTTTATTTATTTTTAATTCTTTTACTATTAGTTTCTCATTTATATCATAATTATCTTTTAAACTTTCTTTATCCATTATTTCATCTTTAGCAGCATAATATGACTTTGGTATATTATCGTAGTATTCCACAGCCTCTAAGAGTTCGTCATCATCTTTAATAACATCATATAAATCTGTCTCTAGTAAAAAGTATAACTCTTCTAGTGATTGATACATTTTGTTGTCATAATAGTATTCTAAATCATAATATATTATACTTTTATAGAATTCTATTACCTTTTCTTTGTTAGTTAGTTTATGTTTCAACTCATTTTGGAAGGCGTCATCTTCAAGTAAAAGATATAATTCAAATGTATGTTTAATATTTTTATAATAGATATCTAGATATTCTTTTTTATTTACATCTATATATTTTGTTATTTTTTTATATAAGCACAATAATTCAGAAAGATTATCTTTATATATATAACATCTATCTTTATTATCTAGAGCTTTAATAATTAAATTATATTTTTCTATGATTAATTCTACTATTTCTTTATCTAGATTATCTATATTAGATAATTTTAATATTTTATATATTAATTGTTCTCTACTAGTGATGTTATAGTATTCTATTGTATCATAAAAAGATCCTATTATTATATTAAGATTATTTATGTTACTAATTAATTTATTTTTTAGAGTTATATATGAATTTGATAATACGGGTAACTTTAAGATATTATCTTTATTTTTTAAGAAAAATATTATTTGATTAAAGTATGTTAGGTTATTTATTATATCAAATTCAAACTCTTTAAAATTATCATTACAATCGTATAAGTAATCTATTATTGAATTGTTTATAAAATCTACTACTATACCTTTATTATTAATATAATAAGTTCTAATAAAGTTTTTTTCTAACTGTGATATAATATTTTCTAAATTATAATTATCATAGTTTTTATTTGATGCATTTATTATATTTAGGTAAGCCTCTTCTAGATCTTTTAGAAGGATTGGTGGCTCTATAGTAAGCATTAGATATAATAGCAGCTTAGCTTCTTTAGTTTGTTTTTGATAGATTTCATCTAGAAAACTTATTGGAGAATTTAATGTTTCTACTAAGTATTTTAAGTACTTATATTTGTTTACTTCTAAATGAAAAGTACTATTTATATACATTTCTATTATTCTGGGATTAAAATTATTATGTTTAATTATTTCTTCAACGTTTTCTAAAATATATTCTATATAACTATAATTGATATCTGATGTAGATAAATATTTATAGAGTATTTTATACCTTAAATTTAAACTTATCTTTTTTATATCTAAAAGATATTCTTTATTAATTAGTATTCTTTTTAAGTCTTCATCTACTTGTTTTATTATATAATCTCTTGAGGTTATTATTAATATTTTATTATTTGAGTTAGATATTTTATCAACAAAATTAATAAACTTGGTGTTTTCAATGTGTGAATAATTTTTATCTTTGAATGAAGAACCCCAGTAGTCATCTAAAAAGAATATTTGTTTATTATCTCTTTTATATACTTGATTAGCTTTATCTATTTCTTTTGTATAAATTAATTCATAGTCTTTAGTAATATAATAACTGGATAGAGCTCTACCTAGTGATGTTTTTCCTATTCCTGGATTGCCCGTTATTAAAAGAACTCTACTATTATTTAGAGAATTAATTATTTTAGAGAAGTTTTCTGGTATAACATAGTTTTTCATTGACTGTTTTATTTTTTCTAATTCATCTATAGTCTCTTCATAGATAGAATGATTTACTATATCTGTCATTTCTTTTAGAAATGTATTTGCGCTATTAAACCAGAGACTGGGATAATTTAATTCTATTTCTTTATATTTCTCTTTAGTTAAATATTTATTTAAGTCATCTTTTGCTATTATATCTTCAGAATTTATGACATAAGGATCTAATAACTCTAATATTTTTGATTTTTGGGTTTTACTTATCGTGCTACTTGTTATTAGTATGTATCTATCAATATTTAGTTTTTTAATTTTAGGAAGTTCGTCGGTTTTTAAAATACTAAATAAGCTTTTAAAATCTTTAACTCTTTTTGCTTGTACTACTATTGTAATACCATTCTTTGTTATTTTGTAGGCATCTATACCTAAATCTTTAGCTTCAGAGAAAACTTCAAAATTAGTCTTTTCTCTTACATCAATAACATCAATAGCAAACCTTTGAAACTCTAGTGGTTCCATTAGAGCGTGAAAGTCATATTTAGGCATAGTTATCCCTCCCCTAAGTATATTTTACCAGAAATTGGTAATTATTAAAATACCTAAGTTTTCTTCTTAGGTACTGGATCATAAACATATTCTTTTTTAGTAAATGGATTACATTTTAATAGTCTTTTTATTCCTAAATATAATCCTTTTATTAAACCAAATCTTTCTAATGCTTCAAGCATATAGTTAGAGCAGGTTGGAATAAACTTACAACTATCGTGGCTCTTAAAGGGAGTATCTTGATATTTCTTTATTAATTTTATTAATGCTTTCTTCATATATATCACGTCTATATATTATCATACTTTTATATTATTAGCAATTCTATTCTAGAGCAGTTATTTTATTTAATCTTTTTAATGATACTATAAAACTTTGATATTCTGCAGTTATTGTTCCTAATACTTCAAAGTTTGTTAGTATTTTGTCATAGTAGCTATATATTAATAGTATGGTACCTATTTCTATATTACCTATAGATACTAAGTATACAGCATAAAATATAATAACATACTTAGAAGTTTCTATTATACCAAGAACAAAGTATATAATACCTTCGATTATTACATTATATTTATAATTAGCTCTTAGATAAGCTTTATTTTCTTTATTAAATATATTTATAACACTATTTACATCTTTCTTTTTATTAGTAATTGAAGAATATAATTTATGTAACATAATTGTTTTACTATCAAGTGTAGATTTTCTTTTGTAGTTTAGTTTATTTACTGTTTTTCCTAGTTTAAAATAAACTATTAGCATTAATATTGATATTATTAAAGTTATTATAAATATAATAAAGTTAAAACTTAAGAAGTAAGCATATATAATAAAGAATTCTATTACCTGAAGAATTCTAGTAATTATGTTTCCTAGAAAATTACATATTATATCTATATCATTATTTAGAATATTTGTATATTCTCCTAAATTTATATTATCTATATTCTCTGCTTTATCATTAGTAATGCTTGTATAATCAATGTATAGTTTATTATATAATTTAAACCAAGTTCTCTGGTTAAAATAAGACCAGAAATAATAAAATATTGATAGTAATGTAGTTATTACTATTAGATAATAACCTACTTTATAGTTTCCTTCGGTTACTTCATTTATTGTATTACTCCAGAAAACTGGTATTATTAGGGCTAATCCTTGAATAAAAAGAGAAGTAATTATTTTATAAATTACTTCTTTCTTTGAATTTTTAATTATTTTTTTTGTTTGTGAGAACATATTAATCCTCCTCTAGCATAGCTATATCTCCACTTTCTATATTATTATTTTGTGCATCATCTTTATTAATATGTAAGGCTAGAGCAAAATTATCCGCTATTTTGATGTGAACATTATCTAATATAGTATTATTTACTTTGACTTTTACTATATCATCTTCTTTAAAGTTTTTATTATCTTTAGTATTAATATGTATATGTCTATTAGCTATTATACATATATTATCTTTTGTTATCTTACCTTTTGGTCCTATTATTGTTATTGTTTCAGATGATGATAAATCTTTGGAATTACGAACAGGAGGGTTTATTCCAAAGTAATCTTTATCACTAGCTAATACTTCTACTTGTGTATAACTTCTGATAGGTCCAACAATACGAACATATTCTTTTATATTTTTATCTGTTTTTAAAGATACTGTTTCATTAGTAGCAAATTGTCCTGGTTGATCTAAATAATTTCTAGGAGTTAGTTCATAGCCTTCTCCAAATAATATGTTTACATCTTCTCTTGTCAAATGAACGTGTCTATTTGATACTCCTACTTTTATATTCATTATCCTACCACCTCATTATTATTATAATAGTATTTTTTATTAGTGTAAATATTTGTCTAATTATTTGACATTATTTTTAGTTATAGCGTAAAAATATATTCATATAATTAATTGAAAGGGTGATATTTATGAACAATAGTGGTTACTATCAAAATCCAGTTTTTCCTGGTGTTGGTTTAAATAATAATACTGTTCCAAATCAACAATCTGTTCCTAGTTATGAGCAGTCACAAACTACTTTTACACCAATGACTATGGAACAATCATATATTGAAAATATTTTAAGATTAAATAAAGGAAAAAAAGCGAAGTTTCACGTTACAGTACCTGGTTCAAGCTTATGGCAAGATAGAGTTTTTGAAGGAATTATAGAGCAGGCAGGAAGAGATCACATTATAGTTTCTAATCCTACTACTGGAGAATGGTATTTAATTCTAATGATATATTTAGATTTTGTAACATTTGAAGAATCAATTAATTTTATTAAAGATTTTAGTTAAATTATACAATACTTCTTGTATTGTTTTTTTATTAAGTGTATTTATTCTTGAAAAATTAGGACTATTTTGATATAATTTATTTAGGATGTGAAATATATGGAAAGTCTTATGATAATTATATTAGCTATAATATTAATAATTTGTGTATTTGCTATTTTTTATGCCACTATATATAATAAATTTCAAGATTATATAATTAGAATTAATGAAGTTGAAGCAATGATAGATACTAATCTTAGAAATAAATATGATTTATATAATAAAGTAATTCCTATTATAAAAGGTAGTAATAAAGATAAAGCTAAAGAAAAAGAGAAGGAAAAAGAACCTGAAATATTTAGTGAAATTGTTAAATTAAGAAGTAGAAAGATTGGTAATTTTGAATTATATAGAATTTTAGGAAGAGCAGATGCTGAACTTATTAAATTAGAGAATGAAATAAAAGGATTAGATAAGAATGAAGATATTAAAAAGATTAAAGAGCAAATTGAAGAGATTAATTTAAAGATTGATAATGCTGCTCAGTATTATAATGATAATATTACTATTTATAATACTTTACTTAAGAAGTTTCCTAGTAATCTTATCGCAGCTTGTTGTAAATATAAAGAAAAACTTTTCTTTGATAGAAAAGATATGAGTGATGAAGACTATGACGATTTTAAGTTATAGTCTTATTTATTTATTATTGTTATTGTTAGATCTAATATAAAGATAAAGATTAGAATATAAGTTGTTCTTTTAGGAACTTTATTTATTACTTTATCAAAGAATGGCTTTAGGAGATATACTACTGTTGTACCAATTAGTCCCCATATTGGAATATATTCTAAACATATATATTTACCTATATTATATTTTTTATTTGTGTAATCCCACATATCTATATCAAATATTAAATGACAAAGATATCCTGATATTAGTTCTACTATAGTTAATGATATAGATAGTATTATGAAAGTTAATATTATTTTTAAAGTTTTATTTATTTTTAATTTACTTAATATATATTTATCTATAAGTAATATTACTAGACCTCCTATTCCATATACTATGGTTATTGGTCCATTTAATACACCACTACTTTTTAATATATTAGTATTTTTATATAGTGCATTTTCCATTGCAAAACCTAAAAATGAATATAATAAAAAAGAGTTTATATAGTACATACTATCACCAATAATATGTTAACCTAGTTAAACTCTTTTATACTATTTCACTGTGAAGTCTATTTCTTTAATATTATGTTCTTTTAGAAATTTGTTTGTCTTAGAAAATGGTCTACTTCCAAAGAAGCCATAATTACAAGAGAATGGTGATGGGTGAGAAGCTTCTAGTATTAGATGTTTAGGGTTAGTTATTAAACTCTTTTTACTTTTAGCAAAGTTACCCCATAGAATGAATACTACTGGAGTGTCTTTCTCATTTACTTTTTTGATAATGGCATCAGTAAAGTTTTCCCAACCTAAATTTTTATGTGAAGCTGGTTGATCTTTTTCAACTGTTAATACAGAGTTTAATAGTAATACTCCTTCTTTAGCCCAACAAGTTAGATCCCCAGTTGTAGAAATTGGTATTCCTAAATCATCATTTAATTCTTTATATATATTTTTAAGTGATGGCGGCAATTTTACGCCTCTATTTACTGCAAAAGCAAGACCATTTGCCTCACCTGTTCCGTGGTAGGGATCTTGACCTAAAATTACTACTTTAACGTTGTCATAATCTGTTAAAGATAAAGCTCTTAGTATATAGTTCTTTGGTGGAAAAATTGGTCTTTCCTTGTAAGCTTTATTTATATATAATACTATCTTTTTAAAATAATCTTTTTGGTATTCTTCATTTAATATTTCATCCCATTTATTTCCTATTAACTGCATATTATTCTCCTTTTACTTTGTCGTAATCAGCTTGTGTAGGGCAACTGCTATCATTACTAGCCGAAATTGTATAAGTCACTTTTCCAAAAGCATCGGTTTCTTTAGCTATGCCAATTTGACACTCGCTTATATCTTGATTGTTTCTAGGGTCTTTTACTTTGTTTGTAGCATCAGAGCTTACTGTTTCAGCGTTAAGTATACCTAATTCAGCAAGTACTCCGATGGTTGTTTTTATTTCAGTAGTTTCAGTTCCATTTTTCCAACAATAATTTTTATATTTAGAAGTATCACTTAAACCACCATACTCACACTCTTGGTAGTAGTTTTCTGCGGCTGTTACTATGTTTTTTACTAGTATTTGATATGATGCTTCCTTACTCTTATCAGCAATATTAAGAGCACTTGGTACTACTATTATTCCCACTATGCCAATAACAACTATTACTGCTAGTAGTTCTATTAATGTAAATCCTTTTTTATTCATTGTACCACCTATAAACATTATATAATAATTCTTTTTTTTATACAAGTAGTTTTACTTTTCTATTTGATATTTATCCTTTACTAAAATTATATCATCACCTATTTTAGATATTTGCTTCCAATCTAATTCATATTCCTCTCTATTAGAAAATCTTTTACCTCTTTTTTCTTCAAGAATTAGAGATTTTATATTTCCATTACTATCTATTATTACATCAATAATAAGACCCAATCTTTTACCAGTAGTCATATTAATTATTTCTTTAGTTTGAAGATCTGATAATCGCATACTATCACCTATAAAAGTTTATGTTTAAAATAAAAAAAGAATACTATCTTTTTAGTACTCTTCTTGGAGATTTGTTCTTTTTGTAACTTTCATTTATGAAACTATTTATATATTCTAACTTATTTTCTATATCTTTTACTAATGCTAATTGGTTTCTAGCTCTATCTAGATTATGTTTTTCATAACTAGTTTTAAAGTAAGTATCTCCATTGATATAGTCATTTAAAAATCTTATAGCTAACTCTAATGTTATTATTCTAATTGACTCTCCCATAAGTGATACTTCTTCATAAGTCATATATGGAGCCATTTCTTTTAGGTATCCATCAGTGTAAGCTTTAAATAATTCTAGATTGATATTTACTTTACTTAAGTCTTTTTCATCTTCTTTAGCACTTGAAGCTGTTGATCTTACTCCATCACCATAATCAAATAGTAGGCTACCTGGCATAACCGTATCTAGATCGATGACTGCGAGAAAGTCTCCTGTTTTTTGATTCATCATAACATTATTTACTTTAGTGTCATTATGAGTAACACGATATGGAACTTCATCTGTTCCTAATTCTTCAGTAATTAATGAATATAGGTCTTCACGCATTAAAATGAATACTATTTCTGGGGCTACTTCCATTACTCTACCCTCAGAATCTATCTTAATGTCTTCGATTAGTTTTTGATATCTTTTATCTGTACTATGAAAATCTTTTATTGTTTCAGTAAGTCTATTCATAGGGTAATTTCTTAATAGTTTTTGAAAATTGCCAAATGCTCTTCCTGTATTATATACTATATCTGGATCAGTAGAGCAGTCATATGATATAGAGTTTTCAATAAACTCATAGATACGATAATAATCTCTTTCACCAGCATCTTCAATATAACATAATGACTTATTATCTTTAGTTTTTATTACTTCAAGAACTTGATGACTATTATCTCCTTCTTTTATCATTTGTTTTTTCAAGTAACTAGTTACTCCTTCTATATTTTTCATTAGTTTATAGGGTTCTGTGAAAACCGTAGTATTTATTTTTTGAATAAGGTACTTTTTAGAAGTACCATCTTCTTTTTCAAAAGTAGCAACATAAGTGTTATTTATATTACCTGAATTATTTACTTTAACATCTACTAACTTTCCTTCAATGTTAAATTTTTCTAATATTCTTTCTATCATTTAAACCACCTATACTATATTATATAGGTTTTTAACTTATTTTTCTAGTCATTTTACATACTTTTTAATATTATTTATAGCATTTTTCTCTATTCTTGATATTTGAGCTTGTGATATTCCTAATTCTTCTGCTATTTCCATTTGTGTTTTTCCTATAATAAATCTTTCTTTTAGAATGTTTTTTTCACGAGGTTTTAATTCTTTCATTGCTTTATCTAATGCTAATTTACTATCTAATCCATATTCTTCTTCTTTGTTAGATATTTGATCATATAAGTAGATTGTGTCTCCTCCATCATTGTATATTGGCTCATACATACTAACAGGTTCTCTTAAGGATTCTAATGCTACTACTATATCATATTCAGAAACTTTTAATTGGTCCGCTATTACTTTATTAGAGGGTTCTATTCCATTTACTGATAATTCTTCTTTTAATCTTAGTGTTTTATATGCTAAATCTTTAATACTTCTAGATATTCTAATAGCATTATTATCTCTTAAATATCTTTTTATTTCTCCTTCAATCATTGGACAGGCATATGTTGATAACTTTACATTATATGATGTATCAAAGTTATCTATGGCTTTTACAAGTCCTAAACATCCTACTTGAAATAAATCATCTAAATTATCTACTTTACCACTAAATTTTTTTAAGATACTTAAAACTAATTTTAGATTACCATTTATTAAATCCTCTCTGGCAAACGGATCATTGTTTTTCATTTTATTAAATAATTCTATTGTTTCTTCACTAGTCAGAACTTTTATATTCGCAGTATTCACACCAGTTATTTCTACTTTATGGCGTGACATAATAAAAATCTCCTTTCATATTCATTATGAATACTATTTGAGATTCTTATTCATTATTTTTTGTTACGATATATTTCTAATATTTCACTAAATCTTTTAGGAACAGGGGCAGTAAACTCCATATATTCTTTTGTAGTAGGATGAATAAAGCCTAGCTTTTCAGCGTGAAGCATTTGACCAAATTCTTCATCTATTAACTTTTTGTTTCCATATACTGGGTCATTGGCTACTGGATGTCCTATATAATTTAAGTGTACTCTTATTTGATGGGTTCTACCTGTTTCTAACTTACATTTGATTAAAGTAGAACTGCTTAATCTTTCTAATACTCTTATGTGAGTTACTGCTTCTTTAGAATTAGTTGCTGTTACACACATTTTTTTACGATTATTAACATCTCTTCCTATTGGAGCATCTATAGTTGCAGTGTCTTCCTTTATTACACCTTCGACTAAAGCAATATATTCACGTACTACTTCTTTTTTTTGAATAGCTTCTGCTAATATGTTATGAGCTTTATCATTTTTAGCAACAAGAAGTAATCCTGATGTATCAGCATCTATTCTATGTACTATACCTGGTCTAATATTGGTATTTACTGTGCTTAAATTATTAGTATGATATAGAAGAGCATTAACAAGGGTACCAGTATAATTACCTGGGGCAGGATGAACTACCATACCACTTGGTTTATTTACTACGATCAAATCATCATCTTCATAGTAGATATCTAAAGGTATATTCTCAGGTAATATATCAGTTGTTTCTTCATAATCTTCGATAGTTATATTGTCTTGTTCTTTTAACTGATAACTTGTCTTTACTTTAGAATTATTTACTAATATGTAACCATCTTCTAACATTTTTTGTATTTTACTTCTTGTGTATTCTGTTTCTTCAGTTAGAAACTTATCTATTCTTTTTCCAATGTCTTTTTCTTCTATTATCATTTTGTCTCCTCCTTATTTATGTTTATTAATAGTAATAAAACTCCTATAGTTATAAAAGTATCTGCTAAATTGAAGATAGGAAAATTATAACTAAATATTTTTATGTCAATAAAGTCTACTACACTACCTCTTATTATTCTATCTATTAAGTTACCTATTGAACCTCCAATTACTAAAGCAAATGCTATTTTATTTATAGTATTTTTTATTTGATGTTTTTTTAAGTAGTAAATAAGTAAAATAATTATTATGATACCTACTAATACTAAGAATATTCTTTTATCAGTTAGTATACTAAAGGCTGCTCCGGTATTGTTTGTATATGTTAAATAAAAAAAGTTTTTAATTAGAGTTACACTATTTAAATCAAGAAATTTCACAACTAATATTTTTGATATTTGATCAACAATAAGAAAAATAAGTGATAATATTAGTATCATTATGGCCTCCTTTTATTAGTCCCAAGGGCAAGTGTTTATTATTTCATCACCCATTGTATATTTATTTAGATAGTCATCACTTAAGCAAGATGTTTCTCCTATATTAAAGCTTTTTTTTCTTACTACAAAACAATAAACATAATCAGTATCTTTATATACTTCAATAATACCTTTACCTTCAGTAGTACCATTACCTTCAGAACAATTTTTCTTAGTATTCGGATCAATAAAATCTCCTTTAGTAACTAGTTTACTGTCTAATAATTTTTGAAAAGTTATATTCTCACTCCATACAGATACAGTCACTTCGGTTGATTCAGAATTTGGTACTTTTTTAGTTTTTATAACAGGTCCATTTTCAAAAGACAAAGTATCCTTATTAAAGTCTATATATTCTTCAATTTTTTTTGATAACTTATCTATAAATATTTCTTCTGTCTTTAACTTACTATTTTTATATACATCAGTAAGATTTGGAACACTTATTATTAGAACTAATCCTAGTACTACTATTACAGCAAGTAACTCTATTAATGTAAAACCTTTTTTATTCATTTTGCTTCCTCCAAATATATACTATCATAAATGATGCTTTTTTTCAAGATAACTATTTTGTTTGTATTTATTAAGTAATTCATATGCACTACTATAATCTATATCAGCATATCTTCTTGCTTTTTCAATAGGACCATTTATACCAGGAGAATTATATTTATAATACTTTTCTTGAAATTCTTTCTCCATAACATCTTCAAGTGATGCTATAAAATTTAATATTTCATCTGGTATTCCTTTATAATGATGGAAAGCTAATTTATCTATTACATCTCTTCCGAACATATCTAATAGTTCTTTAGCTATCTTAGTTTCTTTAGGATATCCACAGTAAGTTGTGTGTAAATTATATTTTTTAGCTAACAATCTTGTTTCTAATTCATTTATTCCTTCCCTTATAGAAGATGCTCCTCCACTACCACAAAAGTGAAGGGTCTCGTGAAGAAGACTATCTTTAAAATATTCTAAAGGAGTTAAACCTCTTAATATTACACTCTTTATATAGTCCTCAAATGTATTATTATTAATAATAGCACTACTTAATTGATAGTTTGGATTACTACCATATTCTGGTATACTTTTATATTTTTCTAATACATAAAAAGCATCTAATGGAAAATAAAAATTATTGTTACGAATAAATAATGATACGGTATTAGTGTTAGTAATATGAACTAAATCATTTAAATTTTGATATTTAGGAATACTTACTAAATTAGGAAATTCTTTTTTGATAATACTTATATACTCTTCGATAATAGGAATTAAAGTATCTTTTGTTTTTTCAATAGACATAATATCTTCCTTTCAGTTAAAATTATACTATTATTATTTATAAATGTAAATATTTTATTTAAGTAGTGTTTTTAGAAGATTTTGTTGTTGATATTTTAATCTTTTTCTTATATAATTAGTTTAAGGTGGTATGATGATATTATCTGATGGTAAAAGAGAATTAAAACTTATAGAATGTAAGAGTTTCTTTTCTAGATTAAGAGGATTTATGTTTAAAAGAAATATTAATTACGCTATTTTATTTGATAGATGTAATAGTATTCATACTTTTTTTATGAAAGAAAATATTGATGTTATTATGTGTGATAAAGATAATACTATTTTGTATTATTATAAAGATTTAAGTAAAAATAAAGTTATACTTCCTAAAAAAGGTGTTAGAAAAGTATTTGAAACGCCTAGAGATTACTTTAATATTGAAACAGGAAAGAAGATGATAATTAAATGAAAATATGTATATTAGGAACAGGAGCTTATGGTATAGCACTTGCTAGTATCTTTTATAATAATAATTGTTCTATAAAGATGTGGACTAATAGTGAAGAAGAGAAAAATCTTTTAATTAATGATAGAAAAAGTCCAAAGATAGATTATGAATTACCTAAAGATATTTGTATTACTAATGATATGAAAGAAGCTACTTCTAACTGTGATATTATAGTTATGGTAGTTCCTGCGAAGTTTGTGGATAATGTTAGTAGAGAGCTTGCTAAATACTATGATAATAAGCAAACAATATGTATCGCCTCAAAAGGAATAGAACAAAATACTTGTTTATTTTTATATGATGTAGTTAAAAAGAATATTAATACTAATAAAATTGCTGTTATATCTGGTGGTACCTTTGCAGTTGATATAGTTAAGAAAGTACCTATAGGACTTAGCTTAGCTACTGATAATGATAAAACAAAAGAAATAGTAATGAAGGCTATGCATAATTATTATGTGAAGTTAAGACCTACTGATGATATTGTTGGTACAGAACTATGTGGAGCTATAAAGAATGTTATAGCTATAGCTTCAGGTATGATTACTGGTATGGGATATCCTGATTCTACCAGTGCTATGCTAATTACAGAGTCACTTCACGATATTAAAAACTTGATAAATGCACTTGGTGGTAATAAAATGACAATTCTTTCATTCGCGGGTTTTGAAGATTTATTACTTACTTGTACTTCAGTTAAAAGTAGAAATTACACTTTAGGTAAGTTGATTGGTGAAGGAAAGAGTGCTGAAGAGATTGATTACTATATTAATAATAATACTATTGAAGGATTATATACTTTAAAATCTATTAGAAAATTATTAAATAATAAAAATATAGAGATGCCTATTATTGATCTTATTTATGATATTATTATAAATAAAAAAGAACCTAGTAATTTAACTAAGTTTCTTATAGAAAAAGAATAGTTCAAGATTAATTTGAACTATTCTTTATATACTCTTCAACTTCTTTAATTGTATTATTAAAGTTATTGTAATCTGTTTCAAACCATACTATTGGTAGTTGATGGTTAAAGAATGTATATTGTCTTTTGGCATAATGTCTTGAATTTTGTTTTATTTTATCTATGGCTTCTTCAAGAGATATATTACCATCAAAGTATGAATATATTTCCCTATAACCAATGGCATTAAGTAGTGGTTTAGTTCTAATACCTTTATCATAAAAAGCTTTTACTTCATCAAGTAAACCTTCTTTAATCATAATATCCACTCTATTATTTATTTTATCATATAATATTCCTCTATCAGTTGTTAAACCAATAAATATAGCATCATATAGTAATTTATTAGTAGTATTAGTATTAATAGACTTATTATTTTCTTTATAGTAGTTAATAGCTCTTATTAATCTACGACGATTATTTTTATCTATTACTATGTTTTTATCTAGTTCTAATAGTTTATTATATAATTCTTCATCAGTTAGATTATCATAAGTATTAGTTTCTTTTTCTTCAGTTAATTTATAATCATAGAGAGCCGCTTTTATATATAGACCTGTACCTCCCACTAGAATGGGAGTTTTTCCTCTATCCTGGACTTCTTTAATTAATTTACGACAATCTTTTTGATAATGATAAATTGTATATTCTTCATCTACTTCTTTAATATCAAATAGATGATGTGGAATACCTTCTTTTTCTTCTTCAGTTACTTTAGCACTTCCGATATCTAATCCTTTATATACTTGGACAGCATCAGCATTTATTATTTCACCATTATATCTTTTAGCTAATTCTATACTCAATTTAGTTTTACCTACCGCTGTAGGTCCCGTTATAACAATTACTTTATTCATAGATTACTCCTTTTTGTAAGATTAATATATCATAGATAATATAAAAAGACAAGATTATTTGATTCTTGTCTTTGTCTTATATGAATATTCTTCTTTGCAATATAAATATTTTTTAATTTAGAGACTATATAATAGGCTCTAAATTAACATAAAAAGACCTGAGGCTTTTTATGTAAGTAAGAGACCTTGGGCTCTTACTTATACTACTCTTTTAAACATTCTTTCTATTTCATAAGTAGTAAAATGTATTATAGTAGGTCTTCCGTGAGGACAATTAAATGGATTATTACACTTTCTAAGTTTATTAATTATCTCTTCTTGGGCTTCTTTAGTTATTCTAGTATTAGCTTTAATACTCATTTTACAACTTACTAATTTAGCTAAATTATCATTAAATTTAGCTAAACTAAAATCTTTACCTTTATTTGTTATATCTTCAAATATTTTAGATATTATCTCTTTTTCTCTACCTTTAGTAAACCAAGTAGGATGTGATAGAATACGATATGAATTACTACCAAACTCTTCTACTTTGATATTTAAACTATCTAAAATATCAATATTTTCTTTTACTTTTATAAACTCATTATTAGGTAGTTCTATTATGATAGGAATAAGAGGCGTTATGGTATTACCACTGGGATGGGCAAGTAAGTATGAATTTCTTTCATAATTAATTCTTTCTTCTGCTGCGTGCTGATCTATCAGATAGATTCCTCTTTCATTTTCACATACTATATATGTACCTAAGGCTAGTCCAATAGGATATAATTCAGGAAGGGTATCTTTAGGTCTTTCTTCAATATATTCTTCTTCCTCTTCTTTATCATATTCATTATTTTGTTCATAGTTAAAGTTAATTAAATTAGTTAATCTTTCTTTATCAGGATTTACTTCACTTGGTTCATTTATGATATTTCGATCTAAATTTAATGCTAAATTTTCATACTTTACTTGTGGTTCTTCTTTTACTTCTATCTTTGGTATTAATAATTTTGTTTTTATTGTATCCACAATTAGGGTTGATATAAGTGTTTTTAAATCTTCAAAATTACTAAACTTGATATCTTGTTTAGAAGGGTGAATATTTACATCAATTAGGGATGGATCAGTATCTATTTTAATTACCACGATTGGATATCTGGTATCTTCTTTGAAGGATGAATAAGAGTCATTTATTACTTTATTTAGTACTTGATTTCTTATTACTCTTCCATTTACTAGGACAGTCATATGATTTCTTGAGGCTCTATTTACTTCAGGTAAGGAAATGTAACCTGATACATCATAGTCGTCATTAGAGCCATTTATTGCAAGCATCTTTTTAGTTATTTCTAGACCATATATTGATTTTATTACTTTAAGTAAATTACCAGACCCATCGGTATTTAATAGTTCTTTTTCATCATTAGTTAATCTAAACTTAATACTTGGATATGAAAGGGCCATTTTATTTACATATTCAGTAACTCCCGCTAGTTCAGCATAAGGACTGGATAGATGTTTTAATCTGGCAGGGGTATTATAGAACATATTGGTAACTGTTATTTGTGTTCCTTTTCTGGCATCACCTTGTTTATTTTCAAGTATTTTTCCACCTTTGATGTGGACAACTGTTCCTACTTCGCCTTGTGATGTCTTTAGTAGAACTTCGGATACTGCAGCGATTGATGGTAAGGCCTCACCACGGAAACCTAGAGAGTTTATATTAAATAGATCATCATCGGTATATAGTTTACTAGTGGCATGTCTTTGAAAGGCTAAAACAGCATCATCTTTATCCATACCTATACCATTATCAGTAACTACTATTTCTCTTAGACCAGCTTCTTTTAGGTCTATTTTTATTTCAGTGCTTTTGGCATCAACAGAATTTTCCACTAGTTCCTTAACTATTGATACTACTTTTTCTACTACTTCTCCTGCTGCTATTTTATTGGATAGTAGTTCACTCATTACTTTTATTTTACTCATACTACACCTCAATCATTTTATATGGTTTTACTTTATTATCTCCGCTAGCAATGTAGATAGCTATTTCTTTTCCTTCTTTATCTAGTAATAGGGACATATTCTCTTTAAAAAACTTATCTAGTACCATTCCATTTTTTACTTTAGTAAGTAGTGGTTCCTCTATCACAGTAGTTTTTATATTGGGGAGGCACTCTTTGATACTAAGTAATTTATAGTTATTCTCTTCAATATCTTTTAGAGTATAAGCATCTTTTAGAGTAAATATTCCCTGTCTTGTTCTTATGAGACTTTTCATAGTACCATAAGTATTTAAACTATAGGCTATATCTCTAATTAAACTTCTTATATATGTTCCTTTACTTACTTCACATCTAATAGTAAACTCTACTATATTGTTTATATGTTTTAGGTCACTTATTAATTCTAGAGAGTATACTTCTACTTCTTTACTTGGAGGAGTTACTGGAATGCCACTGCGGGCATACTCATATAGTTTTCTTCCTCCTACTTTGACTGCTGAATAAAGAGGGACTTCTTGGTTATATTTACCTATGTAACTTTTTAGTACTTTTAGTAGTTCTTCTTTAGTTACACTGGGTATGTTTCTTTTGATTTCTGTTCCGGTTATATCTAACATATCTGTTTCATAGCCTAATATTACTTCTGCAATGTACTCTTTGGTATTACTAGTTAGGAGTTCAGATACTTTAAGGGCTCTACCTATGGGGAGTACTAATACACCTGTGGCTAATGGGTCTAATGTTCCTGTATGACCTACTTTTTTGGTATTTAATTTTTTTGATACTATGTTTACTATATCTCTACTGGTATAGTCTTTAGGTTTATCTATGACAATTATTCCATTCATTTATACTCTTACCTACTTCTATTATTAACTTTTCTTTTAGTTCTTCATAAGGCATAACAGTTGTTATACCAGCGGCATTTATGTGACCTCCTCCTCCAAAGATAGAGGCTATCCTACTGACATCAATATGACCACTACGAAGGGATACTCTAGTTTGATTAGGGTATTTTCTTAAGAATATTGATACTTCAACGGTATCTATTTCAAGAGGAATACCTACGAGAATACCACATTCATCTTCATCAACATTATACTTCTCCATATCTTCGGAAGTTATAAAAGAAACTGCTAGGGTATTGTTATTATATAGTTCTAGATTATCTAGAGCTTTCTTCTTGATATTAAACTGATTTATGGTAATAGTTCTTAGTACTTTCTTATATATGTCTGAAAGATCTACTAGTGAAGATAGTTCGGCAGCCATAGTAAAAGTACTAGGAAGAACATTCTTATGAGCAAAACCTCCGGTATCTGTTAATAATCCCACTGCTAGAGGAAGAGCCAAATCTTCATCAATACTAACATTCATTTCTTTTATTAAATTATATACTATCTCGCAGCAAGCAGGATAGTCCTCTACTAGATTTACATCACCATACATAGTATTTGTCCTATGATGGTCAATTACTAGTTTCTTTGACACAGTATCAAGTAAATAGGCACTGTTTACTCTGTCAATACTTCCGGTATCTAGTATAACTGCTGTATCATACTTTTTAGTACTTTCTTTCTTGATATCTTGATACTCTTTTAGAAAGTTAAACCTTTTAGGTAGAGTATTTAGGACGATATCTACTTCTTTACCTAATCTTTTTAATAGTATATACATGGCCACGATACTACCTATAGCATCACCATCAGGATTATTATGACAAAGTAAAACAATATTATTGCTTACTTTAATTTCGCTAATAATATTGTTCATTACTCACCATCTTCCTTTATTTCTTCAATTATCTTTTCAATCTTATTTCCATATTCAATTGACTCATCATATACGAATGTTAATTCAGGCATCTTTCTTATTTCTACTCTACCAAATAATTTACCACGGATAAAGGAACTAGCATTATTTAATGCTTTAGTTACTTTTTCTCTATCTTTATCTATTAAATTAGTAAAATATACTTTAGCGTATGATAAATCACTAGAAATATCTACTGCTGTTATGGTAACAAATTGTACATCAGTATCTTTTACTTCTTCACTTATTACTTTAGATATTTCTTCAGTTAGAATATGATTTAATCTATCTAATTTTATACTCATAATATCATTCCTATCTGTGTTTATTACTATTATTTATATTTTGATATTCTTCAGGTACTATACCATTATTTACTAGTAATTCTCCTCTTTGATAACCTTGCTTAAAACTATATGTTTCAGAAGGGTTTTCAAACTCTCCTATTTTAGGAAATACTTGATCCTCTACTTTTATTTCATAGAAATATTCATCAAAGTATGCTTTTCTTCCTAAGTTATTTAATTCAGAAGCATATGGTTTCTCTTTAGCAGGTGTTTTTGGAACTGAAGATGCTTTCTTAATTACTTCATCAAAATGTCTATCTCCCTCGACACGTTTTACATTTCTTCCTTTTCTAAGTTTATCTAATGACATATTATCTTCCTTTCTTACCACTTTGTTTATTATGCTCTTCTGATATGCTCTCTCCTAGATTATAACCTTGACTATAACACGGATTATTTCTTACTACTTCATCTAGTTTATTTATATCAATTTCTCCATCAAGTCCATCAACATAGCCAATCATTCTTAATCTTTCTTGAACTTTAGCAGCATCAGATAGAGAATCAAATGGTACTTCATCTTCCTTTATTCCATATAAAGCATTTATTTCATTGTAAATTAGCTTTAAATTCTCATTTAATATAGGAGCATCTGTTTTTCCAGTTTCTACAAGTATCTTTAGAAATCTATCTCCTCTTTCATAGTAGCCGTAGTGAAATGCTCTTACATCACTTATAACACTTGTATCTTTAGGATAAGGAAAAGCTGATAGTCTAGCAGTAGTTCCTTGTACAATGTTTTTGTTATTATTACCATATCCATACTTTTCAAATTTTTGTTTATATAGCTTTTCCTGATGTAGAGCACTCATAGCAATGCTACCTTCTACATCAGATATTTCATCTCTTTTAGGGCCTTTATATATTCTGCTTTTATTTTCTGACATTTTTATTACCTACCTTTATTTACCTTTATGTTTATTCTTTCCCTTATAACTATTTAGAATAGACATTATTTGCTCTTCAGCGGCTTTATAATATCCTTCTTGATAGTCTTTATTCTCTTTGATTTCTTCAGGTAATTCTTTAATTTTAATACCTGAGATAAAGTCATTTCTCCCTATCGCCTTTAATTCTTCTTTAGTAAAATTATTGATGTTTGATGCTAACTGTCTTTCTCCACGTTCTGTGAAACCATAAGTATAACTATTTCTTTCTTTTATATTTTCAAACTTATTTATTTCATAGATACCTAGTAATCTATCTTCTGTTCCTTTTACAATAGGCCCTTGAGCATTCTTTCCAAATTTATCAAAGTATTCTTTTTTTCTTTTTTCATCCTCTTGTTTTTTCATTTTAGCTTCGATCATATTTAAAGCGTTTTGACCTATTTCTTTTCTACTCTTTTTACCTTGATTACATTTACCTTTTTCTGTTATAGATTCTTCAAACATACAATACCCACCTACTTTCTTATCTCCACTAATTCATAGGCTTCAATTATATCTTTTTCTTTGATATCATTAAAGTTATCTATAGTAATACCACATTCCATACCTTGTTTTACTTCTTTTACTTGATCTTTTTCTCTTGCCAAGCTAGCAATAGTACTATCATTTATTACTACAGAGTCTCTTATTACTCTAGCTTTAGCTCCTCTTTTTAGACTGCCTGACACTACATAAGATCCTGCAATAGTACCAACTTTAGAAAATTTAAATATTTTTCTTACTTCTGCTGATCCTAATACTTTTTCTTCATATTCTGGTTCTAGTTTTCCTTTTAGAGCAGCTTCCATTTCTTCAACTACTTGATATATTATGTCATATAGTCTTATATCTATTCCTTTTTCTTTAGCTAATTCTGTTATTTTATGATCTGGTCTAATATTAAAACCAATTATTATAGCATTTGAAGCTTCTGCAAGTACTACATCACTTTCAGATATACCTCCAATACCACTTCTAATGACATTTATTTTTATTCCTTCTACATCTAACTTAAGTAGGGAATTTTTAACTGCTTCTTCACTACCTTTAACATCTGCTTTTAAGATGATATTGATTTCTTTTTCACCATCTTTTACTCTATTAAATAGGTCATCTAAAGATACTGCAGCTTTTGGTTTATTTCTTCCTTCTTTAGCAATTTCTCTTCTTTGTTCAGCAACTTTTTTAGCTTTCTTTTCACTTTCAAAGACCATAAATTTATCTCCGGCTGCGGGGCTTTCTGATAATCCTGTTATTGACACTGGCATAGATGGAGAAGCTTCTACTAAGTCTTCACCCTTATCATTTTTTAGTGTTCTTACTTTACCAGAAGATAGTCCTACTACTATTGGATCACCTAATCTTAGTGTTCCATTTTGAATGAGAAGATTAGTAATTACTCCAGATGTTTTGTCTATTTTTGATTCAATTACAGTTCCACTGGCATATCTATTAGGATTAGCCTTCAATTCACCAAGTTCACTAAGAAGTAGAATTCTCTCTAGTAAATCTTCTATTCCTTCACCTGTTTTAGCAGATAAATTAACAAACATTATGTCTCCACCCCAAGCTTCTGGTTGAAGACCATTAGCTGACATTTCAGTTAATACTTTTTCAACATTAGCTGCAGGTTTATCTATTTTATTAACTGCTACAATAATTGGAACACCTGCTGCTTTAGCGTGATCTATTGCTTCTTTTGTTTGAGGCATTACTCCATCATCTGCAGCTACAATAATAATTACTATATCAGTAATAGATGCTCCTCTTGCTCGCATTTCAGTAAATGCTGCGTGTCCTGGAGTATCTATAAAAGTAATTTTCTTTCCTTTATATTCAATCTGATATGCTCCAATTGCTTGAGTTATACCTCCAGCTTCACCTTCTGCAACATTGGTCTTTCTAATAGTATCTAGAAGGGTAGTCTTACCGTGATCTACGTGACCCATAATAGTAACTACCGGAGGTCTCTCTACTAAGTCTTCTTCTTTATCTACTATTTCTAAGCCCTCAAAATTAACTTCATCTCTAGTACTTTCTTTCTTTAATACTTTATCATAGTCTGATACAATTATTTCTGCTGTATCAAAGTCAAGAGGTGCATTAATAGCTGCTAGAGTACCAAGTGCCATTAACTTTTTGATTATTTGTGTTGGATTAACTTCTAGACTAGTAGCAAGCTCTGACACAGTCATATTATCCTTGTATAAAACAGTATTCTCATTGTCTTCAA
Source organism: uncultured Bacilli bacterium (assembly GCA_934091055.1). GTDB lineage: Bacteria > Bacillota_I > Bacilli_A > RF39 > UBA660 > CAG-302. Next base: position 126,574 of record CAKOKN010000002.1, on the reverse strand, counting down.
TAACATTAGATTGAAGTTTTTCTTTATGTTTATACATTTCTTTTCTTTTTTCTTTAAATGATGATTTATTATCTTCTTTTGAAACTACTTTTTTCTTAGGCTTCTTTTCTGTAACAGGTTCTAATTCCTCTTCATAAGAATCTTCGAAGGTTTCCATCTCTTCTTGTAAATCTTCATCTTGACTATCAATACTAGAAGCAATCTCTTGATCTAATATTATTATGTCATCATCAGATAACATATCTTCTTCTTTAGATACATTAATATCAAGCTTCTTACACAAACTTAAGATATCTTTTACTTCTAACCCTACATCACTTGCATATTCTGATACATTCATCATATGTATCACCTCCTATTATTTATTTATTATATTTTTAATTTCATCATATAATTCTTCATTTATTTCACAGTCAAATATTTTATTTAAAATCTTTTTCTTTTTAGCAGTTTCTAGAACATTTATATCTTTTTTAATATATGCTCCTCTACCTCCTGCTTTTCCTGTTTCATCAACAAATATTTTGTTTTCTTTATTTTTAACAACTCTTAATAATTCTTGCTTAGGAAGTTGTTCTTTTGTTACTACACATCTTCTAAGAGGAGTTTTTTTCATAGTTATTCACTATCCTTTTCTTCCTCAGTAGTACTTTCACTTTTTACTTCAATTTTGTAATGTGTAAGACGAGATGCTAATTTAACATTTTGTCCTTTTCTTCCTATTGCTAGAGATAAGTTACTATCATCTACTAATGCTAGTGCTTCTTTCTTTTCTTCATTTTTAATTGTTACTTTAACGTTTTTAGCAGGACTTAAAGCATTAGTAATAAATTTTACAGGATCCTTGTCATATAGAATAACATCTATTTTTTCACCATTTAGTTCTTTTAATACGTTTGCTATTCTTCTTCCTTTTTCACCTATAATAGCTCCTAATGGGTCTACGTTATTGTATTCAGTGTATACTGCTATTTTACTTCTACTTCCTGCTTCTCTAGCTACTGAATATAATACTACTGTACCATCTGTTAATTCTGGTATTTCTATTTCTAATAATCTTTTTAGAAAACCATAATGACTTCTAGATAGCATAATGAATGGTCCTTTAGGTCCAATTTCTAGTTTAGATACATATACTTTTACAGAAGAACCCATTTGTAATTTTTCTCCTGGTATTATTTGATCTTTTGGTAAAATACCACTGCATCTACCTAAATCAACAAAGTAGTTATGTTGATCTTCACGAGATAATGTTCCTACCATTAGTTCGCCATCTTTATCTTTGAACTCTTCAGAAATGCTTTCTTTTTCAGCTTCTTTGATTCTTTGAACTACTATTTGTTTAGCAGTACCTGCTGCTACTCTTCCAAAATCTTTAAGAGGTAGTTCTTTATCAATTATAGTTTCTCCTAATTCGATATCGTCTACTTCTTTTTTAGCATCCTCTAATGATACTTCAGTTTCAGGATTAGTAACTTCTTCTACTACTGTTCTATATGAATATATTCTTATATCTCCAGTTTCATCATCAACTTTTGCCAATACATTAGGTATACCTTCATTCTTTTTATAAGCTGCTGCCATAGCTTGTTCCATTGCATCAATAACTATTTTTCTATCTACTTTTTTCTCTTCGATAATAGCATCTAATGCTTTCATAAATTCTTTCATTTGTTTTTGATTCATTTTTATCTTCCCTTCTCTTTAGTAGACACATCTAGCATATAAGAGTCTTCTATTAAGTTAGCTTCATCTAACAATGGATTAATGACATTTGTTACTTCTACGCATTTATCAACATCTATTATTTCATCTCTATCGATAACTACTCTTAGAAAAAGATTATTGTCTTCTTTTTCTAATTTAACACTATCTATTCTTACTCCTAGCTTTTCTACTTCCTTTTCAATTAGTTTTTTTACTTGTTCTTCAATATTCATATTTCCCTCCTATATATATAAAAGAGTGGATTTTTATGCCACTCTTTTCTCAAGACACCTATATTATAACACAACTATGTTAATAAATACAAGTATTTTTTTATTATTTACTATCTATCTTCTTTTTTAATTTATTAATCCTACTGTAAAGTAGAGTACATATTTTATTTATTCTTCTATCAGTCATATTAGTAATTGATTGGTACTTATGTAATAATTCATCAACTTCCTCACAAATGCCATCTAGTTTATTTAAATCATATCTTTTTAAATCTTTAATATTGTCAAGTATATTGTCAAAGTTACTAACTTTATAAAAAAATCTTCCGTCGCCATTAATTATTACTTCTTCATCACTATAATCTATTATATTTAATGATTCTCCAGTATCAAATATTGGCGTAGGAGAAATCCAATCTAATGTTTCAACATTTCTAACTATGCCAAAATTATTTAGATGTCTATCTTCATTTAACATAATATAATCTAAGATAAACATATCTTCTAGAGAACTTCTGGCATTTTCTACTTTATGTTCTTCCAATATATTGATATATCTTTCATATGCATTATCTCTGTCACAATTATCATATAATATTTGATATGCTGGAACCAATTCAGTATCTTTATTTATAAAACATTCACACTTTGATACTATTTTATTATTAATTACTTCTAGAGTATATGGAACATTATTAAATCCTAGACGACTACTAATCATTGAAGCTAAAACTTCATTAAAAGGCTGCAATACTTCGTTTTTATAGCCACCCTTTAATAGATATCTTTTGTTATCTTCGATTATCCAGGTTTTCTTCAATCTACCATCAGTTGTATTATTAGGAGAAATCAAACTTATTTTAGTATCTGTTTTAGCACTATTTGAAAAAGTAGCGTCAGCAAATTCAGCGTCTTTAAAGTCGTGTTCAAAGAAGTTAATATCTCTATATTCTATTTGGGAATTATATGGTTTAATCCAATACTGATCTGATAATGACAATCCAAATGCTTTATCTAATAATTCTGTTGGAGCAGAAATATTTAGTTTAGTAAGTAATAAATCTAAATCGTCTCTCCATAATGGAATACCTCTACCTTTGAACCAGTTGGATAGTATTACTTTTAAATCTTTTTCTTTATTATAAATATTCTTTAGTATTACTGGAGCATAATCTATATTATAAATGTCATAGATATCAGTAAATACTCCTAATGATGGTTGATAATCTGCTAATAAAACTTTGGTATTCTTATTCATAAGTATACATTTCATACTATCTTCACCTCTTGATATTATTCTATCATACTATTTAATCTTTTTCTATTACTTTCTCTAAGAATATTTTATCTTTAAAAGCTCCTCTTTTACTACTTTTAGTATTAGCTATATTTATTATTTCTTCTAATGAAGTATGTTCTAATTCTCCTAGTGCTTTTATTATTTCAAGCATATCTGCTAGTTCTTCTACTCTATCACTGCCACTTGCTTCTAATACCTCTTGATATTCTTCATTTAATTTCTTTTCTAATTCTTGCTTGTATTCTTTATCTGATAATATTCTAGTAATAGGTTCTTCTCCCTTATCTTTTATTATATTAGGAATATTATCTCTAACTAATTTATTATATATTCTTTCCATATTTACCTCCTAGAACTATTATACCATAAAATATACTCTTTTAACTTAATAATACATTTTAATAAGTTTTAGATTAATAATTCTTTAGTATTAATCACATATTTTATAACAGTTATCAGTTATTTTTTATCTAACCATTTTTGCAAATTATTATATGTTATTTCATAAATTTTTCCTTCTGTGTTATAAAATCCAATATGTGTGAATACATTTATTGATTTTGTGTTTTTTGGATTTATTGTTACGTAAATTTTTTTACTCTTTTGTTTTTCACAATTATCTAATACTATCTTTATCATTTTTCTCAAATTATTATTTTTTCCCTGATAATCCTTATTAATTTGGACTTCGGATAAACACAAACCTCTTTTATCGTACATAAACGCTATAAAGCCTATAATCTTGTTTTCATCAAAAAATACAGTTATATAATAATCCTTTGTTGTAAAAATCATATTAACCCAGTTATTATATGCTGTTATTGTATCTATCTTTTTTAATTCTTCTTTATTAAGTTTAGCTCTTATACCGTAATTTTCTATAATAAGTTTATATATTATTTTATATATTTTGGGTGGTATTTGATTTTGTGCATCACTATTATTAAATACTTTATACCTCATTATCGAACTCCTTAATTAATCCGACTATTATGTCAAAACATATTTATTTTATTCTTTATTTGTGTTGATTATAATTCTATTTTTTAATAATGTCAATAATTTTGAGTACATTAATAATAAAATATTTATAGATAAATCAACAACCATACATTTTAATGAACTTTAAATTAATAGACCTTAGGCTATTAATTTCTTTTTGAAGACCTTAAGGCTTCAAAAACACTGAGAGACCTTAGACTCGAAGTGAATAAAATAAATATTTGCTTTTTCCACTAATGTGTAGTATAATTAGTAAGCAGTGGTTATTCTTTTAAATTTTTATTTAATTAATATTTAGTTTTATTTTTTAACGAAAAAAAGATTAAGAAAGGAGAATTTAATGAATACAAAAATAATCCCCTTAGGGGGACTTGGTGAAGTCGGAAAAAATATGTATGTAGTTATGTATAATTCCGAAATAATTATTGTTGACTCTGGAGTAATGTTTCCAGATGACGAACTTCTTGGAATAGATTATGTTATTCCAGATTATACATTTTTAAAAGAAAATGAAAGTAAAATAAAAGCATTATTTATTACACACGGACACGAGGACCATATTGGTGGAATACCTTTTCTACTACAAACTGTTAATATTCCTAAAATATATGCTCCTGCTAATGCTAAAGAACTTATTGAAAAGAAATTAGATGAAAGAAATATTGTTTATAAAGATTTAATTGTTTATGAAGAAAATACTATAGTTAAAACTAAATATTTTAAGGTGGAATTTTTTAGAACAACCCACTCAATACCAGATTCTCACGGGTTTGCTATTGATACACCTGATGGAACTATTGTTATGACTGGTGACTTTAAATTTGATATGACTCCTATTGGACCTATGTCTAATTTACATAAGATGGCAAAAATTGGTGAGAGGGGAGTTAGTGTTCTTATGAGTGATTCTACGAATGCTATGAACCCTGGTACTTCTCTTAGTGAGAGTATAGTTGATGAAAACTTAAAAGAAATATTTTCTACTTATACTAGTAATAGAATTATTCTTGCTACTTTTGCTTCAAATGTATATAGAATTAAACACATTATAGAAACTTGTAAAAAGAATAATAGAAAGATTGCTCTATTTGGTAGAAGTATGGAAAATACTGTTGATATTGCCCTTAAATGTGGATATTTTGAAGATAAAAGTATTATAATTACTGCAGAAGAAGCTAATCATTTAAAACCTGGTGAGGTATGTTTATTATGTACTGGTAGTCAGGGGGAACCACTTGCCGCTTTATCAAGAATTGCTGCGGGTACTCATAGACAGATTACACTTATGCCAAATGATATTGTTATCTTCTCTAGTTCACCAATTCCTGGTAATACTTCTTCAGTTTCTAGGACAATAAACAAACTTTATAAGAAGGGTGTTAAGGTATTTACTAATTCAATGACTGATATTCATTCTTCTGGTCACGCTAATCAGGAGGAACTTAAACTTATGATTAGATTATTTAAGCCTAAGTACTTTGTTCCTTATCACGGTGAATTTAGAATGTTAAAGAAGCATACTGACTTAGGTGTTAGTTGTGGTATTCCTAGAAGAAATACTTTTGTTCTTGAGAATGGTGATGTTGTTTCACTAAAGAAAGGTGAACTTTATAGAGATGGTAAAGTTCAAGCAGGAGAAGTTTATGTTGATGGCTCTCGAATTGGTGATGTTGGTAGTGCTGTTATAAAGGATAGAATTCTTATGAGTAATAATGGTATTTTAGTTATTATTGCTAATATTGATACACAACATAATATGTTAATTGGTAATCCCACTATTACTACTAGAGGATATATATTAGTAAATGAGAATGCCGATCTAATTCGTGATATTCAAACTACTGCTGCTGATATTATAAACAAAGAACTTAAAATTAAGAGTTTTAATTTTAATGATTTGAAATCAAATATGATTAATGGTCTTGTTCCAATGCTTTCTGATAAGACTGGTAGAATTCCTATTATACTTCCTATTGTTATGGATATTAAATCAGATAATTTAAACAAGGATAATAAGAAAGTAGAAACTAAGAATAATTAATATAAAGTAAAAACTATTGTCAAATAATTGGCAATAGTTTTTTTATAGTAGTTAGTTGTTATAAAATGATTTTTTAAAATAATTGTCTTTTTACTTCGAGAGAATAACTCCTGCGGTATAGGTAAATCGTTGTTCTAATTTATATTTGGAGTTGTATTAATATATAGATTAAGGTTATAAGGATTATTCTATAGTATTTTAGTACAGAATAAAATTTAAATTGGTAATGCAGGAGTTACCATCAGTGTAATAACTTTTTCATTTGAAACTAGAGCGTAATGTGTTGTTACTCTAGTAATAACCTCCTTGTTTCAGATTTTGCCCGTTCTTAAATCTAATTAATGTTTCTAATGTTAATTAATGAACTTTTTTAAAGGCTTCAAAAAGTTTATTAATTGGGTAGGCCTTAATATCGGGTTAAGTATACTACAGGGTTTTACACTTGTCAACAGTTTTTTGTTAATTTTGTCAATTTATGTCTAATTACTTACAGTTATCCACAGGAGGTGTTGATAACTATATCTTTATAATTATTTTATCACTGTAAAATAGTGTAAACTTTAAAACTATTTAGCCTCTTAGATAAATAAAAAAGAAAATATATAATTATATACCTTCTATTTATCTTACTATTAATATTTGACCTACTGATAAGAGATTTGAAGAGAGATTATTTAACTGTTTTAATCTATCTACTGTAGTATCATATTTCTTAGCTATACTGTATAGAGAGTCTCCTCTTTGAACAGTGTAAGTTGTCTCTAAGTTAGTAGATGTTGGTATAAGAAGAACTTGGCCTATAGATAGTATGTTAGTAGTTAAATTATTTAAATTCTTTATAGCATCAATAGTAGTATTATACTTTTTAGCTATGCTGTATAGAGAATCTCCTTTTTGTACTGTATAAGTAATAGTATTCTCCTCTTTTTCTTCATCACTTGCCTTATCTGATGGTAGTTTTAATACCTGACCAATACTTAATATATTACTAGTTAGATTATTTATTCTCTTTAATTCATCCACAGTGGTGTTATATTTATTAGCAATTGAGTATAGAGAGTCTCCTTTTTTTACAGTATATGTTGCCTCTGGCAATAGAGCACTTGGTATTTTTAGTAGTTGACCTGTTGATAGAATATTTGATGTTAAGTTATTAAATTTCTTTATCTCATCCACAGTTGTGTTGTTAGCTTTTGCTATTCCATATAAAGTATCGCCTTTTTTGACAACATAAACATTTTCATCTTCCTCATATATTTCTTTAGTAGGAATACGAAGTACTTGACCTATCTGAAGAGTATTGGATGTGAGATTGTTTTCTTTTTTTAGTTCTGTGACTGTAGTTCCTAGTTTGGCCGCAATACTATATAGCGAGTCTCCTTTTTGAACAACATAGGTATTAGTTATTAATCCGTCTGGAGCAACATATGGCACCCCTATATAGTTTGCTACTGCAGATATTACAGCCTCTGCTAATTTTTCATAGTTTTCTTTTAGAAATTCAACATCCTTGGTATTATCAATAAAGCCATACTCAACTATTAGTGGTTCTAGATTACCAGTATTTCGATGAATGAAATAGTAGTCTTTTGAGGTATCACTCGGTAACCTTCTTTGATAGTACTTCCTAGTTGTTTGACCCGTGGCTCCAATATTTTCTAGTATTCTCTTAGCAAGAGTATCTCTGTTTCTTAGTGCATAGATGACTTCTGCACCCTCACCACCACCTGAATTTACGTGGTTTGATATTAATATAACATCAGAAGAATTGCCAAACTTACTTAAAATGGTATTTACTCTGTCAGTTGGAGATAAAGTTGTATCAGAGTCCCTAGTTATAGCCACTGGTATACCTAACTCTTTAAATCTATCATACATATATTTTGATATCAATAAGTTATAATCCTTCTCTAAGAGATTATTACCTGTAGCTCCTGAATCCGTGCCTCCGTGTCCTGGATCAATTACCACTTTACGAGTAGCTCTATCTTCATTATTATTCATTAGTTATCACCTTCAAAGTAGTATATGTGAATGATATGAATTTGGTTAACTTGACTATAAAAAAAGAAACTATTTTTTAGTATCATTAGTTTACTTTTTTTATTTACATTAAAATCTTTTATATCATATATAACAATTTATTTTTTTAACAACCAATCAATTATATTTTTATGAATTATGCCATTTTGTGATAAATCAAATTTATCCATTGAAAGAACATATTTTGGATAGTTATCTTCAATCTTTTTATAAGCATTAAATTCTCTATCAATTACTGTTTCATCACTTAAAATATAAGTAACCTGAATATATATTTTTTCATTAAATCTTGTTGCTATAAAATCTATTTCGCCATTTTCTAATGTACCAATATTAACATTATATCCTCTAGCAATAAGTTCATTATAAACAATGTTCTCTAAATAGGCACCAATTTGTTCTTTCTTACCTTCACTTAAAATATTAGTAAAACCTAAATCAGTTAAATAATATTTATATTTACCTGTAAGAATTCTTTTACCTCTAACATCATATCTTTCTGCTTTTGAAATAAGATTTGCACGAGTTATGTAATCAAGATAATTATATAAAGTTTCTAGCGATACATTTCTAGAGTCACTTTGCATATATTTTTTTAAACTATCAGGTGAAAACACTTGAGATGGAGTAGTTAGTATATAAGTAACTATTCTATTTAATAAATCTATATCTTTAATATTAAATCTTTTTACGATATCTTTTATTATTATTGAATCATAAATATCATTTAAATAAGTTTTTCTTGATATATCATCTTTTTGCATAAACCTTTGTGGCATTCCACCCCATTTAATATAATCATTAAATGCATCTTCAATATTTCTATTATCTTTAATGTTTAATAACTTACATACTTCATCAAATGTAAATGGAGTTATTTTAAAGCTTACATATCTTCCTGCTATGTGAGTTGCTAAATCACTAGATAACAAATCACTATTAGAACCAGTTATAAAAATAGATGTATTCTTTGTTGCTCTTAATGAATTAACAACTTTTTCCCACTTATCAACATTTTGAATTTCATCAAAAAATATATAATACTTTTTATCATCAATTATTTTTTCTTTAACATAACTGTTTAATTTTTTAGGATCAGTATATTCTTCATAATCATAATCTTCAAAGTTAATATAGATAATGTGATTATCATCAACATTATTTTCTTTTAACTCATCTATTATTTGTTTTAAAATAACTGATTTCCCAGAACGTCTAATACCAATTAATACTTTAATTAACTCTTGATCATAAAATGGTCTAATTAATTTTAAATATCTTTCACGAATAACCATAATCTATCTTCCTTTCTTATATATACATTATAATACTATATTTAATTTTTGTCAATTTATTACGGTACAGAGTAACTTTTTTGCAATATTGTCGATTTATTACGATGGCGTTTTATAATATATAAAACAAAATTTTAAAAACAAAGTAACTCCTACACTATTTTTTAGTATCACTAGTTTACTTTTTGCTTAGTATATCTTTTACTATTTTTCTTATTTCGATAATTCTTCTTTCCATAAAGTTTGGGTTATCTTTGAACCATTTTATGTTAAGTGGTGATGGATGCGGCAGAACTATCGCTAGTTTACCAAATAGTATATTATTTTTAAATATTAAGTCATTATATTCTTCGTTTGGAAAGAATGTTTTAGCAGCTTTAGCTCCAATTATTATATATATTTTGTTATCTATATATTCTAATTCTTTCTTTATCCATTTTTCATAACATACCTTAGGTGGAGCTTTATCATTACCATTTTTATCTTTGCCCGGGTAACAATGCGCTAGTGCTGTAATAAAGAAGTTATCCGGATTATAGAATTCTTCATCTGCTATTTGGTACCATTCATATTTTAATTTTTTACCACTTTGATCAGTAAATGGTTTTAAGGTAGTGTCTACTGTTTTAGATGGTGCTTGGCTTACTTGAACTATTTTTGAATTGGCCGAACCTATGACTACTGGATGTGGCTTGAAACCAAACTTATCTTCACAAATATTGCATTTTCTTATTTCATTTATTAAACTATTGAAGTTTTTATTCATATCATCCATCATTTACTCCTTTTTTAAATTATTAAACCTAGAAAAATCTCTATGTGTGTCTTCGGTTATGTATATCATTTTTATTCTCCTCTTAAATTAATAATTATTTCTTATTTACTATTATATCATATTTTCTATTTTAATTCTGATAAATTTATTTGTTATATTAAAAGATACTAATTTTATTTTCTTAGTATCTTTTAACTATTAATTTATAGCAGTATTATTTACATATAATTTATAACCATTAAAATCTATATTACTATTAGTAGTATCAGCATTATCTAGTGATGTTAGATAAGTATCTCCGGTTAATTTTATTTTTGATGTTTTATCTAACTTTAATGTAATACTTTTAGCGGTATTATCATTGTTTATCATACCTTCATAATAAGAATTATCTGTCATATTTATAGTAAGAGTGGATATAGAATCTACAACTACATTTCCAGTTACTTTTTGATTTGTCATATTTAGAGTTACTACTCCTCCATTACTTCCATCATTACCCCAAGAATCCTTTTGTATTCTTAAGAAATTATCATCTTTATCTTGATTTATTATAGTATTATTCTCTAAATTTATTTCAGCAGTAGTATTGGTTACATATAGAGTATCACCATTATTTGTTGTTATCTTACTATTTTTTGATGTAAATGTAGCAGTTCCTTCGGCGGCATCACCACTCATTGACTGATAGATGAAGATATTTTTATAAGTTGTTGACTTACCATTTAGTTTAGTATTAGAGTCCTCAAGAGTACAGTTATCTATTAAAACACTATTTTTTCCTTCAATTACTATTCCTTCAGAAGCCTCCGCTAGTAAGGTGGCATCACTTACTGAAATGTCCGCAGTTGAATAGATAGTAGGTGAGCCTTGACCTAGAGTTTTATATGTACCTTTAGTTACTTTTACAGTACCTCCTCCACGATCAGTTCTGATTGCGGCACTTGAAGTTCCTTCAGTTGTTATTTCTAGATTATTGGCTATTGTTGTACCACCTCCAGTAGTCATTATTCCACCTGAATTATCTTTTTTAGTTGTTATCTTGGAATCACTTATAGTTATTGTTGTTCCATCGCTTGATGCATTATTAGTTGTAGCAGTTCCTCCATAACTAAAGACACCATTAGCACCAGTAGCATTAGTATTTATAGTTACATTACTTAGTGTTAAATTAGCACCACCTTTAGCTAGAATGGCAGAGTTCGTTCCATAGAAGCTTGTAGCATCTCCTCCATCAGAGTCTCCCTCTTTTTCTACTGTTACATTTGAAATAGTAGTTGTACTACCGTCTACTAGTATAGCATTCTCATCCTTGGTAGTAGAAGTATATGTTCCTTCAGTAATAGTAGTATCTTCAGATATAGTTTTTGATGCTGAATAAGATATATTTTGATTATTTTGTGTATTATTATTTCCACTTTGTACTTCACTATTTAAGAAATACTTTGTTGTTATAACAGCACTTAAGTATGTTAGAAGAGCTCCTAGTATAATTGTCCCTAATAGTGTTATTAATACTTTATCTTTATTTTCATATGTTTCTTTCAATGTTTTTTTATTTAAATTTGACATTATTAAATACATTATTAAGTACGCTATTACTAGACATTCCATCCCAAAGACTATGTAATAAACTGTGGTTAAACTCCTTGTATTATTTACATTAGACATACCTTCACTTGGCATAGTTGGCATTTCATTGTTATTTTGGTTATTATTTGTATTAGATGTATCATTATTCTCTTCTGGTTTAGCAGGAGGTTCTTCATTACTATTTTGATTATCACCCTCTTTCTTTTCTGGTGGTTCTTCACCGTTATTTTGACCACTATTATCTGGAGGAGTATTATTATTAGTACTTTCTCCAGTTACTTCAACATTATCAGGTATGTTACTAGGTCCATTGTTTATATCTTCTATATGATTATTAGCATAATTCATAGTTAGAAATACTAATACTAACATTAGTAATATGGTAACTATAGTTATTATATTTTTAGTTATTCTTTTCATCTTATTTCTCCTTTCTTATGTATTGATAATATCATTATTTTATTAAATGAATATTAAATTATAAATGTTATTTTATTTTTTAGTTAATATTAAAAGAGATTAATAGCTAGTTAATCTCTTTATTGTTTTTTAATAATCTTAATGTATTTAATATACATAATACTGTTACGCCAACGTCTGCGAAAACTGCCTCAAACATAGTAGAAACTCCTAGTAGAGTTAATATTAATACTAATAATTTTACTCCTATTGCAAAGATTAAATTCTCTTTAATTATCTTACTAGTACTTTTAGATATATTAATTGCTGTTATTATTTTATTTAGGTTATCATTCATTATTACAACATCAGAAGCTTCAATAGCAGAGTCTGTTCCTAAACTACCCATAGATATTCCTAAATCTGATAACTTTAATACTGGGGCATCATTAATTCCATCACCAACAAATGATACAATAGATTGTTCTTCTTTATTCTTAATCATCTTCTCTAAATAGTTATATTTATCTGTTGGTAGCATTTCATAATTTATATTTTCTATATTTAGTTCTTTCGCTATTTCTCTTGCTTTTTCTTCTGAATCTCCAGTAAATATATGTACTTTTATTCCCATATCTTTTAATTTATTTATAGTTTCTTTAGCACTATCTTTTATTTCATCTTTTATCTCAATACTAGCAACTTCTTTATTATTTATTACTATATATATATTACTATTATTTTCTTTAATATTACAGAATTTGCTATTACCTATCTTTATCTTATCTTCTTTATAAGTAAAACTTATTCCTTTACCAGATATCTCTTTAAAATCCTTTACTTCTTTGTTGGTAATTGATTTATTATATTTTTTTAATACTGACTTTGCTATAGGATGATTTGATAGAGATTCTCCTGCTGCAAATATTTTCATTATTTCTTCTTCTTGATATTCTTTATCATATATATTTATTTTTGATATATAAAATTCTCCTGTAGTAATAGTTCCTGTTTTATCAAAAACTATTTCTTTAATATTTTTAATATTATCTAAATAATTACTTCCTTTTATTAATATTCCTTCTCTAGAAGAAGCTCCTATTCCAGCAAAGTATGATAATGGAACTGATATAGCTATAGCACAAGGACAAGATATTACTAATATAGTTAGTCCTTTGTAAATACTCTCTTGGTAAGTTAGACTTGTAAATAATGGTAGTAGTACTGTAGTTAGAATGGCAACTACTATTACTCCTAATGTATATTTTGAAGAATATTTTGATACTATTTTTTCTGTTTTTGTTTTTCTCTCAGTAGCTGCTTCTACTAATTCTAATATTTTATTTACTGTAGAATCTTTATAGATAGAAGTTACTTTGACTTCAAGTAAACCACCTTTATTTATACTTCCGGATAGAATATTATCTCCAACAGAAACAAACATTGGTACTGATTCTCCTGTTAAAGCACTAGTATCTAATGTCCCATTGCCTTTTATAATTGTGCCATCTAGTGGTACTCTTTCTCCTTCTTTTACTACTAGTATATCACCTACTTTTACTTTAGTAGTTGGTACTACTATTATTTTATCTTTTTCTTTTAAATTTGCAGTCTCCTCTTTTATATTCATTAGATCTTCAACGGAATTACGACTTTTATTAACTGCTATACTTTCTAGTACTTTTCCTAATTCATATAAGAATATTACCATAAGTCCTTCGCAAGCATCTCCTAGAGCAAATGCTCCTAAAGCGGATATTGATACTAAAAGATTTTCATTTATTATTTTATTTTTTAATTGTTTAATAGCAGTTCCTAAAGTCTTATATATTAATATTATATATGCTATTATTATTAATATTGTATTTATTATACTAGGTGTTTTTAATAGAACTCCTAGTAGGCCTATAAAACCTCCTAATAGTATTCTATAAATATCATTATAGTTATTTTCTTTTATTTTATTCTCGCTTAAAATAGCGTCTGGTTCTACTTCATTTACAATTCTTTTTACGTAATGGAAGGCATCTTCGATATCTGTATCAACAGTAACTGTTGATGAACTAAAATTTACTGAAGCTACTTTAATATTTTTATCTTTATTTAATTTATCTTCGAGTACTTTAGCACAATTAGCACAATCTAAGTTTTTAATATTATACTTATATTTCATTAATATGCTCCTTTCCTATATTGAATAGTTTTTTTACGTGATTATCACTTAGTTCATAATATACTGTCTTACCTATCTTAGTATATTTTACTAATTTAGCAGCCTTTAAAATTCTAAGTTGATGTGATACTGCTGACTGTGTACTTCCGACTAATATGGCTATATCTCCAACACATAATTTGTTTTCTAATAATACATTTATTATTTTTACTCTAGTAGAGTCTGCGAATACTTTGAATAGTTCTGCTATATCTATTATAGTGTCTTCCTCTAATAATTCCTTTTTTATTTTATTTATATCTTTATTATCTATCATTAATTTATTCCCTTCTATATATGAATATGTATTCATATATTTAAATGATAGCACTATTCTTAATATATGTCAATTAGTAAATAGATAAATAATTTAATTTTTGAGACATTTATAGGCTCAAAAATTTTTTCTAATGACCTTAGGCATTAGAAAACGACGAACTACTTTAGTGTGAGACGACAAAAAAAGAAAGTCTATCTATCTAGACTCTCTTTCTTTATACTCTTCTAGAGTTAAATTATTATTATAAATATTACTAGCTATATCTCCTACATATCTTAGATGCCAAGGTTCATAACTATATTTAGTTATATCTTCCTTACCCTCAGGATATCTCAAGATAAACCCATACCTATAACAATTTTGGTGTATCCACCTAGTTTCAATCTTATCTTGAATATCGTGTTCTATATAACACTTTTCATCTTTATATATACAAAAATCTAACGCTAAAGAAGTTTGATGTTCAGACTTACCAGGCTCTGCTATTCTAGTTATAGCATACGTAAAGCCCTTTTCTTCAAGTAATTTATTATAGATCTTCTCTTGATAATCATAATCACGATATCCACTTACTATATCTATATTATAACCATAGTTTTTAGCATCCTGCTTTAACCTATCAAATGCTTCTTTTACTACTTTATCTATATAAATATTATCTTTATATTTACTATCTGCTAATACTAAATTATTAGGAATATATGCTCTTGGTAGAGGATTATCTTTATTTACTAAAATACTATAATCCATATTTACCTCCACTATATTATATTCTAATAGTTTAAAATAAATACTTTTTTAGCCTATAATTTAGTTATGTTAGGATGACCTTTCATTAATTTCTTTATACCTATTGGATGTGGAAAAGCTACTGTTAATATTGATTTATCTACTCCTATTACTATTCCTTCTCCAAAATCAGTATGACTTATTTTTTCTCCTACTTCATATTCAATATTTTTATCTATTGCTTTTCTTATTCTATTTGTTGCTTTACCTAATACTTTCTTTTCATCTATATCAAGATATTCTTTATTTATTTCTTCAATAAATCGACTTGGCTTATTTATATTTGTATTACCAAATAACATTCTACTTTTAGCCGCTAATATATATAGTTTTTTCTTAGCTCTAGTTATTGCTACATAGCAAAGTCTTCTTTCTTCTTCAATAGCACTTTGACTACCATCATTAATAGCGTTATAATGAGGGAATATTCCTTCTTCCATACCTACTATAAAGACATAGTCATACTCTAGTCCTTTTACTGAATGAACTGTCATTAAACTTACTCTATTTGATCCATCTTGATGTTCTGCTAAATCACTTACTAATGATATTTCATCTAAGAAGTCTTCTAAAGTAGCAGACCCTTGTTCCTCTTCATAGCTCTTAGTTACACCTTTAAACTCATTTAAGTTTTCCAATCTTATTTCGTCTTCGAGTAATTTAGATGATGACAATTCTTTTTTAATACCACTCTTCTCTAAGATAGCTTCTACTAATTCGGTAAGTGATAATGTTTTACTCTCTTCGGTTAATTCTTCAATTAGGTTTTTAAAAGCTAGCTCTTTACCTGAAGTTATTGCTTCATATATTGAACTTGATTGTTCTACTGCTAGAGTAGTAAGATTATCTATTGTTTTTTCTCCTATACCTCTTTTAGGAGTATTTATTATTCTAAGTAGACTTACATCATCTTTATGATTACTTATTAATCTTAAATAACATAATAAATCTTTAATTTCTTTTCTATTATAGAAATAGAAGCTTCCTACTACTCTATATTTTATATTCTTTTTTAACATATATTCTTCTACTACACGAGATTGTGCATTAGTACGATAAAGAACTGCTATATCTTCTTCTTTTACACCTTGTTCTAGTAGAGACTTGATTTCATCTGCTACAAAAGAAGCTTCTTCCTTTTCAGTTCCTACTAATTTATATGTAATTTTATCTCCTACTGGTTTATTACTCCATAGATTCTTACTCTTTCTTTCTTTATTATTTTTAATTACATCATTAGCAGCATTTAGTATTGTCTTCGTAGAACGATAGTTTTCTTCTAGTACTACACTTTTAGCTTCTGGATAATCTTTTTCAAAATTTAAAATATTTTTATAATTAGCTCCTCTAAAAGCATATATTGCTTGATCATTATCTCCTACTACAAAGATATTTCTATATTTGGAAGCTAATATTTTACTAAATGTATATTGTGCTTCATTAGTATCCTGATACTCATCTATCAAAATATATTTATATCTATCTTGGTATTCTTCTAATACATTAGGATATGTCTTAAATAACTTAATTGGTAATATCAATAAGTCATCAAAATCTACTGAGTTTCCTTGTCTTAATTTCTTAGTATATATTTTATAAACTTCTACTACCTTATGATCAAATTCTACTTTAGAAAAGTCTTCAACTGACATTATAGCGTTTTTAGCAGAACTTATTTTATTTTTTATCTCTCTAGGATTATAATAATCTTTAGATAGATTTAGTTCTTTCATTATCTTCTTTATTATTGTTAATACATCATCACTATCTATGATAGTAAAGTTTTTATCATATCCAAGTAGACTATAGTTTTCTTTTAGTATTTTAAGGCCTAAAGAATGGAAAGTTGATATTTGTATATTATAGGCAGTTACTCCTACTAATCTAGTAATTCTATCCTTCATTTCTTTAGCGGCTTTATTAGTAAACGTTATAGCTAATATATTCGAAGGACTTACTCCTTCTTCGATTAGTCTTGCTATTCTATTTGTTAATACTTTTGTTTTACCTGAACCCGCTCCCGCTAATACTAACATTGGTCCATCTATATGATTAACAGCTTTTAGTTGTTCACTATTTAATTGTTCTATATTCATCTTGCACCTCATCTTTCTCTAATTAATTTTATCATTATTAAACTAAGAAGTAAATATATTTTATATAGAAAAGAACTTTAATTTTAAGTTAAAGTTCTTTATAGTGATGATATTTATTTTTATATAGATATTACTCTTTTTTCTTATCTGCAGCTATTAGTTTTTCAATATTATGTATTAAATTATAGCCAGTTTCTGCAAATAATCCACTTAGTGTTATAGCTAAGTTAAAGTCTTTTGTTATGGCAAAATAGAATATTGATACACTTAGTCCTATTACTATGTTTTGTATTATTATTAAGTTATTATTTATGTAAGGACATCTTTTAGATAGAAAACCTAATACCCAAGTTAACGTTACAGTAAGTAGTGTTATTATTAATTCTGTATTATTGTTTATAAATGTCATATTATCACCCCTTCTTTTTCACTTTATTTTATGCCAAAGAGGTTTTTACTACAATAAAGAGTGTCTAAAAAAAGATTATAAAATTAATTATAATCTTTATGTTTTATTAATTTGTTTCTTTGGTTTTTCTTAACTTTGTAAAATAGTATATTGAATAACCTAGAGCTCCTAATCCTACTGCCCAAGCAATATATATTAGAGCACTACCAGTTTTAGGGTTATCTACTGTACAACTATAGTAGACATCTTCAGAAAAGTCTGCACCTTTTATTAAAACATCTACTTCTTTTTTATCTGGAGTACAGTTTTTAATCTCTGGTGATTTTACTTTCTCTGTATAGCCATCCTCTAAATTATCTTTTGTATATGGGTTAGGATCAAGTTCACATTTAGTGGTTTTATCTCCATCTTTACAGTAATAAGTAATTGTTTCTTTATATTTATCTTCACAAGTTTCATATGTTATAAGGTATACTGCTGGTGCTAATACTGTTTTAGTTATTTCTTCTCCTGTGTGCCATATTAAATCAAAAGGCTTTATATCTTGAAGATCTTCTTTTTTAATTACTCTTGTTAATGAAACAGCAAAATAGTTTTCTTTACTTTCTCTTTTTATAGTAGTTGATGATGGCAAAAATGAACCGTCATTTAATGTTTTTTTGTCAATACTATAATAATTTACGCCACCACCACCAAGGTCACCTTCTTGTTCTGATTTAAACCAAGTATTATGTGATAGATAAGTATTTATTACGTCATCTTTTTCTTCAGTATAAATTTTATATTTACTTTGTGTTCCATTGATATCTAGTGTAATATCAGTGCCACCATTGAAATAACTATTTGAATTTTGATATAATTCATCAAGAGACCAAGATGTTATGTTAGTAAGACAATCACCATCTTTTTTATCTCCTTTTGTTAAACATATTTTTCCAGTTTGATCCTCAATTATCTTAGCACCTTTTTCTAAAGCAGGGAAATATGCTGTTCCTTTATGTGTAACGCTTTCCTGATTAGTAACACCATTATTTAAAGTACTATAAACACTCATATCATTAAAGAAATAATAATTCTTATGTGTTTTACAAACTTGTGCTGCATTAACTGTATTAGATAATGATACTGCAGAAATTATGGTAAGAGATGCTAAGCCAACTCTCTTTAATATATTCTTTTTCATATTATCCTCCTATCCTATGATAATATCATTATAACTTACTTTTATTATAAATGCAAGTAAATTTATAAATATTTTATATTTAGATAAAAATGATAAAACTCATATCTTTTTTGATATGAGTTTTATTTATTTATTTACATAATTCATCTGAAGCTACTGCGGTTAATGTTTGATCTGCTAGAATTCCTTTTTTATATGCATAGTAAGCTGCAGCACCTATCATTGCAGCATTATCAGTACAATATTCTATTCTTGGATATGAAAGTTTAATATCTTCTTTATCGCATTCTTTTTTTAGACTCTCACGAAGCCCTTTATTAGCAGATACTCCTCCTGCTACTATTAAGTTTTTAATATTATATTCTTTTAGAGCACGCATTGTTTTTTTAGTTAGTACTGTGACAACTCTATTTTGGAAAGTAGTACATACATCTTTTGTTCTTATTTCTTGTCCTCTTTGTTTTTCATTGTGAACTAGATTGATAACTGCAGATTTAATACCACTAAAGCTAAAGTTATAGCTTTTATCATCTAATGGGTATGGAAGTTCATAAGTATCTTGCCCTTCAAAGGCTAGCTTATCTACTACTGGACCTCCAGGATATGGTATTCCTAATACTTTAGCTACTTTATCATAACACTCTCCGACAGCATCATCTAGGGTACCTCCTATCTTTTCAAATGAATAGTCTTCTTTCATATATATTAATTCGGTATGACCGCCACTTACTACTAAAGCTATTAAAGGGAATGTCAATCTTTTTTCTAGATTATTAGCATAGATATGACCCGCTATATGATGAACTGGTATTAGAGGTTTATGAGCAACTAAGGCTATTGTTTTAGCGGCTTGGACTCCTATAAGAAGGCTTCCTATTAAACCTGGTCCATAAGTTACGCCAATAGCGTCTATGTCATCAATAGTCATATGTGATTTATTTAATAACTCTTCTAATACTATTGTTATATTTTCAATATGTTTTCTACTTGCTATTTCAGGTACTACTCCTCCATAGTTTTTATGAATATCTATTTGACTTAATACAACTGTAGCTATTTCCGTACAACCATTTTTAATAATACTAATACTTGTTTCATCACAACTAGATTCTATTCCTAATATATAAGTATCTTTCATTTATATCACCTGTTTTTCCATTAATATTGCATCCTCATCTCCATAATAGTATTTTCTTAAAGCCACTTCTTTAAAACCAAATTTTTTATAGAGATTTATAGCAATTATATTACTTATTCTTACTTCTAGTGTTATATTTACTACTTTGTTATCTTCTGCTACTTGTATGAGATAACTCATTAATTTACTTCCTATTCCTCTACCTCTGAATTCTTCTAGTACGATTATATTATCTATTTCTATTCTATCATATATTAAAGAATAATCTAAAGTGGCTACTGTTTTATCTTCTATAACATATTCTATAGATTTACTAAAGGGATTTACTAATTCTTTATTACTTTCTTTTATCATTTTTTCTCCATAGCTTCTGGTAATTTTAGATATATTGGATCCACAGTATGTGGATTTTGTCCTTCGAATGATTTAGTATATTCTACTATTTCTTCTATATTATAATTATTATTTGGTGTTACTACTAATGGGTTATATTTTTCTTTTAATTCTTCTACTTTATCTATCGAAGCAAATTCTTCAGTAATCTTATTATATTTGCTATCATATAGACCTACATAGTAGTTATCGTGTTTGGCATCTATTAATGATAGTATATATTTACTATTATTGCCTATAGCTCTTGCTTGTAGTGATGTAATAGTTACTATTCTTATTTTCTTTAGATAAGCAAATATTTTAGCTATTGTTACTCCTATTCTAATACCTGTAAATGAACCTGGACCATTTACTACTATTATTTCATTTACATCATCTGATGATTTGTTATTATTTTCTAATATGTCTTCTATATATTTACTTACATATACTGAATGTTCTCCTGGTATATTGTTATGTATACAAGATAATAATTTACCATCTTTTAGTAATGCAATAGATACATCAGAAAGCGATGTATCTATAAATAAACTTATCATATTATATCCTCACATATGCTTACGTACTTATCACCATAAGGAGTTAACACTAATACTCTAGTATTTTCATCTACTATTTTAATTTTAATATCTAATCTTTCTTTAGGAAGAATATCTTTTATTATATCAGACCATTCAATAATGGTTACTCCTCCTTTTTCAAAGTATTCTTCAATACCAATATCTTCATTTGCATCTTCTAATCTATATACATCCATATGATATAGAGGTAATTCTCCATTATACTCTTTTATTATTGTAAAAGTTGGTGAAGTTACTTCTTCAATTCCCATTGCGTGTGCAAAGCCTTTTGTAAAAACAGTTTTGCCACTTCCTAATTCTCCATTTAAACAAATAACCATATTTGGAAATTTTTCTGATTCTATATTTTGTGCGACTGCTATTGTTTCGTTATCGCTATGTGTTGTTATTTTGTAATCTTCCATTTTCTCACCTTTCTTTTTTCATCTATTTTATTATAACAAATATTATAGATAAAATACAATAGTTTTATATTATTATTTTTTGATATTTTAATTCTTATATAAAAAAATCTAGAATTAATCTAGATTAATTTACTTCTTCAAGTGTTACTTCTGATGTTAGTTCTTTACCATTACGGTTATATGTTATGACTACTTTGTCTCCTGGATTATGTTTATATAATTCGTAACGTAGTTCGGCAACTGAAGATATTTCTTCTTTTTCAATTTTTGTTATAATATCACCCTTTTGTAATCCTGCTTTTTCTGCTGGAGATGATGATACTACTTCTAGTACTGCAACACCTTTAGTTACTCCTTTTGGTAATGTTATTCCGGATTGCCACAAATAGTAACTATCTGTTATATCTAACATACTTATTCCTATATATGGTCTTTTTACTGTTTCTCCTTTTTCTATTATACCAGCATAATATAGAGCATCTTCGATTGGGATAGCAAAGCCCATTCCTTCAACACTATAACTTGTAGTAGTAGAGGCTTTTTCTTCAGTTAGTTTTAGTGATGTTACACCTATTACTTCACCATTTACATTACATAATGGTCCTCCACTATTTCCTGGATTTAAGGCAGCATCTGTTTGTAATACTTTCATATAATAATCGGATGTATTACCAGAGAATGAGACTGCTACTAATCTATCTTTACCTGACAATATTCCTTTAGTTACTGTTCCACTATAAGTATCGCCAAGAGGAGCACCTACTGCAAATGTTGTATCTCCTAATCTTATATTTTCAGTATTTCCAATTGTAGCAACTTGTTTAATGCTAGCTGCTGAAACTGTTAATACTGCTATATCAGAATATGTTTCTCCACCTAATATTTTAGTATCTGCAGAAGAGCCGTCACTAAATACTACTTTAGCAGAGTTTCCTTGTGATATAACGTGATTATTAGTCATTATATATGCTGTTGATCCTTCTTTTTTATATACAAATCCTGTACCTGTAGATACTGGACTGCCATCTTTATAACTTTGTACTACTACTGTAGCATCATATACTTTATCTACTGATTTTGATATACTATTTTCATTTATTGTATAATTTCCTCCTGAAGAAGTAGTTATACTTCCACCTTTATTTAATTGATTTAATACTAGATAAGACCATATTGCTCCTCCTATAAAAGCAAAGAAAACTAATATAGGTAGTATTATTTTATTATTCTTTTTTTTCATTATTTCACCATCCTATTATGTCCATATAGTTTTGAGGAAAGCCCATTCTATCTAAAACTTTATTTATAGATATAGTATCTATTTTTCCATCTAATAATTCTAATTCATACTCTATTTCTTTCATCATTAATCTAAAATCTTTTTTACTTAATAGTATTTTAAATATTATGATTAAGGCAAATATGTCATTCTTGCCATATATATATTCTCCATCCATCTTTGGTATTTTCATTATTTGATGATATTTAGTATCTGGTATTACTCGTTCTGTTTTATGTTCAAATACTATGTCTTCGTGAGCACATAGGTTACGATAGTTAGAAAGTATTATTAGAATATCTTCGAGTACTGATGGTACAGTATTAAAAGTTTCTGCGACTTCTATTTGATCTTCTTTCTTTAGTATGGTATATAATTCACAAACAATACCAAATGATAAGACTTTGACTAATACCCAAAGGGGAATATAACCATAATTATTCATATAGTGCATTGTAGCATTATGGCTATTAGCATTAATTCTAATTTGTCTTTTCATTTTATCTACTAAATCTCTTACTCTTCTTACCTTATCGTGATCACTTGTAAAGTTCTTTGGATTTAGATAGTCTTTTTCACGATAACCATATTTTTTAGATAATTGATAAGAAATTACTGATTTAAGTTGATTTTCTATTACTAGAACATTTTTAAATATTATATTTCTAAATGATCTATCAAATGTAAATAAAGCATATAATTCATCAAATGTAGTACCTGCGATAAATTTATTTTCTTTACTGGATTTCATAAATAAATGTCTATAACCCATAATAAAGAAATAGTTTTCTCTTAGAAGTGTTTCTTTAGCATAGTCCTCATCTTCAATAATCAATCCTTTATCTTTTAATATATCTATTTGTTCATTTATAGTTTTGAATATTTTTTCCATCTATTATGCACCCCATTATTCTTTAATAAAGTATATCATAATTTTCTAAAAATTGGTATATATTTTAAAAAAATAATAATTAATTATAATAGTATTAAAGTATATTAGATTAATAAAAGGAATATACATAAGTTATTGTAACTTGAAGTATATTCCTTTTTTTATTAGTTGATTAGAAGAATTATAGTCTAATGGTACATAGCCTCTCTTTAATAGTTCTTCAATTACTATCATATTATAGTTAGCTGCAAATAGAATATTTATTAATAGTAGCATTAATATGCATACTATAATTCCTATTTTAAATGGTATAAAACACATTATTAAGGTTGATACTGCAACTTCTGTCATTAATATGATATAGAACATTTTATAGTTTCTTTTTTTTATTGGATATAAAAAACCTAAGTATATCATTTCTGTAATAAAACCATAATCACATTCAACTGGAGGAGTATATTCATCATATTTTAAATATATTTTTTTCATAGTACCACCTATTATAAGTATACACTATTTTTTATTATTTTTAAAGTTTTTTTGTATTTTATAACAAAAACATAAATTAGAGACCTTAGGCTCTAATTTTCTATAGAAAGACCATAGGCTTTCTATAGCAGTGAGTAACTTTAGTGCGAACTGAAAATAATATTATTTATAATATATCTCTATTGCTTCACTAATTAATCTAACTAATTTATTTTGATATTCTTCTTGTCTAAGTAAATAATTATCATCGGGATTTGATATAAAACCTGCTTCAATTAGTACTCCTGGATACTTTATATGCTTATACATATAATAAGTATCATCTTTCTTTATTTCTCTAACATTAGCTATATTCTGTTTTAAATAATTAGTTATTACATCAGCAATAAGCTTATTCTCTTTATTTTGACTAGTGTAAAATACTTGAAGGCCCCTCCATACAGGTGATGGCGCTGAATTTAAATGAATAGATATATATGTATCTGGAGATAAATTATTTATAAACTTGGCACGATTATACAAATCTTGTCTTTTTCTATTAACAGTAGTTGTTGATAAATCTTTTTCATCTTTTCTTGTTAAATATATAGTAGCTCCTTTTGAAGTTAATTCTTTCTCTAACTTCTTTACTAATACTAAATTTAAGTCTTTTTCTACGATATAATTATTTTTGGCTCCGTCATCAACCCCTCCGTGTCCAGCATCTAACACTATAGTTTTTCCTAGAAGACTAAGATTATTTACGGTAGCAGTTACTTTAGGTAAACAAAAAGTAATAATTAAAAAGCATATAATTATTAATAGTTTATATTTATTCATATTACACCTATTAATATATATGCTTTTATCTATTCAAAATAACTTCCTCCGATAAATTCTCTTAGAATTGATATTTGAGGTACTGTTTCACTTGGTATTGGTAAAACAAATTTTAGAAGTTCTATTAATCTTTTAGCAGTCAAATACTCTGGATCATCTTCTTTAATAGTGAATAATAAAGGTTCTGCAAATGTTTTTAAGACTGCTAGTTCATAAGCTAGACTAGAATTAAAGATTACATCAGCATTATCTTGATATGGAAAGACATATTTTTCTTCACCATCTCTTACTGATCTCCAACTATTTAGAGTTTTAGATGGGTTATAACCTCTAGTTCGATTATCTCTTATCATTCTTCTTAATAATCTTATATCAGTCATACTTATTCTATTGTCATTATCTATTCCTAAGTATGTTAATGGGCTTATATATACTTTAAATTTCTTTTTCTTTGGAATATTTGTTAAGATATCTTCATTTAGAGCGTGTAATCCTTCAATAATTAGAATGTCATTTTCTTTTAATTCTACTACTCTTTTATACTCTTTTCTTCCTTCAATAAAATTGAATGTTGGTACTTTTACTTTTACTCCTTTTAGAAGTTTACTAACTTGATTATCGAATAGTTTGGTATCAACTGCTGCTAATGATTCGAAGTCTGGTTTTCCATCAACGCCAATTGGTGTCTCTTCTCGTTCGTGAAAGTAATCATCTATTGATAAATGGGTAGGGTTTAGTCCTAAGCTCTTTAGGTATAGGGATAGTTTCATTGATGTTGTTGTCTTTCCTGAACTTGATGGTCCTGATAATAGCACTATTTTATAGTCTTCTTTATTTAATACTATTTGTTCTGCTATGTTAAGTAATTTATAGTCTTGCATTATTTCAGATAATTGTATTATATCTCCAACATTATTATTTATTATAAATTCATTTAGTTCTCCTATATTGGTTATGTTTAAATTACTTCCCCAATTAGAATATTCTTCTAATGAATTAAAGTAATTATTGTGGTGAGTATATTTTTTTACCTTTCCTTGATCATATACTGATGGAAATCTTACTACTACTCCACGATCTTTAATTAATGATAAATCGAAGTATTTTAATATTCCTGTATCTTCAGGTAAATCTCCTATTATATAATTATACATATCTTCTAATTTATATAGTTTGATATAACTTGATGAATTATAGAATAGTGTTCTAGCTTTATCTTCTCTTTTAATACTTTTGAAGTATGCAATTGCATCTTCTTTTGATGTTTCTATTTTTACAAAAGGTATTTTTTGTGATACTTTTTCTTTCATTAACTTCTTGATCTTTAATATATCTTCTTCTTTTACTTCTTTATTTATTTTACAAAATATACCTCTATCTATGGAATGTTTTACTGTAATACTTGTTCCTTTTCCAAGTACTTCAATAGCTGCCAATTCGAATAGGTATATTAATCCTTTTTCATATATTTTATTTCCTTGACAAGTATTTATATCATATAGTGATAATCTTCCACTTTTAGTTAAAGTATCTTCACCATTAATAATTCTATTATTATAGTTTCCACATATAACTCCAAAGGGATAATCTTTTTTTAATGTTTCTGCTACTTCCTTTAGTTTTATGCCTTTTACATATTCTTTCTTTTTTCCATTATCTAAGGTAATTATTATAGTTTCCATATAATCCTCCTACTGTATAATTTTATTATACCATAAAATGTTCTTTTTTGTCATACTTTTTTTGGTATAAATGGTGTTACTATATATTATACTATTTATGGGTGATAAAAATGAATTTAATTCCTACGGTTATTGAAAAAAATGATATTGGAGAAAGGGCATACGATATTTATTCTAGATTACTTAAGGATAGAATAATAATATTGAATGGTGAAATTACTGATAGTACGGCGAATGTTATTGTAGCACAACTATTATATTTGGATAGTTTAGATAATAGTGATATAAGTTTATATATTAATTCTCCAGGTGGTTCTATTACTGCTGGGATGGCTATATATGACACGATGAATTTAATTAAAAGTGATGTATCCACAATATGTGTTGGTATTGCAGCATCAATGGCAGCATTTATTTTAGCAGTTGGAAAGAGGGGAAAGAGGTTTATTTTACCTAATGCTGAAGTTATGATACATCAGCCTCTTGGAGGAGTACAAGGCCAGGCAACAGAGATTAAGATAGCTGCTGAGAGAATTTTAAAACTTAAACATAAGTTGAACTCTATATTATCAGATGCCACTGGTAAGAGTATAGATGTTATTGATAATGATACTGAAAGGGATAACTTTATGGATAGTAAAGAGGCTCTGGAATATGGACTGGTTGATAAGGTATTAGAAAAAAAATAAGCAATTCTTAGTGAACTGCTTATTTATTTAGCTTAATTTGGTATTTCCAGTCTTAGTATAACCTTCTACTGCTTCTTCAGTAGACCATATTACATCTCTACTTGTTTCAACATATCTATAGTAAGAAATTGTTTCATAGTCTCCTGATGGTTTGTTTTCTGATATTTCATTTGAAGCAAACTTAATGTTAAGTTTTAATGGTACAAAATAGATATTTGATTTAGTATTACTATCATAATAGCTATTTAAATTATTAGTGTTTTTAATATATACTTTTACATCAACATAGAATGTACCTCTTCTATAGTATGGCATTAGTTTATAAGTAAAGTTATTTGTTGACAATGAATAATTTGAAATAGCGCTTACTTTACCATAACTAATTCCTTCATAAATTGAAGTATCGCTTTGATTGATATAACTTTTTTCTTCAGATTTATCAAAATAATTTGCTTCTTCTACTGTTGTGAAATAATATTTATTATTTGGAACATTATTTAACTTTATTGTATAGGAAATATAGTCTTTAGTTAAATCTTCTTTTCTTATAACTCCTAGTGTGTAGTAAGTTTTTTTAGCTACTCCATAATATTCATATTTATTTTCAATATTGTCTCCTGTTTTACTTCCTCTTACCCAGTTAGAATATGTTGTTGTTTCTTTGGCGTATTCGTAATACTTAACTTGAGAAGTGCTACCATTGGAAGTAGTATTCTTGGTACTATCATTATTGGTAGTATTTTCTTTTGTAGTACTATCATTCTTTTTATCATCTTTAGTATTAGTAGTATTCTTAGTATCTTTAGTGTTTTTACTATCTTTTTTAATAGTGTCTTGGCTGCAATTTCTGCAATCTTTGAAAGAGAACTTTTTAGTAATAGTATCTTTTTCATCACCACATTTTAATGTAGTTTCTACTATATAATTCTTACTTTTTCTTGTTATTTTGGAATAGCTATTCTTTGTATCACAACTAGCTTTTCCATCACTATTAGTAGAGACGATTAATTTCTTTTCAATCATTTCTCCTAATGTTATTTTTATACTTTGTCCTTTTTCTAAAGGTAAGTCTACTCCTTTAAAGTATTCAACTGATACTTTTTCCATATTGTTTATATTACTTGTAAAGGCTTCACTTAGCTTATTCTTACTTATGATTTTTGAAACAAGCCAAATTACTATTAATGCGAATACAAATATTATAATAATTCTTATAAATAAGCTAAGCCAGCTTATTCTTCTTTCACTTTCCATAAAACCCTCCCTTTATTTAGTTGTGTTATAACTAGATAACCTCCAAGATGCAAATTAATAGACATATGATTATTAAAACTATTATAGATATGATGCTGTTAACAATGGTATTTATTTCTCTCATTAGTTTTATAATTTTATCTTCTAGCATAATACATTCCCTAAAATTGAGACCTATTATAGCACACTAGTTTTTACTTGTCAACAGTTAAATACACAATCGTACAGCCATCATTTAAGTTGTCAGTATGGAACTTTATAACTTCTCTTCGATGGGATAAAGCTTCATATACTGACTTCTTTACTAGTCCCTTTCCCTTGCCGTGAATTATTAATACTTTGTTGTATTTTAGTACTAGACTATCGTCTATGAAATCATTTGTTGCTACTCTAGCACTTTCTGTATCAAATCCGTGCAAATCTATAAATGGTAAATTGTTTAAAAATATATCTTTCATATTTGCTCACCTGTATTTAATATTATAACAAAAAAATTGAAATAATAAAAGAAAAGATTACACATATGGTAATCTTATTGTAACTTTTGTTCCTATATTTGGTTTTGAACTATATATTAGTTCTCCATTATGGGCTTTAATTATTTCATTTGAAAGGGCTACTCCTAGTCCTGTACCAGTTTTCTTAGTAGTATAAAACATTTCTTTGACATTACTTAATGTTTCTTCATCCATTCCAATACCATTATCTTTTACTATAACATTTATATAGTTTTTGTTTATTTCACTTGATATTGTTATTAGTCCTTCTTCTATTATTGCTTCATAACTATTTTTTATTAAATTAATTAATACTTGTTTTAGTCTTTCATAATCGCCATTTATATATATTTCATTATTAACTTGTTCTATATATTCTAATTTTATATTTTTATTCTTAACTATTATTTTTATACAATCATAGACGTCATCTAATAATAAATTTAAATCAAATGTTTCTTTTATTATTTTGATTTTATTGAATTCTAGAAAATCACTCATAATATTTAGACTACGATTGATTTCTTGTTTCATTATCATAATATATCTATTTGCTTTATCTTTTTTATCTATATCTATCATATCTAGATATCCTTTGCAGACCGCTAATGGATTTTTTACTTCATGTGTTAACTTGAATAATGCATCTTTTATTATTTTATCTTTTTCTAATTTTTTTATTGAAGTATTTAGTGATTGCACTCTTTCTGTTATTTTAAATATATAAACCACAAAGAAGGTTACAAAGTAATATATAAATACTAGTATTAGTAATAATAGAAAATCGTTTATAGATATATCTACTTCTTTAAAGAAATATTCAAATGATAGAAAGAAACCTTGAAGTACTGCAATTGATAGAATAAAGCTTTCTGAACTTAGTCTTTTTTTATTGGCACAAAGATATAGTATAAAATATGATAGGTATTTTATTCCTGTTATTATATAGAAATTATCTGTCTGAAACATAAAATAGCAATAAGCTATATTAATTATAGAAAGCACTGCTCCTACAAAAGGTTTCTTTTTTAGATAACTTATCACTATGGGAATATTACAGAATAATAGTATTTTACTACTATTGGTTATTGTTCCATATCTTAAACATAAATATAATGAAGTAAATAACGCTATATTTAATATTAGTTGATTGTATGATTTGGTTATTGTTTCTTTGCAGCAAATACAGACTAAATATATTAACAATGGGAATATTATAAGTATGATATTAGGTATAATATTTTCAATAATTGAGGTATCCATTTATTTCACCTTTTCCTTTTACTAAAAATATTATATACTTTTTATTTGTCGAATTTTGTCGAAAAATGTCAAAAAAAAGAACTTTTTGTTCTTTTTTGACTGTTAATTACTTTAAATCATCTATATATTTCTTTAGTTTCTTGGCATCTGAACCTAATATTATTTTTAGTTGATCATCAATTTCTACTACACCTTTAGCTCCTAATTTTAAAATACCATCTTTGTTTGCTTTTGATATATCTTTTAATGTTACTTTAAAACGGGACATTTCTACTTCAGTACTTAAAATGTTTTCTTTGCCTCCTAGTAAATCGACTAATTTATTAAGTTCTAGCTTTAAATCTTTTTTATTCATTTTTACTACTGAAAAGGCTATTATTAATAACACTGCTATTATAATTATGTATTGATATGGTTCCATTTAATTATTCACCTCTATTACATTATACTACTTTTTTTTATTTATAACAAGATAATTGTTAATTTAAATGGTATTATAATTTGAAAAGATTAAATGATTTTGTAGTTAACTATTTGTTAATTATTTTTCTTATTTATAAATGGTGCTTGTTTAAGATATGACATACTTATTGAAATACTTATTCGTGATATACTGTAGTTGTGAGTAGGAAATGAAAGAGAAGTTTTTAAATAATTCTATAAGTAAGATAAAGAAGAAAAATCCAAACTTTAGTGAGGAAAAACTTGAGGAAATTGCCTATGGACTTGAAGCTATTTATCTTACTGTAACAAAGATAGTAATTATCTTTATATTAGCTTTTATTTTAGGAATATTTAAAGATATGTTGATTATTATGATTTTTTATAATATTATTAGAACTACCGCATTTGGAATGCACGCAAAGAAAAGCAGTCATTGTTTAATTATTTCAATTCTCTTCTTTATAGGAGGAGCACTTATTGCTAAGTACGTTGACATTCCTTCTTATATAAAGATAAGTATTAGTTGTTTATCATTTATATGTTTAATTAAATATGCACCAGCGGATACCTACAAAAGACCTTTATTGAATGCAAGAAAAAGAAAAATTTATAAGATTTTCACTTTGATAAATGGTATTATTTATTTGATATTAATTGTTGTATTTAGAGATAGTTCTATTAGTAATTATTTATTCTTGGGGTTATTGGAAGCTACTTTGATGATTCACCCTTTAATTTATAGGATGTTTCAATTACCATATAATAACTATAAAAACTATGATGTTTCTTATAGTTAATATGGAATAAGAAGTAAAGGAGGTACAGTATGTTTGCATCATTATTATCTTGGATCGGTTCATTGTCTTCTAACTTAGGTACTAAAGCTTGCATATTATGGTTTGCTGATGAACCTAAAATGCCAAAATCTTTATTAAACAAATAATCTGCACAATAAATAAAAGATCACAATTTGTGACCTTTTTATTTTGCGTCTTTTTCTTTATTTGTTTTATTTTTAATAGTCAATTCTTGTATGTATAACTCATCTGTTACTTTTGTTTTTGCTTCAAAGATATCGCTTTTACTTAGTATCATTTCTACTAGTAATAGGCCGTGACCTCTGTTTTTACCCTTTGTACTATATCTTTCTTTTCCCATTTTATCAAGATTTATATCATTGGCGTAAGTATTAGAAATAATTATTTTTGCATTACCGTTTATTAAGTAAACTTCTATTCCTAATAATTTTTTATCTGATGCTGCGCTAGCTTCGATGGCATTATCTAAATATACACCAATTAATCTTGCCAATTGTTTGAAATCATTAGTCTTTAAATCTTTTAAGAAACAATTTTCTATTTGTTTTGAAACGTTAACTGTTGTATCAATATCTTTTTCTCCAGCTTCTAGAACTTTATAATAGAAAAATCCTTTTAAACCATTTGATGGCAAGTATTTAAATTTGGAATATTTTGTTTTTCCCTTAGTAACTTTATCGCCAATTATACTGTCAATATATCTTAGTACTTCAGCTTCTTTCTCACGACCATTAATTTTACTTTTTATAGTCATAAGTTCATTTTTATTTTCGTGCATAGTTGATCTTTGCTTTTCTATGTCTGTTTCATACTCTTTCATAACTGTTAATAAATCGTCATACCTTTTGGTAATATTTTCGTTATCCGATTTTTGTTTAAATAATAGTAATAGAATTAGTATCAATGTAACTATAACTAATATGTAATAAAGTATGTCATTATTAAATTCAAATGTTTTTATTAATCTATAAAAGAATATAGCCAAAGACACCAAAGTTATGAATGACACAAATACTATCTTTTTATTTGTTGACGGATTAAAATTCACTACCTTCTTTAATGGCTTTCTAGCGACATAAATTAATAAAATCATTAGACCACTAACACATATGGTACATATTGCACTGCCAGCTAGATGTGCATAGAAGTAAGCTTTTCCAACTAATGCATAAATAAAGAATGTTGTTACTATCAAATCAGGAATTATTGCTGCGATTGAATATATTATTGTGGAAAATAATGCTTTTCCAGTTTCTACTTTAAACATTGCTTTTAAAGTTAAGAAGATTATTAAACTTAATAAAATTGTTTTTGGTGTTCCAGTAAGATAGGAACTAATTAATGAAAGTAATATACTACTACATAAGAATATAAATATGTTATAAGATTTATTTTTCTTTCTGAATTCTTCAAATACTATTTTACCAAAGAAACATACAGAAACATCTAAAGATACACCACTTGCAAATGCATTAATAACTTCCGACACGTTTCCTCAACTCCTTTCTAGCTATAGGAGTTAGAAGTAATGTACTTTCTCCATTTTTAAAATATATTGTGAATTTTGCATAATCTATAAATTTTATGTTATCTAGATTAACTAGACAAGATTTATGTGTTTGGAAAAATGGTGAACCTAAATCTTGTTTTAATTTCATTATAGTATCAGAAATAAACTTTTCATCCTTATTTGTTAAATGTATTATACATTTATTTTGAGATGGTGATTTTTCTATATAATTAATTTCTTTATAGAATATTTTATTATATACGTGACCGTATGTAAAATCTATTGATTTATTCTTACACAACTTTTTAAGCACGTGTTCTATTGTTTGGCCTAATCTTTCCTCATATCTATGATATTTAGAAATAAAGTCTATTGCCTGTAATCTTGAATAGAAGATATCATTTTTGCACTCAGAATGTGCTGTTACAAATATTATTATGCTATCATCATCTATCTCTCTTATTTCTGAAGCTATTTCTAAACCACTTACTATTGGTAGTTCAATATCTAAAATATAAATTTTAGTATCAGCCTCATCTTTTATCATTTCCTTTAATTTATCATCAAATCTTGTAAATTTATGTATTCTATATTCAATATCATAATTCATCATAGTTTTGGTTACTGCTTGACTTGCTCTATCTAATGCGTTGGTACTATCATCGCATAGTATAAATTTTATCATTTTATTTGCCTCCATCATTATAGTATCATAATAGTATCATATTATTAATACTCTAATTTTTAGGTTTAACCGCCTCTAATTCTTTTATTAAATTATAAGAAATAATATCATTTGATATTTCAATCAATTCAGAAGAGTGTTTTATTCTTTCTTGAAGATATTCTTCTGATATTGGTTCATTATTTATCGAATATATTTCTCCTTTTGGTGAATTGTAGTAAATTTTTGATGTTAAGAAAGATCCATCTACAAATGTTACTATGTTATCATCTTTTAAATTGAAGATATCTTGACCTAGTTGGTACTTGCTATGAATACCAAGCATATTACCAATTGTTGGTAATGCATCTATCATACCCATTGGGGTAGTTACTTCTAGATTAAATTCTTTATCTTTAGTCCATATGATAAATGGTACTTTTCTATCTAACTCGTAATTATATTCATTGTATGAAATATATCCTTCATCTTCTTCTGTTTTTACTGTGTCTGTTATTGGATCATAGTTATACAAGGTATTGAAATCACTGAAATCTAATCTAGCGTCGTGATCACCGTATATTATTAAGACTGTATTATCTAATAAGCCCGACTTATCAAGATTGTCTACAAATTCACCAATTGCTTGATCTGCATAATGAACTGATCTTATATAATTTCCCATCGTGGTTCCATTTAAATAATTTCTTGTTATTGTTTGATTATTGATATCTACATCTATTGTGGTAGGATATTCATCCATTAGATCTAAATCACTAAATGGAGTGTGATTAGTTAACATTATAAGTAGTCCATAATATGGTCCTTTTTCTGTTTCTTTGATATTTTTCATTATTTCAACAGATTGTTTAAAGAATGATTTATCAGATAAACCTAATCCTATTGTTTCATCTATTGTATATGAATTTTTGCTATAAAACTTGTCATATCCTAAATTTTTATGCATTGTGTTACGGTTCCAAAATTCTCCCGTGTTAGCGTGCATACTAAATGTATAATAGCCTTTTTCTTTTAATAATCTCGGGGTTGCCACATATTCTCTATCGAAGTAATTTACAAATACTGTGCCTTTATTTGATGGCATAAGAGATGTATTAAAAGTAAACTCTGCATCGCTACTTGTCCCTACTCCTACTTCTGAATAGAAGTTACTAAAGAATATTCCTTCTTTGGCTAATTTGTTTAGATTAGGGGTTACTTCTTTATTATTAAAGCTTAGCTTCATTGGAAATGTTTGAATACTTTCTGCGTGTATTACTATAACATTTTTTCCTTCGAATATATTTGTGTATTCATTATTTATTTGTTTATATTTATGTTCTTTATAGTATTTAGAAACTTTTTTTAGTGAACTATCGTGTCCAAATATACTATTTATCTTCGGCGTTAAGCTTTGTATTAAGTCGTCTACTTGATATACATAAACGCCATAATTCATAACTACGGATTCTCTATTCCACAGTTTATATAATCTAGACCAAGCATTTGATGGCATAAATATGGCTCCTACTAATATACAAACCAGTGATGTTAGTAGGCCTTTCTTTACTAGTTTTTTCTTACTTTGTATTTTTGATGTTTTGAAATAATCTTTCTTTTTTAAGTAGTGGTAAGAACAACATATGAATATTATTTGCCAAAGATATATAAAGTCTATTGGCTTTAGGACATTTTCTACTATTGCATCACTAACATCCGCGGCAAAGACAGCTGTCGCTAATAGAGATATAGATGCAAATGAACTGTAGTAGTGATAATATATACTATTTATTACACACACTACATCTAGTATTATTGACACAATTATAAAATATTTTATTCTATTCTCTTTTTTAAATAAAAGGGAAAATAAGGATAATATTATTAAATATGCTATATCCATCAGTAACGGCGATATACTCAGTCCGTTTCTTACCGTTATTAATCTCAGTATCAGATCATTTGATAATAAGGACAAAACGAAAATCACCACTAATAGATAGTTGTTTTTTATCTTTAAAAAATATTTTTTTAAATTCAGTTTTTCTTTTTTCTTATTAATCATTTTTCATCACTTACGCTAATTATACCATAAAAATAAAAAAATGTGAATTCAATCACATTATTTTTCAGTAGTAAAACCAAATTTTTTATTGAATTTTTCTACTTGTCCCTTTTTAGATCCTAAATTTTGTTTTCCAGTATAGAATGGATGACATTTTGAACATACTTCTATTGGAAATGTTTCTTCGCTTCTTGTAGTGGCAGCTTCGATTACATTACCACAAGCACAAACAAATTTAGTTATATTTTCATTTGGATGAATGTTCTTTTTCATTTTTTTCTCTCCTTCCGCCATGACAAAAAGTCATAGTAATAAATTTACAGGTTATATTATATCAGTTATTTTCTAAATTTTCAACTATTATTTGAAAAATTTTTTCATATCCCTTGCTATTTGGTATAAATTTTGTTTGATTTGCGATATAATTTGGATTGTTATCTAGTTGTTTGCTTAAATCTATATATGTATAATTGTATTTGTTACACAGTTTATTAAGATTATAATTTGCATATTCGAAAATATCATTATCTTTGCCAAGAGTGTTATAAAAACCCAAAATGTATACTTTTTGATGATGAAATTTGTTTATATAGTCTAATATTTCCTGATATTTATCTAATATATTATCAATATAAGTATATATATTTTCGTTATTTTGTTCTAATTTATAATATAATTCATTCATTCCTAGGGATATTGTTATTATATCTGCTTTTTTTATTAACCTATTTAGAGTATAACCGTCTTTTGTTTCATTATACTTTATTATTCTCGCTATGTCTTCGATTGTGTAATCGTTGTTGGTAAATGTTTTATTATATTCTTTTAATTTGTTTTTATTACTTAGATAATCTTTTATGTAATCGTTGTAACCATATGTTACTATGTTATATTCATTTGTTCCTTTAGATATGGCATCTCCGATGGTTAAGTAATATAATTTTTCATTGATTGTTTTATTATATATAAAGTAACATGATAAAAAAAGAATTATTATTAAATATACTTTTTTCATATTTCACCTAGTCCTAATTAAGTATATTTATATTAATTCTATTTTAGCACCTACTTTGGATAACTTGTTACATATATCATCATATCCTCTTAAGATATATTTTATATTGTCAATAGTGGTTGTTCCTTCGGCGATTAAACCACATATTAGCATTGAAGCTCCCCCTCTTAAATCAGTTGCGGTTACATTTTTGCCGGTTAGTTTTGTTACTCCCTTTATTTTGGCAATTTTATTATCTTTTACTATTATATTGGCACCCATACGATTGGTGTCATAGATATTTTGAAATCTATTTTCCCAGATTGTTTCTTCTACTATACTTGTACCACTACATTGAGTTAGGAATGGTATTATAGGTTGTTGAAGATCTGTTGGAAAACCTGGGTATGGTAGTGTTTTTATATTAACGGCGTTATATTTTCCAGTACTTAATACGGTTATTGAATCCTCTTCAATTGTCATATTGACACCAGCTTCGATTAGTTTTGAAGTTAAGGCTTCGATGTGTGAAGGGATTAGATTTTTAATTGTTAGATTTTCTCCTAATAGAGAAGCTATTATTAGATATGTTCCAGCTTCTATTCTATCTGGTATTACTTCGTGAAATGATTTATGTAAATAATCTACTCCAGTTATGGATATTACATTTGTTCCCGCCCCTTTTATTTTAGCGCCCATAGTATTTAAGAATGTTGCGACGTTTACTATTTCGGGTTCTTTAGCAACGTTTTCAATGATTGTTTTTCCTTTAGCTTTTACAGCTGCTATCATTGTATTGATAGTTGCACCAACGCTTGGCATATCTAAATATATTTTGGCGCCTTTTAATTCTTCTGCATCTATTATAAAATGATTGCCTTCCTCTTTTACTATGGCTCCTAATGCTTTATATGCTTTTAGAGTTTGATCTATTGGTCTTTCGCCGATAGTACATCCTCCTGGAAAGTACATTTCTACGTGCTTATATTTCCCTAATAAGGATGACATAAAATAATAAGAAGCTCTTAGTTTTTGAGACATTTCTTCTGGAATTTCTTTATTTATTATTTTTGATGAATCTATGGTTAGGATACCTTGTTCTCTTTTAATGCCGGCATTTAAGTAGTTTAGTATTTCTTCTAAGGAATCTATATCCGAAATATTTGGCACATTACTTATTTTTACTTCTTCATCGCATAGTATAGCAGCAGGTATTAGTGCTACAGCACTATTTTTTGCTCCACTTATTTCTATTTCGCCAGTTAGTTTTCTTCCACCTTCAATTCTTATTTTTGGCATTTTTAACGCTCCTTTCATAGGCAACTCTTACTTTAATTTTAAACTTTTATATTTAGTGTGTCAATTGATATTGCTTATTTTGACAGTGAATTTACAATGAATTATTTTATAAATATATATATTATTGCTAATACTAGTAGAATGAAACCGCCTATCAAAGTAGATATTTTTCCGTACTTTTCATTTAATATATTTCCTAAATTTAAACCTAAGTATGTGAAGGATAGACTTGTAATAAAGAATATTAATGATGATAATAGATATTTTTCTGTTATTCCTCCCAATCCTATTCCGGTAGTTAGACTATCTATGCTGACTGATAAACCAAATAATAAATAACTTGGTATTGTTAAAAGACTCTTTTTTTCTGTTTCTTTGAAACTTGATATAATCATTTCTATTGATATTAATGATAA
This sequence comes from uncultured Bacilli bacterium, assembly GCA_934091055.1. GTDB lineage: Bacteria > Bacillota_I > Bacilli_A > RF39 > UBA660 > CAG-302. The sequence continues at coordinate 87,627 of CAKOKN010000002.1, read as the reverse complement.
GATGATTCCTACTAATATATTGGTATTTAAGATTATCTTGCTTGTTACATATGAGCCTATGGTGAGACCTATTAAAGGCATTATAAAATGGTAGATGCCTACTATTAATGATAATATTATTTTATTCTTTTTTTCTATTCCCTCTGTTCCGTATACTAAGGCTAGAGAGAAAGCGTCCATAGATAAACTTACTGCAATTAAAAAAATGGTTAGTAATTTCATTAGATCACCTAACCAATTATATGCTTATTTTATTAGAATATTTTGTTTATTGTCTCTATTACCCAAGATTTATATTCAGTATTATCTTTTTGTTCTAAATCTGCTAAACATAAGTTGGGAAATAATACACACCACCAGTTATCTCCTTCAGCGGCACCTATACTTATGACTATTGATTCATAATAGCCTTCTTTATAAGTTATTCCGCGATAAGTTTTACTTGGAAAATAATTATAACCGTAATTTACATTATAAGAGACATCATAATTATTATCTTTAAATATTCTGTCAACATTTTCTTCTATTACAGGGATATTTTCGTTGATTTTTTTTCTTGCTTCTTTTATACTTTTTTCATCTTTTAGAATATTATAGGTGTTTTTTTCTAGATAGGTTTTTACTTGTTTTTTGATGTTTTGATCTTGAGCAGAATTACTATTTGGAATTACTCTTAATCTAATCGCAGAGTTTGGTATGACTACGGTATCCTTTTTTATTTCACTATATATTAAAATGGAAGTAATTATTGCTATTATTAAAACAATTTTCTTCATAATAAAATCACCCTTTCTATTAAATTATGGGTGATTTTATATATACATATACACCTTTATACATAATATGATTAAATATCATATGTTTCTAACATCACTATTAGAATTTTCTCCATTTAATAATAACATTATTAATGTAAAGAGACTTAAGTTCGGATAGTTGTTACCCTACATATTAACCCTTTCCCTTAATCCTTTAGAATTATATCATATATTAACGCTTATGTAAATGTTTTTTGGAAAAATATGGAAATATAATTTATAAATTATTTTTTAATGATATGATTTGCTATTTTTCTATTTTTATTACTATTTTATATTCTTTATCTTCATCAGATTCTTCAATAGTGGCGTTGTAACCTGCTACTTTGATATCTTCTAACGTATCTTTTACTAATCTAATTGCGGTAGCAAGACGAATTTTAGTTAAAGAATCATCTTTTTCTTCTTTATTTGTTGCTATATTTTCAATATTTGGCATAACCGTTACTCCCTCATTTTGATTTTCATCTTCAGCATTCTCTGGTAATACTGGAGTTATTGTACTTGGTGAGTCATCTTGATTTAGACTGCTGATGTCTACAAAATCAGTATTTTTTACTTGTGTATATACATTTGGATTGTCGCTTGTTTTTTCATTTGAAACAACAGGAGCTGGGGAAGAGATTGGTTTTTCTTCTTCCTTAGGACTATCTAATGTGTTTAATACATTACTAGTACTATCACTATATATACTTGGAGCTACACTTGGTGTAATTACTGATTCTGGCTCAGATACTATTGGAGTTGCTTCTTGATGTTCTTGTTCTATACTATTATGAGGATTTTTTGGTAGACCTAATAAATTTTTAATATAATCATCTGTGTCTCTGACATTCATTCTTTCAGAAATTATTTTATTTAAGACTTCTTTTTGTAAGTCTTCATCTTTGATTTGAAGCAAGCATCTTGCGTGCCTTTCAGAAATTAAGTTATTCATAAGTGCAACTTGGACTTCATTAGTTAGGGCAAGTAGTCTCATTTTATTAGCTATTGTTGATTGGCCTTTTCCCATTCTTTTTGCTAATTGTTCTTGAGTAAAGTTACCCATGTCTAGAATTTTCTTATATGATTTTGCTTCTTCAATTGCAGATAAATCTTTTCTTTGAATGTTTTCGATTAAAGCAAGCTCTGCACTGGTTTGGTCATCCATAGAGCCAATTATAGCTGGAACTTCAGTAAGACCAGCAATTGTGGCAGCTTTATATCTTCTTTCTCCAGCAATTATTTCATATTTGCTTCCTAAATCTCTTAATATTAGTGGTTGAATTATTCCGTGTTCTTTTATTGAATTAGCTAATTCATTTAATGCTTCTTCATCAAATGTTAATCTAGGCTGAAACCTATTTGGAATAATATCAGATAATCTTACCATTACGACTTCTTTGTTCATCTTCATAATTATACCCTCTTTTCGCTTCTTCTTATCTACTCTAATATAATAATACTATAATTTTGTTAAATTTACAAGTATTTTATATTTCTTTTTTTATAATATCAGCATATTTTCTTGGATATTTTGTGTTTGTTTTATCTATTTTTTGATATTTGATTAGAGTTCTTAAACTGTTTTCTATTGGTAATTCAAATACTATTTTGTTGATTTCTTTAATATTTAACTTTTGATAATAATTATTTATGTTATTGATTTCGTTATCAATATTAGCCTTCATTGCTATAAAGTAGCCATTAACTTTTACTAAAGGGATGCCATATTCTAATAGATGTTTTAGTGGAGCTACTGCTCTAGCAGTTACTATATCAAATATTTCTCTATTGTTTTTGGCATATTCTTCTACTCTTGTATTTAATACTACTACATTGTTTAGTTTTAATTTATCTTTTACTAGATTTAGAAAATGACATTTTTTACCATTGGATTCTATTAATGTTATACTTGTATTAGGAAAGCATATTGCTAATACTAGACCTGGAAAACCGGCTCCCGAACCTAAGTCGCAGATGCTCTGATTATCTATAGATATTATTTTAGTAATGGTTAAACTGTCATAGAAGTGTTTTAAATATACATTTTGTTTGTCTATTATTCTTGTTAAATTGTATTTTTTGTTTTCTTCTTCTAGGAGACTATAGTATTCTTCTAGTTTATTTAGTTTATTGTCTTCAAGAGTTATGTCTAGTTTTGTTAATTCTTCTATAAAATAATCTTTATTCATTATAATACTTCCTTAAGTACACAAGTAGTATTGAGATGTCCGCGGGATTTACTCCGCTTATTCTAATTGCTTGGGCAATAGTCAATGGTTTTACCTCTTTTAATTTTTGTCTGGCTTCACTAGCTAAGTTAGGTATTTTATCATAGTCAATATCTATAGGTATTTGTTTTTCTTCTTGTTTTAACATTTTATCGGCTTCACGACATACTTTTTTGATGTAGCCATCATATTTTATTTGGATTTCTACTTCTTCAACAACATCTTGTGGATAATTTAAGTTTAGATTAAAGTTTTTTATTATTTCGTCTAATTTAATATTTGGAGTTTTTAAATAATCGTATACAGTTGTAGTTACTCTTCTTTTTTCTTGATCTACAGTTACTTTTATTTCTTTTAATTCTTCTTTTAATTTTTCAATATTATTCTTTTTATCTAGGAATTTTTCGTACTTATCGCCGTTTATTAATCCTACTTTATGGCCGTATTCTCTTAATCTTAGGTCGGAATTATCGTGTCTTAATAGTAATCTATACTCTGCTCTTGATGTTAGCATTCGATAAGGTTCTTTAGTTCCTTTTGTTACTAAGTCATCTATTAGTACGCCAATATATGCTTCATTTCGTTTTAATATTAATGGTTCTTTACCTTCTAGTTTTAATCCAGCATTTATACCAGCCATTAAACCTTGGCAGGCAGCTTCTTCGTAACCGCTTGTTCCATTTATTTGGCCTGCTGTGAATAGATTATTTAATACTTTGGTTTCTAAGCTTGGTTTGATTTGGGTTGGATAAATTGCATCATATTCTATGGCGTAGGCATATCTTAGTATTTTGGCTTGTTCTAGACCTGGTAGTGAATGTACCATTTGTTCTTGAATGGTTCTTGGCATACTGGTTGAAAATCCTTGTATATAGATATCGTCATAGTATTTACTTTCTGGTTCTAAGAATAATTGATGTTTTTCTTTATCACTGAATCTTACCATTTTATCTTCTATTGATGGGCAGTATCTAGGGCCTACTCCTGTTATGTCATCTAATCCTCCGTACATACTTGATTTATTTAAATTGTCTTGTATTATTTTTTTTGTTTCTGCTGTTGTATATATTAAATAACAAGGTTCTTGATTATTTACATCATAGATTGGAGGATTTGTATGTGAAAAAGTATATGGTATTTTGTCTCCATCTTCTCTTTTTGTTTTTGTAAAATCTATAGTGCTTCTGTCTATTCTTGGAGGGGTTCCTGTTTTTAATCTTAAGATATTGAAGCCATATTTTTTTAGATTGTCGGATAGATGCATTGATGGTTTTTCGTTATGGGGACCGCTTCTTGTTCTAGTGTCTCCTATTAGTATGTCTGATTTTAGATATGTTCCAGTTGTTAATATAACGATATTACTTGTTATGTTTTCTCCACTATCTGATACTATTCCGTATACGGTATTGTCTTTTACTATTAAGTCCTCAACCATTGCCTCTTTGATAGAAAGATTTTTTTCTTGTCTTAAAAGATTTAACATTTCTTTGGGGTATGTTATTTTATCGGCTTGAGCACGAAGGGATTTTACAGCTGGACCTTTGGCATAATTTAGCATTTTCATTTGGATTAGTGTTTTGTCTGCTACTTCGCCCATTACGCCTCCCAGTGCATCTATTTCTCTTACTATTATGCCTTTTGCTGATCCTCCTATTGATGGGTTACAAGGCATTGTAGCTATATTGTTTATATTTCCTGTTACTAATAGTGTTTTGTGTCCTTTTCTAGATGATGCTACTGCAGCTTCACATCCGGCGTGTCCTCCACCTACTACTATTACTTCATAATTCATATTATCATCTACTTTCCTAAACAGAATCTTGAAAATAGTTCGTCTAGTAATTCGTCTTTATATGTTTCTCCGATTACTTCTCCTAGTGTATTCCAAGAATCTTTTAACCCTAATTCTACTATGTCTATTGGGCTATTGTTTTGTATTTCCTCTAGTGTATCTTCTATTTGATGCATTGATTTTTTTAATAGTGATATTGTTCTTGCGTTTGATAGATAAGTTAAATCACTAGTTTGTAGTTCGCCAATATTGAATAGTTTTTTTATTCTGTCTTTTATTTTATCTACACCTATATTTTCTTTTGCGGATATTTCTATATAATCTTCTAACATACTTTTATCTAGTTTGTTTTCTAAATCTATTTTATTTACAACGATTATTTTCTTCTTATCCTTTATTTCTTTTAATAATTCTTTTTCTTCATCAGATATTTCTTCATTGTTATTTAGAATAAATATTATTAGATCTGAAGATGTTATTATTTTGCGGCTTTTCTCTACGCCAAGCATTTCAACGACATCAGAACTTTCTCTTATACCAGCAGTATCTATTATGTTTAGGGTTATTCCTCCTAAAACAATTGTACCTTCTACTATGTCTCTTGTTGTACCTGGAATGCTTGTAACTATTGCTTTTTCTTCTTCAATTAATGAGTTTAAGAGACTGCTTTTGCCGACATTTGGTTTGCCTATTATTCCTACTTTTATTCCTTCTTTTATTACTTTGCTATCTTCAGATTTTTTAATAATATTAGATAGTCGTTCTTTGAATAATTGTATACTTGGTAATATTTTATCATTGGTCATTTCTTCAACATCTTCATATTCTGGATAATCAATATTTACCTCAATGTTGCTGATTATTTGAACCAAATCGTTACGAAGACTTTTTATTAGATTTGATGTTTCGCCAGTTAAAGTGTTTATGGATATTTTTCTTGCTGTTTCTGATTTTGAAGATATTAGGTCCATAGTGGCTTCGGCTTCTAGTAAATCTATTCTTCCATTTAGAAATGCTCTTTTAGTAAATTCGCCTGGTTCTGCTAATCTTGCTCCGTTATTCAATAATATTTCTAAAACTTTATTAGTTGTGGCTATTCCACCGTGGCAGTTGATTTCAACAATATCTTCTCTAGTAAATGTTTTGGGAGCCCTCATAATGCTTACTAAAACTTCATCTATTTTTTCTGCTTTTTCTTTTATAAATCCATAATGAATGGTATGAGTTTCGGCATTTGTTAGGTTTTTGGTGAATACTTTATTTGTTATATTTATTGCTTCAGGACCACTTAATCTTATTATTGATATTGCACCTATACCGGTAGTTGTAGATATTGCTGCGATTGTATCTTCCATATACACTCCTTCTTTCTTCCATAGTATTTTACCACATTATCTTTAAATTGTCATTTAATTTTAAAAAATAGAAATGAAAAAAGTGTACTTGACACTTTTGATATTATTTTAAGTCTATGGTATATGTTGTTCCTTTGCTGTTATTTGATACTAGTATTCCTTTTTGGGAGGCAATTATATTTTGGGCTGGAATGTTGTCTCTAGATATTGTGAAAGTTAATGATGTGTAGTCTTTTTCTTTTAGTTTTTCTTTTAGAAGTTTGAATAATATGTTGCCATATCCGTTACTACGGTATTTTTCTAATATTGAAAAATATACTTTGTTTGGGGATGACTGATTTATTATGGCATAGCCTACTATTGTATCATCTTTTTTTAATATATATATTTCTCCTTCTTTGATAGGAGGTAATTCTAATTGTTTTGTATCTTCTACTTTTGTTAGGTTAAACATTATAACAATCTTCCTTTCTTTGATTTAAATATATCAGAAAAGTATTCTTGAATAAATTTTTGAAAGCTTTGGTACTTTTCGCTTCTTAATGATACGGCTTTTTCGGCATTCTCATATAATACAGGATCTACATTTTTTAGCTTTTCTCTTGTGTATTTTATTAATTCTTCATCAGTCATAACAATTTCTTTTTTTTCAGAAATGATTTTAGTTTTTCCGGTTGTTCTGCCTTTCTCATCTCTCTCTTGATATAGGTCTATAGAAAAGAATGTATCTAGTAGATAATTGCAGTATGTTTTAATGTAATTAATTTTTTGACTTCTTACTGGTATTTTATATTTTTCTTTTAGTGATCTTCTTGAAGAGGCTGATGTGGATTTGATTAAATCGTTTAAATAATGTATTTTTAAAATGGTATATCTGTGTAGTCCATTTGTGGATATTGTATATATTCCTCTTTCGGCTTCTTGAATACAAATTGGTTCTTTTATAAAACTTTTGCTTAAGCCGTCAATTATTTCTTCTGATGAATAATTAAGCATACTTATGCTTCTTGTTTGATAGTTTGTTCCTTGTTTATTGAAATAATTATCAAAACTTAGAATTATGTCCCTGGAGTTTCTCCAGCTATAATCGTATCCTACTATGTCAGCAATTGATATATAAGTGTCTTCTTCGTTATCATATAAACCATTTGTGTAGACTATTCTATTAATATCTTCTTTGGATTGGAGCTTACTCTCATTTAATTTTTCTATTTCGTCCAAATTTATGTTATTTCTTTTGGCAAATTCTAATAGTTCGTTGTTAATAATATCATCTCCTAGTTTAATGGTAACATATTTTTTGTATTTTTTAAATACCTATTAATTGTTTTTATAAAGTTCTATTTCATTATTTTTATATGCTTGCAATATGTAGTTCCATAGTGTGGATTCTACAAATCTAGCTTTTTTTGGATGAACTAGATATCTTATCTGAAGTTCTATGTAATTGTCTACTATTTTGGTATATATTATTGGGTCGTATTTGTTATAGTATATTCTATATTTATTTGATACATTGTTTATTTGCTTTTTTAGTTTGGAAGGTATATTTTTGATTACTTCATTTGAATTTACTATTTTATATAGGGTGCTTTTTGTTTTTGATAAATCACAGTCTAGGGGAACCTTTACTAGTATTTCGTCCCATATGTATTTAAAGGCTTTATTGTAGTTCTTTAGAGGATATTGAAAAATTATAGAATTTGGGAGGCTAATGATAATACCTGTACTTTGGCCTGTTAAGTCATTACTGGTCACTTCTAGTATTTCAAAGTTCATCATATTAATGTTTACTACGTCTCCTCTATAATTATTTATTTCTATTCTGTCCTCGATTTCTAGAGGCTTTACCATTTTGATATATAATCCACAAAAAAAGTTGAATATTAAATCTCTTAAAGCTATTGTAAAGGCAGCGGATAGAACGCTTATTAAGGTTATAAAGTTTTTAACATAACGGCCCCAGAAGATCATTATTATAATTATATAGATTATTTTTATTATAAGTTTCCAAGCTCTTGTATACTCATATTCTTTTTTGTTGTCTTTTGTTTTTTTTAGTAGTTTTGAACCTAGCTTTTCTATTAGCGTTATAACTACAGTATAGAATAATGTTTTTAGAAAAAGTTCTATATATACTTCTTCTATATTTATTATTTTACTTATTTCTTCAATAAAATTCAATGTATCACTTCCCTTCTAAATTTATATGTTATGGGTTAAAAAAAAGAAGATTATTCTCCTTTTAATTTTATAACAACTTTTCTATTTGGTTCTTCACCAGTTGATTCTGTATAGACATATTTATCATCTGATAGCACTGAATGAACTATTCTTCTTTCGTAAGAGTTCATACTATCCATTGTTATTTCTGTCTTTGTTTTGTAAGCTTCTCTTGCTAATCTTTTAGCCAATACTTCAATACTTTTAATTCTTTTTTCTTTATAGTTTCCAACATCTAATGTTATTGATATTGGTTCATTTAATTTTGAATTAACCATTTGTCTTATTAGTAATTGAAGTGCAGCAACATTCTTGCCTTGTTTTCCGATAAGTATTGAATTATTATCAGAAAAGATTGTTATAGAAATGCTTTTGTCTCTTTTTCTTACTTCTAAGTTGGCTTCGACATTCATTCTTTTGGTTATTTCGCTTATAGTATCCTTGATAAATGAAACTATTTCATTGATATTGTAAACTTCTATTTGAACACTCTTTTTTAGTAGACTGTTTTTTTCATCTACTTTATTTATAATTAAATCTTCTTTATCAACATTTAATTCTTGAAGTGCCATTTCAAGGGCAGCTTCTTTTGTTTTTGCTTCGTATATATGACTATTCATTACTACCTTTGACCCTTCTTTCTACGATTAAATTTTGTAATACTGTAAATAGTGAAGATACTATCCAGTATAATCCTAATGCAACCGGCAAGCTAAATGATGCTATTAGTATCATTACTAACATAAAGTAAATTGTTCCTTTCATTTGTGTTGCCATTGCGGTTTGATCTTTTAATGTCTTTCTAAATGATAGATATGATGTTCCTAAGATTATAATTAGGAATATTACATAGTAGTACCATAGATTGGAAGTTATTCCGTGAGATATTGTTGTTCCCATATCTAACTTTAAGAAACTGTTTTCAAATATTACTGGTGTTCTATTGATTGCCTCTAGGAATGCGAATAATAATGGTATTTGTATGAATGATAGAAGACAGCTTGATATTGGATTTATCTTATTCTTTTGGTAAATCAACATCATTTCTTCAGCTTTTCTCTTTTGATCTTCTTCACTAGTTTTATCTTTATATTTCTTTTCTAGTTTTTCTAATTGTGGTTGAACTTTTTTTAGTTTTTCTGATTGCATAGCAGTCTTCTTTGTGAATGGATATAATATTAGTCTTATTATTAAACAGGATAACATTATAGCAAAGCCATTTGCAAGTCCTTTACCAAGACCTGTTTTTTCTAGGAGTTCACCTATTTTTATGATTACAAAGGCTAATGGTTTTACGAAGATTGTAGTCCATAGTCCTTCATATTCATCGAATGGCTTAAAGTTTTCACACTTTGGTAATTTATCTATCTTTACGTCATTTTCTTTATATAATTCTAGTGTTTTTTCATCAGCTGGCCTACACAATACGTTTTCTGTAAGCGCCTTACCTGTTTCTTCATTTTTTACAACTTTTTTATTATCATCAGTTAGTGTCTTAGTGCAACCAGTTAATATTATTAAACTGAATATTAATAGCAGTACTTTTATTACTTTTTTATTTTTATCTTTGTTCAAATTAATCACCTTACTTTAGTAAATTTAACAATTCTTGTTCTATTTCTTTGTATGTTAAATCTATTATGCCTTTCCTAACAATTATAACATAGTCATAACCATTTTGTATAGTGTTTTTATTGTTATCTATAATGTTTTTTATTCTTCTTTTTGTTTTGTTTCTTATCACGGCATTGCCTGTTTTTTTAGGCACAGTAATTCCATATCTATTACTTTTATGATTATCTCGATAATAGACACTAAAGTATTTATTTCTTTTGGCTCTATTATTATTTATTATTTCTGTATACTCATTTGATGATTTTATTATATCTATTTTTTTCATTATTTCACCTTTAATTCTATATAAATATATAAAAAGAAAAAAAGAAAACAAAATTATGCACATAATTTTTTTCTTTTTTTAGCTCTTCTTTTGTTTAAAACATTACCTTTAACTCTAGCAAAGAATCCGTGCTTTTTAGCTTTTTTTCTATTATTAGGTTGATATGTTCTTTTCATTATATAATACACCTCCAAGTCAAATGCTATTTTATTATATATGTTAATTTTAATTATGTCAAGATTTTTAATGCTTTATGTGAATAATTTTTTTGTAACTTAATATTCTTATTGACGACGTTTAGTACGGATATCTTCTTTTTTTATGATACCATAAGTGGCGATAATTTCATCTAGAGTTATTCCATATATTTTTTGGATATCTTCGTCTTTAATGGTATATATTGGATTTAATACACCGTTTTGTTCTATTTTGTAGCCGTTTGCAAGTAAGAACTTTGTTTTGGCGTATAATTCTATATATGATATGTTATAAACTGCATCATAATTGATATTGTAATGATTACAGAATTCGGCTTTTTCTTTAACACTAGGTTTTGTATACCATTTTATGCCTATGTCTTCTAGTTTATGTACATATTCTTCTTTTAGTTTTCCTTGTCTATATTTTGCTTTTTGATTGGCTAACCAAACGCCGAGTTCGAAGCCATCTTCGGTTTTATATTCTTTAATAATGTTTAGATTGCCTTTATTAGTATAATAGGTTTTAGCTAAGGTGTAGGCATTTAACCAATTTTCTTCGGATAACTTGTTTGCAAAGGAAATACCTATCTCTTCTAATTTTTTTGTTTTTTCAGGGGATAGTTTTCCTCTTTTATAAACATTTCTTTGTGTTGTTAGCCAAGAGGCGAGTTCGAAACCGTCTTTGGTCTTATATTTTTCATCAATATCTAAGTTGCCATTGGCATCGTAGTAATCTTTAGCTAAAAGATAGGCATTATTCCATTGTTCTTGAGGTGTTTTTGGGGTAAAACGGAAGCCTATTTCTTCTAATTTCTTTATTCTGTCGTTTGGTAGTTTGCCATTCTTGTAGGCGTTTCTTTGTGTTGTTAGCCATCTACCTAAAGCATAACTACCGATGCTATTATCATAAGTAATACCGTCTTTGGTCTTAAAGCTGTATACGACTTCTAAATTTTTATTCTTTTTGTAATAGTTTTGGGCTAGATTATACATTTCTTGCCAAGCTTTATCTTGATCTTTTGTTTCTAGTGTAGCTCCTATGGCTTCTAATTTTTTTATTCTATCATTCGATAGTTTGCCGTTTTTATAAAATGTTTTTTGATTATTTAACCAAGAAGATAAGTTGTAGCAGTCGATGCTATCGTTGTAGTCGTAGCCATTTATGGTTTTAAAACCTTGAGGAATATTTAAATTGCCTTGATGGTCATAATACTTTTTGGCTAGTTCATACATTTTGTCCCATTGTTTTTCGTTATCTCTTACTTCGAAACGGAAGCCGATGCTATTTAATAATTCTACTCTATTGGTATTTAGTTTGCCTTGATTGTATCGTCTTCTTTGTTCGGCAACCCAAGCTCCTAAATTTTTGCTTCCTTCTCCATCGTTATATTTGTAACCATTGACAGTTTTGAAGCTGCAAACAATTTCTACGTTTCCGTAATGTTCTTTATATGCTTTAGCTAAGTTATACATTTCCTGCCATTTTGCTTCATAATCTTTTACTTCGAAGCGAATACCAATATCTTTTAAAAGTTTGATTTTATCTTGGCTTAGTTTACCATTACTATATAATCTTCTTTGTTCTACTACCCAGTTTCCTAAATAGTAACTTTCTTTGATGTTCGTATTTTCGTAGCCGTTTAGTGTTTTAAATAGATGTGGTACTTCTAAATCATTATTGTGTTCGTAGTATTTTTTAGCTAATTTATACATGAAGTTCCAATCTTTAGCATTTAACTTAATTTTAATATGTTCTAACATTTAATCACCAACCTTCTATATTATATAATGATTATAACATCTTATTTTATTATTTGCTATACTTTGAATAAAATTTAATAAATTATACTATTATACTTAACTTATGTGATAAGTCATAATGATAGGTCATAACTTAAAGACCTGGGCTTTAAGTTATCTATCTAAAGACCTTAGGCTTTAGATAGCAGTGAGCGACTTTAGTGCGAACTGATAAAAAGATAAAAAAAGCCCTTTCTTTTTTCGATTTTTTTTGATACAATTATATATGAGGAAAACAAGGTGACATTATGGGAAAAATTATTGCAATTGTAAATCAAAAAGGCGGAGTAGGAAAAACTACTACTAGTATCAACTTAGCAGCCTCTTTAGGAGTTTTAGGAAAGAAAGTATTACTAGTAGATTTAGATCCACAAGGAAATGCCACTACTGGGGTTGGAATTAATAAAGGAGACATATCAAGTAGTATCTACGAAGTCCTTACACTAAAAGACAGTATAAATAACGCTATTATAAAGACAAAAAGTAAAAATTTATATTTACTTCCTGCTTACTTAAATCTAGCAGGAGTAGATATGGAACTTATTGAAATAGAAAAAAAAGCTAAAGAACAAGGAACTTCTTTTAATAGAGTAACAAGGTTAAAAGATGAATTAGGAAAAGTAAAACAAGAATTTGATTTTATACTAATAGATTGCCCTCCTTCACTTGGAATACTTACTACGAATGCTCTAGCAGCTGCAGATTCCGTACTTATTCCAGTACAGTGTGAATACTTTGCACTTGAAGGAATAATGCAACTTATAAATACTATTATGTTAGCGCAAAGAAAAGTTAACCCTAACTTAGGTATTGAAGGAGTTCTTCTTACAATGTTTTCAAACACAAATTTAGGTGTTGAAGTTATAGAAAGTATTAAAGGTTTCTTTAAAGAAAGAGTTTATGATACAATTATTCCAAGACTTGTTAGATTAGCAGAGGCTCCATCACACGGAAAACCAATCTTAGAATATGAGCCAAGAAATAAAGGAACAATTGCTTATCTAAATCTAGCTAAGGAGGTTATAGAAAGAAATGGAACAAAAGAAGAAAGCATTGGGTAGGGGGTTAGAAGAGTTATTTTCTACTGAAGTATTAGATTTTGATACTTTTGAAAACAACATTATTGAAACTGCCACTACTAACGATGTAAAAGAAATACCTGTATCTGAAATAAGACCAAATCCTTATCAACCTAGAAAAACATTTAATGAACAGGCTCTAGAAGAACTGTCTTTGTCTATTAAAAATTATGGTGTTTTTCAACCAATTATTGTTAAAAAGAGCATCAAAGGTTATGATTTAATAGCAGGTGAAAGAAGACTTAGAGCCACTAAAATGGCAGGATTAAATACAATACCTGCTATCGTAAAAGAGTTTACTGATGATCAAATGCGAGAGATTTCTCTACTTGAGAATATTCAAAGAGAAAATCTAACTGCTATTGAACTTGCTTGGGCTTATAAAGGTATTATTGATAACTTGGATATTAGACAAGAAGATTTAGCTCAAAAGATTGGCAAGAGTAGAAGTCATATTACTAACACCCTTGGGCTTTTAAATTTACCTGAAGATGTTCAAAAGATGATTTTGGATGGAAAGATATCTATGGGTCACGCTAGAGTACTTAGTAAGATGGAAGACAGAGATGAAGTTAATAGATTAGCAGATAAGATAATAAAAGAGAATATTAGTGTTCACGAACTTGAAGATATTAGCAAAAAAGAAGAAATTAAGAAACGTGTGCCAATTAACAGAAGAGAAAAAGAAAATGATTATGAACAAATAGAAAATGAAATGAGAGAAATTCTAGATACTAAAGTTAAAATTGATAATAGAAAAATTAATATTTACTTTGAAAATACTAAAGATTTAAATAGAATTTTAGAAATATTAAATATCGAAATAAAGTAGCTTAATAAACTGCTTTATTTTTTTATGTATGCTTATAGTTAACAGCTTTATTTTTATCTTGATTTTTTTGTTTCATTTCTTTTTTGATATTATCTACTAAGCTCTTATGTTATTATGGGGTTGTGTCAGTTATCTTCAAGAATTTTTTATCGATTTTTGTCTTACTTAAATTGTTGCAAACTAGTTAATTTATTGGTTATAATATTCTTGTAGGGAAAAGTAGAAGGGTAGGTGTTATTAATGCAAGGTCGTGTTAAATGGTTTAATAATGACAAGGGATATGGCTTTATTGACTGTCCACAAAAGGAAGATATCTTTGTTCATTATTCTGCAATTAAGCAAGATGGATATAAGACATTATCTGAAGGGCAGGAAGTTTCTTTTGATCTTATTGAGACTGCAAAAGGGCTTCAAGCTATTAATGTACTAGCAGTATCTAACGTTAACGTTTAAAAACATATAAGACAGCTAGATGTACTTAAGCTATCTTTTTTTATTTATTACTTATGGTATACAATTAGTTAACGATTTATATTTTTACCCGACCTTTTATTTAGATATAACCAATATCTATTTTTTATAATGAACATATAGTATTATTTATTTGCTTGTAGTATAGTTCATCTCAAGAATTTTTATTGATTTTTGTTTTACTTTTTTGTTCGCAAAAACGCTTTGTAGTACTTTATAATATTCTTGTGGAAAAGCGGAAGGGTAGGTGGCAAAATGCAGGGAAATGTGAAGTGGTTCAATAATGAAAAAGGATATGGCTTTATTGATTGTCCAGATAAAGAAGATATCTTTGTTCATTATTCTGCGATTAAACAAGATGGATACAAAACATTATCTGAAGGCCAAAAGGTTTCATTTGATCTTATTGAAACTAAAAAAGGACTTCAAGCTATTAATGTATTAGAAGTATCTAATGTTAATGTTTAGATATTAAGGCAACTAGAATTGGTTGCCTTATTTTTTTGGAGGTATTATGAAGTTATTTGGAGGTCTATTAAAATCTAGTAGAGAAATAATTATAGTTACATTACTTCAATATGTTATTCTTATTCTTTTAGTATTACTTTTTGGGAAGAATAAAACTATATTTTTAGGTACTATTATTTTAAATATTTTTGAAATAATATATATTATATACGCTATTAAAAGAAATAAGAAAATTAATTTAACAGGCAATAATAATTATTTCCCATATCTTATGTTAGGAATAGCTATAGCCACTATATTTAATAGTATTATTTTAAAATATACTAATATAGATGTTACCACTAGAAGTACTTCTATTGGGGTTATTATTAGTTCTTGTATCATAGGACCTATATTCGAGGAATTTCTTTTTAGATACAGTTTTATTAATAAATTAAATAAATTCTTTAATAATACTTTTTGTATTATTATATCTAGTACTTTATTTGCCATTTTACATAATAATCTTCTAATGATTATATTTGCATTTATTATAGGTATAACAAATGCTTATATATATATAAGAAAAAGAAATATTATAATACCTATAATTATTCATATATCTAGTAATTTAATAGGAGAATTATTTTTTAGCTATAATAATATTATCTTTTTACTGGGTATATTAATACTAATTATTAGTCTTATATTAATAAGAAAAGAAAGTATATAAAAGAGCAATATTTTATTCAAATTAATAGAAGAAAAATTTAAGTATTATTTTCTTTACTTTTATTTTTTTTTATTATACAATATATCTGAGGAATGTGATTGCTTATGAAAAGTTATACTTTATTACCCGCGGATACATATGTAGTTATTAATAAAACTATTTTATATGATGAGGACAGAAAAATATTAACTGATTTATACCTTCCAATTATTGGTATGGAAGCTGTTATGTTATACTTCACATTCTGGTCTGATTTAGATTCTTCACAAATAGTAAGTAAAGACTTTTCACATCAAAAACTAGTATCTAGTCTTAGAATGACAATAGGTGAAATAGAGACTGCAAGAGAAAAATTAGAGGCTATTGGTCTTATCAAGACACTTATAAAAACAGGTAATGTTAATAATTATATATATGAATTATATTCTCCTGTTAGTGCTTCTGAATTTCTATCACATCCTATTCTTAATATTGTATTATACAGTAATATAGGAAAGCAAGAATATGATAATATTATTAAGACATTTAAGATACCTAGATTTAATACTAGTAATTATAAAGATATTACTAAGAGTTTTAATGATGTATTTCAATC
Organism: uncultured Bacilli bacterium; assembly: GCA_934091055.1. GTDB lineage: Bacteria > Bacillota_I > Bacilli_A > RF39 > UBA660 > CAG-302. Next base: position 71,169 of record CAKOKN010000002.1, on the reverse strand, counting down.
TACTACTCTTACTTCTTATGACTTATCACTCGAAGATATTAGAAAATATAATAAATTAAAATTGAATATTAATAGTAACTTTGACTTTAATTTCTTAATATCTTCGATGCCTAAAAATATTGATACAAATAAAGTATTTACTAAAGAAGTTAAAGAATTAATTATTAATTTATCTTTTATATATGATATAGATGCTGTTAAAATGTCTAATATTATAAAGGGATGTTTTAATGAAAGAGGTACTATAAATAAAGAAGAACTTAGAAAATCTTCTAGAAATTATTATCAATTTGATAATGGTGGTATACTTCCTACGATTATTGATAATAGTCAACCTGAATATCTTAGAAAACCAATAGGAGACACTTCTAATAGGGCAAAGATGATATATACTTTTGAAACTATATCTCCAAGAGAGTTATTAATTTCTAAGAATAAGGGTAATGAACCTACTAGAAGAGATTTAAAGTTAGTTGAAGACTTATTAATTGATTATAAGTTAAAACCTGGAGTAGTTAATGTCCTTATAGATTATGTTTTAAATGTTAATGAGAAAAAACTTACTAGAGGTCTCGTAGAAATGTTAGCTGGTGAATGGCAAAGACTTGGTATTGAAACTGTTGAAGAAGCTATGAATACTGCTGAAAAAGAACATAAAAAGAGGAATAAAAGAATAGTTAAAATAGAAAATAAATCACAAAATATACCAGATTGGTTTGATAAAAAGATATCCAAAAAGGAAATAAATGATGGTGAAGATAATCAATTAGAAGAACTATTAAAGGAGTATAAATAATGAAAGAGATAAATGATTTAATTAGCAAATCTAAACATATAGATAACTATGAACTTGAAAAAAACTTTGATTTGGCTTATAATGATGATACATTTAAGAAGATAGTTTCTAAACTTAAATGTCCTCGTGAAATGCTTATTAAATATACTTCTTTAATTGAAGACTCTGCTAGAGAAGTTAAGAACTGTGAAAACTGCAAAAATATAATGGAATGTAAGAACTTAATAAATGGTTATGTATATTATCCTAGTATTGAACAAGGTAATATTGTATTTTCTTATCTTCCTTGTAAATATAAAAAGAAACTTGATAAAGATAATGCTTATAAAAATAATATTTCTCTGTTTGATATGCCAAGAGAAATATTAGATGCTTCGATGAAGAATATTTATACTGATGATAAGAATAGATTAGAAACTATTAAATGGATAACTACATTTATAAAAGAATACCAAAATAATAGATGCTTAAAAGGATTATACTTAACTGGTAACTTTGGATGTGGAAAAACATATTTAGTTGCCGCTTTATTTAATGAACTAGCTAAGAAAGGCGCTAAGCCGGTAGTTATTTATTATCCTGAGTTTTTAAGAAAATTAAAAGAAAACTTTTCTGACGACTATAAGAATATGTTTAATAAAGTTAAAAATGCTGAGTTACTTCTTATTGATGACATTGGCGCTGAGACTACTACCTGCTGGAACAGAGATGAAGTTCTAGGTACTATATTACAGTATAGGATGCAAGAAAAACTACCAACATTTTTTACTTCAAACTTAACGATTGAAGAACTAGAAAAACATTTGGCTAGTAATGATATTGAAGGAAAAGTTAAAGCTAGAAGAATAATAGAGAGAATTAAATATTTAACAGATATTATAACAATGATTGCTGAAAATAGAAGAAAGTGAGGAAATTATGGAAAAACAATTTAGTGATGAAAGAGGAAATTCTAAAGTTATAATTGAGGGAAGTAATGCACCTTTAAACATAGATCCTTCTATGAACTATGTTTTAAGTAATGCACCTAAAAATTATAAACATAACTCAAAGAAAAAAGTAAAAGCCACTGATATAGGTATTAAGAGTAATGGCTTTGCTGCTGTTGCAACACTTGCTCTTATTGTAGCTGCTGCTGGTGCTCTTATTGCATTTTTCACACTTAGATATTAATTAAAGGAGGGATAGCCGTGTTATGTGCTTTAGATGTTAAAACTAGTTATTCTATTTTAAGTAGTTTAATTAAGATAAATGAATTAACAAGTAAAGCTAAGGAACTTGGCTATTTTTCTTTAGCTATAACTGATACTAATAATATGTTTGGAGCATATGAATTCTATTTATCTTGTAAAAAGAATAATATTAAACCAATTATTGGTATTAAAGTTAAATTTGATAATGAAGAGTTTATATTATTAGCAAAAAATAATCTAGGATATAAGAATTTAATTAAATTATCTACGAATATTTCTGACAATAATATAAGTTTAGATATACTAAATAAATATAAAGATAATTTAGTATTAATAATTCCTTATAGTAATTATAATAAAGAAATAACTGCTATATATCAAGAATACTTTATAGGATATTCTACTTATGAAGAATTAAATAATATTAAAGAAAAGGCAGTATTTATAAATGATGTCTGCTACTTAAATAGAGATGATTATAGATATTTAGATTATTTAATTATGATAAGGGATGAAAAGAGACTAGGAGAATTTGAACTTAATACTTTCAAGAATAAATATCTATTAGATAAAGAAGAGTTTATATCTTTGACTAATGAAGATGTTAGAAGTAATATGGAATATATAGTTAATTCTTGTAATGTTACTTTAGAGTATACAGAAGGATTACTTCCTGTATATGATGAAAATATTGATCCTAGTATCTTTCTTAAGGAACTATCTTATAAGGGTCTAAATAGAAGATTTAACAATAATGTTCCAGATGGTTACATAGAAAGATTAAATTATGAATTAGATGTTATTAATAAAATGGGCTTCTGTGACTATTTCTTAGTTGTATGGGACTATGTTAAATATGCTAAGCAAAATAATATATTAGTGAGTCCTGGTAGAGGTAGTGCTGCAGGTAGCTTAGTTTCATATTCTATTGGTATTACCGATGTTGATCCTATTAAGTATGATTTGTTATTTGAGAGATTTTTAAATCCTGAGAGAGTAACAATGCCCGATATTGATGTAGACTTTGATAGTACAAAAAGAAGCTTAGTTACTGATTATGTTATTAAAAAGTATGGTGAAAAGAAAGTAGTTAGTATTATTACTTTTAATACATTAGGAGCTAAACAAGTAACTAGAGACTTAGCTAGATGTATGAATATAAGTCTACCTATTACGGATGATATATGTAGATCTATTACTTCAAAAGAACTTAGTAGTTCTTATATAAAAGATAGTAAGTTCTATAGATTAATAAACTCTAAAAGAGAATTAAAACTATTATATGAAATCGGTACACACTTAGAAGGATTACCTAGACATATATCAATACACGCTGCTGGTATAGTAATGAGTAAGTATGATATAGATGATATTATTCCATTATATAAAAACCAACTAGATACGTACACAACGGCCTACTCTAAAGACTATTTAGAACCTTTAGGTCTTTTAAAAATGGACTTCCTAGGTATAGATAATTTAACCCTAATTAGTAATGTAATCGAAGAAATTCGTGATAAAGAAAAAATAAACATTACTTTTGAAAGAATACCAAATAATGATAAGAAGGCTCTTGATATATTTTATAATGTTGATACGGATGGTATATTTCAATTTGAATCTACTGGTATGAAAAGATTTTTAGGAAAATTAAAAGTTAAATCTTTTGATGACATTGTCTTAGCTCTAGCATTATATAGACCTGGTCCTATGGATAACATTGATACTTTTATTAGAAGAAGAGAAAAGAGAGAAGAAATTACTTATATTCATCCTGATCTAGAACCTATTTTAAAAAGTACTTATGGTATTATTGTATACCAAGAACAAATAATGCAAATAGCAAGATTAATGGCCTCTTATTCTTATGGTGAAGCAGATATTTTAAGAAGAGCTATGTCTAAGAAGAAAGAAGAAATTCTTTTAAAAGAAAAGCCTAAATTTATTAATGGCTGTTTAAAGAATAATTATAGTGAGGATACGGCGAATAAAGTATATGATTTAATACTTAAATTTGCTAATTATGGTTTTAATAAATCTCATTCTGTAGCATACGCTATTACATCATATAGAATGGCTTTTATTAAAGCATACTTTTTAAAATACTTTATAGCTGCTACTCTAACTAATTCTATTGGTCAGGAAGTTAAAACAGATACATATATAAATAGGGCTAGAGCTTCTAGTATAAAGATAATACCTCCAGATATAAATAAAAGTCAAAATAAATATTATGTAATAAATAATAGTATACAGTGTCCTTTATCTATAATAAAGAATGTAGGGACTGCTAGTAGTAATGATATTATTAAAGAGAGAGAAAAAGGTGAATTCAAAGACTTTTGTGATTTTGTTCTTAGAATGTCTGGTACCTCTGTGAATAAAAGAGTAATTATTAATTTAATTAATGCTGGGGCAATAAACTTTGGTTATAATAGAAGAACTTTAATAGAAAACTTAGATAATGTTCTAAATTATGCTGAAATAGCTAAAGATGCTGGTATAATTGAAATAGAAAAACCATATATTGATATATATGATGAATATACTAAAAAAGAAATAACAGAGCTGGAACTTAAGACTATTGGTTTCTACTTAACAGAACACCCTATATCTAAATATAGAGAAAATAATATAATAACTTCCTTAAATATTAATAAATACTTTGATAAAAATATTAATTTAGTTGTTCTAATTAAAAGACTTAGAGAGACTACTACTAAGAATAATGATGTTATGGCTTTTATTACAGGAGAAGATGAATATGGTGAAGTTTCTCTTACAGTATTTCCTAATGTCTATAAGAGATTTAATAATATTGAGATAGGAGATATTATTAATATATTTGGTAAAGTAGAAAAAAGATTTGATAAATATCAAGTGGTAGTTAATGATATTAAGATATTAGAAAGGGAGAGAGAATGAAGAAAGGTAAATTTATAGTTATATCTGGTCCTGGTGGTGTAGGTAAAGATACTATCGCTAAAGAATTAGTAGATAGAACCTCAATTATATATTCTGTTTCTATGACCACGAGAAAGAAGAGAAAGAATGAAGTAGAGGGCGTGGATTACTTTTTTGTAGATAAATCTACATTTGAAGATAATATTAAAAATAATAATATTCTAGAGTACACTTTATATAATGGTAATTATTATGGGACTCCTAGTAAATATATTTTTAATAATATAGATAATGGTATTGATGTAGTTGCTGTACTTGATGTAAAAGGGGCTTCTAATATCGAAGAAATGTATCCTGAAGCTATTAGTATATTTATTATGCCTCCTTCTTTTAAAGAATTAGAAAGAAGACTTAGGGAACGTAATACGGATTCTGAAGATGTTATTAATGAAAGATTATTAATAGCTAAAGAAGAAATTAAATATAAAGATAATTATGATTATATAGTTATCAACAATACTGTTGATAAAACTGTCGAAGAGATAATTAATATTGTTGATAGAGAAAAAAAGAAATAATTACACTTACTTTAGAGACTTGAGGCTCTAAAGTATTTTTTTAGACTACAGGCTAAAAAAACAGCGAACAACTTTAGTGTGAGATGAAATAAATACTATAATTTACTTGAAAAATACTAGAAATTATTATATACTTATATTGATTATGAAAAGGGAGGAATTATATGAAAAGTAGTAGAATAATGAAAATATTTGAACAATATGTCAGAAAGTATGATATGAATAATGTGAATATTAAAGCAAGATATTTTCATTCACTTAAAGTTATGGAGATTGCTAGAGATTTAGCCACTGGACTTAATATATTCGATGAAGAAGAAATAGCAGTCTGTGAACTCGTGGGATTATTTCACGAAATAGGTAACTTTTCAAGAACTCCTAATTACCATATAGATGAAGATGATGATGATTCTTCTGATAAAGCAATAGAGGTACTATTTAATAAAGGACTATTAAGAGAAATTACTAAAGATAATAAGTATGATAATACAATAAAAATGGCTATATATGCTTATGATAAAGATGGTTTCCCTGTAGATATAGATGAAAAATCTAAACATATATGTGCTATATTAAAAGATGCTCATAATTTAGATACATTTAGATTATTTATTAATTACCCATATATTGATACAAGAATTAGAACTTATCCTAATGGTCTCGTCTATGATAGTTTTAAGAAATTTAAGACTATTAGTCCAAGAATGAGAGAGAATTCTTCTGATGGAGTTTTAATAGTATTATCTAAAATGTATTCATTTAATTATAAATACTCCTACTATTTACTTAAGCAAAATAAATATGTAGATAAAATTATTGATTCATTAACTTTTGATAATGATGAAATTAAAGACTTCTATAGTAAGATTACTATGGTATTAAATAATTATATAGATAAGAGGATAGGTGTTGTAAATGCTTGATAAAAAATATGACCATTTAAAGGTTGAAAAAAATAAATATGAAAATTGGAAAGAAAAGGGGTATTTTACTTCGAATGATTTGAGTAAAGAACCATTTGCTATTGTTATTCCTCCTCCTAATGTAACAGGTGTATTACACTTAGGACACGCTTGGAATACTACATTGCAAGATATTATTATTAGATATAAGAAACTTAAGGGTTTTGATGCTGTATGGATTCCTGGTATGGATCACGCTGGTATAGCTACACAATCTAAGATAGATAAAAAGCTTAAGAGTGAGGGTATAGATCCTCGTAGTATGGATAGAGAGGAATGGCTTAAAGTCGCTTGGTCTTGGAAAGAAGAATACGCTGATAACATTCATAAACAATGGGCTAAGCTTGGATTAGCTCTTGACTATAGTAAAGAGAGATTTACTCTAGATGAAGGACTTAGTGCTGCGGTTAAAAAAGTTTTTGTTGATTTATATAACAAAGGCTTAATATATCGTGGAGAGAGAATTATTAACTGGGATCCTGCTGCTAGAACAGCTCTATCAACAGAAGAAGTTGTTTATAAAGATGTAGAAGGAGCCTTCTATCATATTAAGTACTTTATAGAAGATAGTGATGAATATCTAGAAGTTGCTACTACTAGACCAGAGACACTATTTGGAGATACTGCTGTAGCAGTTAACCCTGATGATGATAGATATAAGAAATATATTGGTAAGAATGTTATATTACCTATTTTAAATAAAAAAATACCAGTAATTGCTGATATGCACGCTGATATGGAATTTGGTACTGGTGTTGTTAAAATAACACCTGCGCACGATCCTAATGATTTTGAAGTAGGAAATAGACATAACTTAGAGAGAATTATTATTATGAATACTGATGGTACTATGAATGAAAATGCTGGTACTTATCAAGGTCTAGATAGATTTGAATGTAGAGATAAAGTAGTCGAAGACTTAAAGAATAGTAATCTATTAATTAAAATAGAACCTATCAATCATAATGTTGGCTTTTCAGATAGATCTGATGTTATGATAGAACCATACTTATCAAAACAATGGTTTGTTAAGATGCGTCCTTTAGCAGATAGAGTTCTTGAAAATCAAAAGAATAAAGATACTAAAGTTAACTTTGTTCCTACAAGATATGAAAAAACAATGAACCACTGGATGGAAATAACTTATGATTGGTGTATTTCTAGACAATTATGGTGGGGTCACAGAATACCTGCTTGGTATAAAGGTGATGAAGTTTATGTTGGATTAGAAGCTCCAGAAGGAGAGGGATGGGTACAAGATCCTGATGTACTTGATACTTGGTTTTCTTCAGCCCTATGGCCTTTTAGTACACTAGGTTGGCCTCTTGAAACAGAAATGCTTAAGAGATATTACCCTAATAATGTATTAGTTACTGGTTATGATATAATACCATTCTGGGTAAATAGAATGACCTTCCAAGGACTTGAATTCTTAGGAAAAAGGCCATTCAAAGATTGTTTAATACACGGTCTTATAAGAGACAAGCAAGGAAGAAAAATGAGTAAAAGCCTTGGAAATGGTATAGATCCAATGGATGTAATAGACACTTATGGTGCAGATTCTCTTAGATTTTTCTTAACTACTAATACTGCTGCTGGTATGGATTTAAGATATGATGAAGAAAAAGTTAGGTCTACTTGGAACTTCATAAATAAGGTATGGAATGCTTCTAGATTTGTTTTAATGAAGTTGGAGGGATTTACTTCTGATGATTATACTCTAGATAATCTTAAAAAAGAAGACAAGTGGATTTTAACTAAATTAAATGAAACTATTAAATTAGTTACTAAGAGTATGGATAAATATGACTTTAATATAGCAGGCTCTACACTATATAACTTTATATGGCAAGACTTCTGTGATAAATATATTGAATTATCTAAGTTCTATGATGATAATACTACTAAAAGTGTATTACTTAGAGTACTTACAGATATGATAAAGATGTTAAATCCATTTATGCCGTATGTAACTGAAGAGATATATACTTCACTTCCTGTTAAAGATGCAGAATCTATTATGATATCTAGTTATCCAGAATATAATAAAAAAGAAATCTTTGATACTAATATTGATAGTATATTAGAATTTGTTACTAAGTTTAGAAATACTAAGAAAGATCTTGGTATAGGTAGTGAATATAAAGTTATAACAAAAATCAATGATAAAGAAGATGAAAAAATAATAGTAAATCTTTTAAAACTTAGTGATAAAATTACTAACGAAGAAAGTGATAATATTACTGCGGTTGAATATAATGGTCTTGAAATAGATATAATATATGATAATAGTAAGAATGTTGAAGAAGAAAGAGAAAAACTATTGAAAGAAAAAGAAAATTTAGAAAACTCTATAGCAAGAAGAGAGAAGCTACTTAGTAATGTAAACTATGTAAACAAAGCTCCTTCGAATATAGTTGAAAAAGAAAGAGAAGACTTGGCTAAAGAAAAAGAACTTCTTCAAAGTGTTATAAACAAATTTACAAATCTATCTTAATATGATAAAATTAAGTTAGTATAAAGGAGGAATTTATATGGCTAAATATTGCGCTAATTGTGGTAAAGAATTAAATGATGAACAAGATATTTGCTTAAATTGTGGAGTTAAAGTAAACAAAGGAGCTAGTGTAAATGCTGATCCAAATGCTAAATCTAAAATAGCTGCTGGTCTATTGGGTATTTTACTTGGTGCTTTTGGTGTTCATAACTTTTACTTAGGCAATACAGGAAAGGCAGTAGGTCAATTATTAATTACTGTTCTATCTTGTGGTATACTTAGTCCTATATCTGGAATATGGGGATTAGTTGAAGGAATTATGATACTTACTGGTTCTATAAATACAGATGCTAATGGTAATCCATTAAAAGACTAATGAAACGATTAAAAAACTTATTAATATTATTTAGCATAATAATATTTGTCTCTATAGCTATTAGTAGTAAAATTAAACTTGTCTGTGTATTTAAAAAATACTTAAACATTAATTGTCCTGGATGTGGACTTACTAGAGCTTTTAAATCTATTCTTAGTTTTGATCTTATTACAGCAACTAAATATAATGTGCTAAGTATTCCTTTATTTATTTGTATGATAATATTTATATTTAGTATTATAAAAGATATTGTGCTAAATAAAGAGACAACAATTGTGTTTCTTAACAATATATTTAAAAGACACTGCGTTATACTACTGATAGTAATTTTTATAACAATGATAATAAATAATATTAATAGTATATAATTAACAAAACATCTCATAATAAAAGTGAGGTGTTTTTATATGCAAGAATTATGTAATGTCTTTTATAGAACAATACTAGTACTAATAATTTTATTCTTTATAGCTAAGATGCTCGGTAAGAAACAAATATCCCAACTTGGTTTATTTGATTATATCGTTGGTATAACCATTGGATCAATAGCCGCGGATATATCTTTAGATATAGATAAAAACCTCTTATCGGGTATTCTATGCCTTTTAGTATATGGCATTATATCTTATCTAATATCTATAGTTACACAAAAAAGTATCAAAGCTAGAAGATTTTTTACTGGAGTGCCAACTCTTCTTATAGAAAAAGGAAATATTATAGAGTCTGGCTTAAAAAAATCAAAGTTAGATGTTAATGATCTTTTAGCGGAAGCTCGTACTAACGGCTATTTTAATATAGATGATATAAATTATGCTATTATGGAAATAAATGGTAGTATTAGTTTTTTGCCTAAAGAGAAAAATAAACCTGTGACTAAAGAAGATATGAAAATTAAAAAAACAGAAGAAGTATTGACTGCGAATATAATTATTGATGGAAAAGTAATGGGAAATAATATAACTGCAATTGGAAAAGATGAAAAATGGCTCCTAAAGGAGATTAAAAAACAGGGTTATAAAACATATAATGAGATACTTTTAGCTACTTATGATGGTAATAAATTACAGATATACAAAAAATATGTAAAACCCAATAAAAATACTGTCTTAGAATAGAAATTATATAGAAAATCTGTTATAATAATGTTTAGAATGAAGTGGTAGTAGATGAATGTATTAAAGAGATTATTTTTATTATTAATATTTATAACTAGTTTTATGCTTATATACACAGTATTATATCCTAATATAGAAGTAAGTAATAAAGAAGTCGCAGTAGGTACAACATATACTCCTAAAGTAAAAGCATATAATTTATTTACTAATCTTAATAATAAACTAATAATAGATAATAAGGTAGATATAAATAAAGTAGGCACATCATATATAGAATGTAGAGTTAATTATCTATTTTATAGAGTTAATAAAAAAATAGCTATTAATGTAGTAGATAAGGCTAAACCCTTGATTACTCTTAAGGGAAATAATCCTTCTTATGTTTGTCCTTTAAAAGATTATGAAGAAGAAGGGTATGAAGCCATAGATAATTATGATGGTGATATTACTGGGAAAGTTAATACTAATAAGATAGATAGTAGTATCTGGTATGAAGTAGAAGATTCTTCACATAATCAAATTAGAGTAGAAAGAAAGATTATTTTTGAGGATCAAGAAAGTCCTTCACTTACACTAAAGGGTGGAAATGTAATTACTATTTATGTCGGATCTAGCTATGATGAAAATGGTTATACCGCGAGTGACAACTGTGATGGTGATATCACTGATAAAGTTCAAACTGAAGGAAATGTTGATACATCTAAAGCAGGGGTATATGAAATTAAATATGCAGTTGCTGATAGTAGTAATAATATAAAAGAAGTTACCCGCAAAATCATTGTTAAAAGTAGACCATCCTACTATGGTAATGGAGTTATATACCTAACTTTTGATGATGGCCCTAGTAACTTAACTGGTAGAATTCTTGATATATTAGATGAAGAAAATATTAAAGCTACTTTCTTTGTTACAAGAGGTGGCGAGTATGTAAAAAGAGCTTATAATAGTGGACATACTATAGCTTTACATACTTATACACATAGTTATAGCTATGTATATTCTAGTGTAGATAACTACTTTACTGACTTAAATAATGTTAGTGATAGTGTCTATAATTCTATAGGTATACATCCTAAAATAATTAGATTTCCTGGAGGATCTTCTAATGTCGTTAGTAAACACTATTCTAGTGGTATTATGACTAGATTGACAAGTGAAGTAGTTAATAGAGGTTATAATTACTTTGATTGGAATGTTGACTCAAACGATGCAGGAGGAGACGGTGCTAATAGTTCTAAAATATATAATAATGTAATTAATGGACTATCACATAGTAAAACTAATATAGTTCTTATGCACGACTCTGGTAGTCATACTGCTACTGTGAATACTCTTAAAAATATTATTGATTATGGTAAAAAACAGGGATATTCATTTAAGGCAATAACCAATGATACTCCTAGTGTTAGACACGGAGTTAACAATTAATAGACTATTTCTTAAAGCTTGTACTTAATTTTTTAATTATTTTGCGTTATAATAATAATAGAAAGGAGAATAGTAAATGGTAAAATCAATGAACAAGTATATTAATTTATCAATAGTACTATCTTGTTTATTTGCACTTATTGGTATACTATTAATAGTTTGGCCTAAAGCATCACTTGACACATTTTCTTATATGATTGGATCTTTCCTACTACTATATGGAATATTTAATCTAATTGATAGCTTTACAATTAATCCAGCATTATGTTTTTTCCAAATGACTAGTAGTATTTTATCTATTCTATTTGGTATTGTTATTTTCTTAAATCCTGATATTTTTGAAAGTATTCTTCCAATTGTTTTAGGTATATTCTTTATAATTAATGGAGCATTTAAAACAAGACTATCTTTAGTTATTAAAGATATTGATAATAATTATATTATATCTTTATTTACATCTATACTAATGATGATATGTGGTATTCTTTTAATTATTAATCCTAATGTAACTGCTGTTATGATTACTACAATGCTTGGTATTGTGTTAATTGTATATTCAGTATCAGATGTTATTGATATGTTAATATTTAAATCAAGAGTAAAAGAAATTTCAAAATACTTTGAAGGTTTGCTTAAATGAACTTAAATATGAAGACTATTTGATAGGCTTCATATTTTTCATTAAAGACCTTAGGCTTTAATGATAGTGAGAGACTATAGGCTCGAACTAATATAAATATACTTGTATACAAATGTTTGTTTTTTATACTATTTTTATTTACTAAAAAGTAATTATATGATATACTTTTATTATGCAAATAAGGAGGTATAAATATGCTCGATTATATAATAATTGGACTATTAATAATAGTTATTATATTAGTCATTATAGCTATTAGTAAAAATGTAAATGAAGGAAAGATAACTGAAAGACTGGGTAATCTAGAGACTAATACAGTAAAAGAACTATCAAGCTTTCAAATAGATATTATGAAGACTATGAATGATAACTTCAATGGACTTAATGATCGTATGGAGAAAAAACTTAGTCAAATAAATGATAAAGTTAATGAAAGACTGGATCAAAACTTTGAAAAGACTAACAAAACGTTTACTAATGTCCTAGAAAGACTTAGTAAGATAGATGAAGCACAGAAAAAAATAGATAACTTATCTAATGACATAGTTTCCCTTCAGAGTATCTTAACTGATAAAAAGAGTAGAGGTATATTTGGAGAAGTAAATCTTAAACATATATTATCTAGTGTATTTGGAGAAAAGAATGATAAAATATATTCTATTCAATATACTCTTCCTAATGGTACTATTGCAGATTCTGTTTTATTTGCTCCTAAACCACTTGGTACTGTTGCTATAGACTCTAAGTTCCCATTAGAGAACTATCGAATGATGGTAGATAAAAAGATACCTCAAGATGTAAGAGATAGGTATGAAAAACAATTCAAAATTGATGTTAAAAAACATATCGATGCCATAAGTAGCAAATATATAATTGAAGGAGTTACCTCTAATCAAGCTATAATGTTTTTACCAGCAGAAGCTATATTCGCTGAAATAAATGCATATCATCAAGATATTATAGAGTATGCTTATAAAAAGAGAGTTTGGATTACGTCTCCTACTACGCTTATATCTACTTTAACAGTTATTCAAATGATTATTAAAAATATTGAAAGAGACAAATATACTTCAATAATACACGAAGAACTAAATAAACTTGGCGTTGAGTTTTCTAGATACAAAGAAAGATGGGATAAACTTGCTAAAAGTATTCAAACTGTTAATAAAGATGTAGAAAGTGTTTATATTACTACTGAAAAGATATCAAAGAAATTTGATGTTATAAGTGGTGTTGAAATTGATAAAATAAATAATGAAAGAAGAGATGAATTAGATGGATAAAATATTTAATAAAGTATTTCTTTGGTTAGCTATCGGTCTATTAATATCTTTTGGAGCAGGCTATTATTTATCTACTAATACAGTATTATTAACTAAGATATTAAGTATTGGTATGGCTCCTATTATAATATTAGAACTTGTAGTAGCTTTTATATTTAGTTTCTTTATTAGAAAGATATCTAAAACAGCTTCTATTGTATTATATATTATATACTCACTCCTTACTGGACTTACATTATCATTTATATTCTTGTCATTCAAAATATCTTCTATAGCAATTACTTTTTTAGCTACTTCAATTGTATTTATCCTACTTGCTATATATGGATATGTAACAAAAAGAGATGTAACTAAAATAGGTACTATATTGTTATTTGGTCTACTGGGAGAGCTTATTCTTATTATACTTAACGCTCTAATATTCAAAAGTAATTTCCTAGATATGGCCACTAGTGTTATAAGTTTAATTATCTTCTTGGGATATATAATATATGACATTAATATAGTAAAAAGAAGAATGTATGATATAGATGAAGATAAGCTTGCTATATATGGTGCATTTCAATTGTACTTAGACTTTATAAATGTATTTATAGACTTATTAAGATTTTTGGGAAAATCAAAAGATTGATTTTCTTTTTTTATTATATTACTAATATATTTACATAGTATTTAGTAGGTGGAAATATGGTAAGGGCAATTATATTCTTACTGGGATTTGGATTAACAGTAATAGGCTGCAGCTACATTATTTTATATTTAAATTTACTTACAATGGGGTATAATTTTGTTAATTATGTTAATTTTATTATCAGAAGAATAGAATGTTATTATAGTATAATTGGTATAATTATGATGACACTATCTATAACACTTAAAGGAGACGATAAAAAATGAATTATATTTATGATGTAGTACTAAATTTTAATAAGGACTATTATAATTTTTTTGAGTGGTATAAAAGTGATAATATTATAAATATTAAAAAGATCCCTTTTTTTCTTGTTGATAATAATACTTATACTTCGATGAAATATAATATCATTACTGTAGATCAGGATTTTATAAGAAGTATTAAAGACAAAACTAGTACCTACACTAAACTTAAGGTTGGACCTTCTTGTCTTATTACCAATGGTAAAGAAGCTATGGGCCTTCTATTTAATGACAAGGGTAACTTAATTAAAAGAAGTAGCCTTCTACTAGATGAAGAAGAAGAAGTTCTTGACGAAGTTAATGATAATAATAAATATAATATTGGTATAATTAAAAATCAAAAAAGAAGAATATTTAATATAAATAGACTTGAGAAAGAAAAGAAAGATTTTCTTATTAGATATATATCTAAAGAAAACTCTCTTATTAATTTGAAATATTTATACTATGATTATTTTGAAAAAGAAGAACAAGATATTGATATTATTAAGAAGACTTTGATTAAAGAGATTAAATATAATTGGAATAAGAAGTTTCAAGACTTCTATAAAACTGTAAAAATGTTTAATAAAATTAGTAATTAAAAAATGGTATTTAGTTGATACCATTTTTATTTATTATTTATATTGTTTCATATAAGTTTCATATTTTGCTTCTAGAACTGTATCATCAAATTTTAATCCAGCATCTTGTCTCATCTTATCTAAAGCTATATATGAAAGATTAGCATCATCTGCTGACTTTTGTGTAGCAATTGACTCTATAACTTCATCTTTAATATCCTCTAATTTAGGTTTTTCTTTTTGATCTATTCTATAGATTATATGATAACCATATGAAGTTTTAACTGGAGTTTTACTATAACTATTATCTTCTAGTTTTTGCATTTCTTCCATATAAGCAGACTCTAAATTAGCATTGTATGATTTATATCCTAACTCTTCATAAGTAGTAGAATCCTTATATTCTTCTTTTACTTCATCAAATGATTTACCTTCATCTAATTTAGCTATAATTTCTTTAGCTAAGTCTTCTGCTTTTTTCTTTTCATCATCTGTTGCATCACTTTCAACTTTTACTAAGATATGTTTAGTATTTATATCACCATATACTTTATCATTATAATAGTCTTCGATCTCTTTATCTGTTACTTGACTCTTAATATAATCTTCAGCATATTGTTTTCTACGATAATTTAGTCTTAAATATTCAATAAAAGCTTTTTCACTTCCAAAACCTTGTTTAGTTAAAAAGTCTTCTTTACTTAATTGATAATATTGTTCATAAGCACTATAATAACTTTCTGCTTGGCTTTGTAATTCATCGTTCATTTCATCTGTCTCAGGATATTTTTCTTCAAGTATTTTATTATCTATTTTATCTAATAAAGCAGTAATTGAATACATATCTTTCATATCTTCATATAAAGTCTCTGCATTTATTGTCATTCCATCTATTTTTACAACTGGTTCTGTACCATCCTTTAATTTAGCAATACGTTCAGGCCAAATAAGTATAACTACTAGTATTGTTACAAGAACTCCTCCGACTGCACCATAAATAGCTAATCTATATTTATCTACAAAATCAAAAAATTTATATAATTTATCCTGTTTCATATTTTTGCTATTCTTATTTTTCTTTTCTTTTTTACTCTTTTCTGGTATGTTTATTTCCTTTTCTTTTTTCTTTGTCATCATTTATTCTCCTTTCAAAGATACATTAATATAATATCAAAAATAGTTAAAAATTTCAAGGTTATTTTAGAAATATGGGTTAATTACCATAGTTTTTAATCTTTTGAATTTTATATTAGATATAATCCGACACCTTTTTTATATTTTTCCATAAAATAATGTGAATAGAAAAAAAGGAGGAATGTATTATGGGTAACTGTGGAACTTGTGGTTCTTCTGCTGCAATTGTTTTAGTATTATTTATTCTACTAATAATCATACTAGGCGCTTGGATATAATAAAGGAGGTGCAAAATAATGTCTACAAATAGTTCATGTAAGGGAAGTAATGGCTTCTTAATCGTTATTGTTTTATATATTTTACTTGCTATTATATTAGGATCTGCTTTCTTATATTAAAATATCTTTTAAGTATATGAAACTATCTTCGGATAGTTTTTTCCAATATTAAAAGTAGGCATAAACCTACTTTAATTTTTTATATACTTCTTCTAAAGTTAATTTTTTTTCATTATTATATTTTGGTATTAAATGTAGGTGAAAGTGTTTAACCTCCTGACCTAAACCATTATTTTCACATAATGAAATACCATCGTAATTTAATCTTTCTTTCAATAGTTCCGCTACTTCTTTGGCTACTTTTAATATATGATGAAGAGTAACATCATCGATATCAAAAAAATCTTGATAATGCTTTTTAGGTACTATAAGAGTATGTCCTAAATGATTAGGATTTACATCTAGAAACACTTTAACTATATCATCTTCATATATAGTATATGATGGTACTTCTCCATTAATAATTTTACAAAATATATCCATATTTTCTACCTCCTAATTAAAGTATATCAAAATATAAGAAATAAATAAATATTTTTAAAAAGAAAAAAGAGAAAGATCTTCTCTCGTATGAATATCTGCGAATATTCTTTTATATAATGTTACTTTTTTTAGTTTTTTAAACAAAAAGGGTTAACTTTTTAATTTTTCTTTGATATAATCAAGTTGAAAGTAGTATGTTTTAATTTGCTATAAGCAAAAAGTAAACATAAATTTATTGCTTTAAGGAGGAAAGATGAAAAAAGATATTACTTTAGTTATTTTGGCTGCTGGTATGGGTAGTCGTTTTGGAGGTCTTAAACAAATTGAACCTATGGGTCCTAGTGATGAGTTTATTATTGACTATTCCGTTTATGACGCTATTAAGGCTGGTTTTAACAAAATAGTATTCTTAATAAAGAGAGAGAATTATGATTTATTTAAAGAAACAATAGGAGCAAGAGTAGAGCCTCACATTAAGGTAGAATATGCCTTTCAGGAATTAAATAACTTACCTATAGGATATGAACTACCTAGTGATAGAACAAAACCTTTAGGAACTGCTCACGCAGTACTTTGCTGCAAAGATGTAGTGAATGAACCATTTGCTATGATTAATGCTGATGATTTTTATGGAAGAGATGCATTTATTAAAGCATATAACTTTTTAGTTAATGTTGATAGTAACTCTAATAATTATGGAATGATTGGTTATATGGTATCTAATACATTAACTGAGAATGGTTCTGTTAAAAGAGGTGTATGTGAAGTAGATGAAAATGATTATTTAAAATCAATTATAGAAAGTAAAGTTGAGAGAGTTAATAATGTCATTGTTGCTAAACCTTTAGATGGAAGAGGAGAATTTAATGTTGATGACAATGCCACAGTAAGTATGAATTTCTTATTATTTACTCCTAGTATATTTAAACATATAGAAGATAGATTCCCTATATTCCTCGAAGAGAATAAAGATAATCTTTTAACTAGTGAATACTTAATTCCAGATGTTTTAGAAAAACTAATTCAGGAAAATAAAGTAACTACTAAAGTTATTAATACTACTGCTAGTTGGTATGGAGTTACTTATAAAGAGGATACTCCTTCAGTTAGAAGTGCCATTAAAAATCTAGTAGATAATGGTGAATATAATTATAATCTTTGGAAGTAAATTATGTTAAATTATGTTATTTTACTTAATTCTATTTAATTTTTATTAGTAATTTGTTATACTATAGTTAGAAAGGATGATGTATATGAAATACAATATTCGTGGTGATAGAATGGTGATTACAGACGCCATTAAAGACTACACTGAATCTAAATTAGGAAGACTTGAAAAATATTTTAAGGATGATGATATTACTGCTAATGTACTTGCTAGAGTTAGAGGCAATAATCAAATAGTAGAGGTAACTATTCCTACTAGTAAGTTTATTCTTAGAAGTGAGGAAGAAAATGATGATTTATATGCCGCTATTGACTTAGTTACAGACAAGCTAGAAAGACAAATCAGAAAGAATAAAACAAGATTAAATAGAAATGTTAAAGAGAATGTTAAAGAATTCAACTTTGACTATGAAATTCTTGAAGATGAAGAATCTAAAGAAAAAGTAGTTAAAAGGAAAAATATAGAAATGAAGCCTATGGATGAAGAAGAGGCTATACTTGAAATGGAACTATTAGGGCACTCTTTCTTTGTATATAAAGATATGGATACTGATAAGGTATGTGTACTTTATAAGAGAAAAGATGGCGACTATGGTTTAATTGAAACTAAATAATATTAGAGTATCAACAGGAATTGTTGATACTTTTTCTTTGAGAGTTTATGTATCCACAGAAGCTGTTGATATAGAAAAATATGTGAGTTTCGTTTTATCTCACATATTTTTTTGTTTTTGAATTAGTACTGGAAAAATTAATCGGTAATTTAGCACATAGTATTTCTTCATTTGATATATACTCTTCAACCTCTTTAAAATCATGTATTAATGATATGTCAAAACCTCTTTCTACTAGAGTTCTCTTAAAACTACTTAAAGTCATAATATATTCCTTATCATATTTAACTAATATGTCTGTTGGATCCTCTTCATATTCTTTTTCTCTTTCAGAACAATAAAAGTAACTTATTCTTAAACAGATATAATCATATAGTGGTTTAAAATTTTCTGGATAACTTTCTTTTTTTAAATAATCATATTTTTTATAAAATAAGGCATAACTTATTAACAAGTTTATGGAGTCATATGCTATATCCAAATCAGAATAATGATGTATTAATTCTTCAAATAATTTTTCTATATTTTTGACAAGCTCTTTTTCATCATTTCTTTTTTTAATTTCTTCTAATGTAAAGTGATTATCTCCTGAAATTCCTGTATCATCAACTAAAACGTATTTACTTTGATTTCTTTTTTCCATTTCTAATTTTTCTTTAAGCTTTATTAATTCTTCTTTTCTCATTTTATACCTTCTTCCTTTTTATTCGTGGCTTTTCATCATAAACACAAATATAATTTTTTAATTTCTTTCATCTTTATCCTCTATTATTTATAACTTATATAATTATTCTTTTTAATTTTTGTGTACTTATCATCATTGTTTATATTATTTTTGTATTTATCTAGTTCACTGGTTGAAATTATATTTGGATATTCTATTTCTAATCTTCTTCTATATTCTAACATTTCCAATAGAACCTTAATGATTTTTATTATTTCTGCATCTGTTAATACTTCTTTGTTTTTATTATTTAAATTGCCCATAAATTTCCTCCTTTCTGAAAATCAGTTTGTATTATATCATTGTATATTATATAAGTAAAATACATATTTGTTATTTTAATTATAACTTTTAGTTATATAAGGCTTTTACTGATATTGATATTATAATTCTTTTTTGGTATAATGAATTATATATATTAATATGTATTTACCATAACATAAAGTTATATCTTGCATAATTAATATGTATTTTAACTATTTAATTTGTATGATATAATATTTTTATCTAGATTTAGTTATTTTCAAAGAAGGAGAGTGATTTAAAATTATGGAAAGAAATTCAATAAATTACAAAATATCGCAAGAAAACAATTGGGCTAATGTTAATAGAAAAATTAAAGATGAAGACACAAATATAGGTAATTATAATTCAAGTAATAATATGAATGATGATTACAATATAAATAATATTATAGATCCTGGTGATTACACAGAAACAAGTAAAAACATAATTAATGATAAACATAATTTAGACACAAGTAAGTATGATATATATAATAATGATTATAAATTAAATAGACTTGGTGATTATAAAATCAGTAATACAATGGAATACGCTTTAGAATTATATATTCTTTATTGTAATAAGTTAGGTTATGATCCATCAAATGTTGTAAAATATATTATTGATAATAACATAAGCAACTCCAATACTTTGTTTTCTTCAGATAATAACTTTAAACAATGGACTTTAATCAATTACAATATGATCGATATATATGTTGACCATTTATTAAAGATGGGCATAGATCCAAAAAATGATGATGTAATAGAGTTATATAAAGGAAAATTAGATGCTGCTGATAAAGAAAGAAAAAATCTTATTTCACCATATGCAAGTACTCTCGGAGAGGATAATTCTATTCTATATAAGAAAGATAAGATGTTATTTAAGGTAACTAAAGATAATGTAGAAAAAATAGATGATGGTAAAACTTTTCTTATTCAAAACCCATATTCTGTAACAACACTATTATACTTGTTAGAAACATTAGGCGGTACTAACAATAAGGTTATAGTTACCTTTTGGGGTAATGCTAATGATATGAATAGAAATAAATTATTCTTGATGATGAATGAAGTTATATCTTTTTTAAATATGAATGTCAAAGAAGACTTTAAAATAAATTTTGAAGAAAATAATGATGTTTATATTAACAGCTTTATTATGAATACAAAAAGTATTAAAAAAGAAGTTGATTTATCTGAATTAATGACAAAAAAAGAAAAAGAAATACTTTCTGGTGAGCCTCAGCCTAAAAAGCAAAGGAGAGCATAATGTATGTCTTCGATTAGTTCCATTAATAAATTTCAAATAAGGTATAATAATATTCCCGATATGTCTTCGCTAGAAATTTTAATGAGCCTTGGAATAATAACCACCTATACTCCTTTAACCGTCAATAACTATGCAAAAAACACTTCACAAAATGCTACTGGCTTAAATTCAGATAACTTACTTGGTGAAGATGATACTAAAAGCAAGGGAGCGGATCCTAATATTTCTATATTATCTTCATTTTCAATGCAAAATAGAGAAAACACTAGAAAAAAAGTTCTTGAAAAATCTGATACTAGTTTAGAACCTATTTTGGCAAAAAGGGCCATTAGAGATGATTTTAGAACTGCTAAAACCACAGTTGATAGATATAGTGAACACTACTTAACTGTTACACAAACTGAAAATTCTTACAGAATTTATATTGATAGGCAAAATATTCCTCATTTATTTGGATTACCTAGTGTGAGCAGTATTAGAAATAGTTTAAATACTGAGATGACTAATTATTTAGCTAGCAACAATGTTAACTATAATAATTATTTTGACTTAATTGTTGCAATGTTAACTGATAGCAATTTTAAACAAACTTGGTTTGATAATTTATTTATAGATATTAGTCAAAACAGTTCTTTTGAAAACAAAGATAACACTGATAAAATTGGTTATAAGAGATCTTGTTTAGAATTACTTTTAAGTAGTATTAATATTGGAAGTGGCTTAGTTCCTTCACGTGCTACTGAAACTTTAACATATGTCTGCAACCAATCTAAAAAAAAGATTATGAGTCTTGTAAATATTCCTAATACTGATGGATATTTAGGTCTTATTTCCATATTTGATGATACACTAGGATGCTATCGTTTATATTCTATAGTAGCACTAAATAGCGTAGATTTAAAAAATTATATAAATGTTTCTAACTCTAATTTAACTAAAGTTCAAACAACATTTACTACAAATGTTACATTTATAGATTCAAGAAGTACCATTGTCTCTCAAGATCAAATGCAAGAGAAAAGAAAAGAACAACTTGCTGATAGTAATAATAATGGTATAATATATGACTTTGATGATAGATATACTAATTTTGATGGAACTCCTAATGAAACTCTTATTGATGGCTTAAAAAAAGTAACATTTCAAATTAAAAATGCTCGAAGTAATAGTAACAAGATTTTTCAAAAAAACATTATGGATATTCTAAATACTAGTCATCTAAATGGAGGTTATGCTAGTGATGATTTTCAAAGAAAATTACCAAAATATTTAATTAATTTAATATTAACTTCAAATATTAATTATGAAGATTTTATTTATAATATTCTTGTAATTATGAAAAATGCTGCTACTATTGATAATAATATTGTAAACGTTTTAAATACCTTTTATTCTATATCTAAAAGGGACTTCCAAAAATTAATTGACCAAAAAGACAAACACTATAACAGCGAACCATATAATTTTAGTTTTAGTATTATCGATGATTCTAATATATCTATTAGTGGTGAATTTAAAATATCTATTGGTAAGGTAAATAAAGTTTTTACTATTAACATTCGCGACAACATTGCAAATATTAAAAACATTAAAACTTATATAAATAAAAAATTTGCTGAAATATATAACACTGTATTTGATGATAATTTAGATTTGACTTTATCAAAAAGCAATGATGGATCATTAAATTATGATGATTATATAGATTACGCCTCTACAATTAGATATTTAATTGAACTTCATAGATTTGTGAATGCTTCTATTTATGAAATTGAGGAAAATAATATTAAAAAAGGTAAAAGACAACATTAGCTATTACTAGTGTTGTCTTTTATATAATTTATAAAGTTTTTGGTTATTAAACTTCTATTTTCTGGATTGTTGATCATCGCTAAATATTTTTCTTTAAGTGGTATTTCTATATTCAATTTAAATAGAGTACCATCATCTAATTCTTTTTTTACGTGTTCATATGTTAGCATTCCTATTCCAAAACCTGCTTCAGTAAATTCTTTTATAAGTGTATTACTACCAAACTCCATTTCTGGATGTATTGTTATTTTATTTTCAGTACAATATTCATCTAGTCTTATCCTAGTCGTAGCTCCCTTTGTTAATACTAATAATGGTAGTTTTTCTAAATCACTTGGTTTTAATTTTCTATCTTTTAGATAATTAAAATTTTCGTTGGCCACGAAGCAATCGTGCAGTTCCATTAATTTATATATTTTAAATTCTTTTGGAATAGTGTATGGCATATTTGTGAATATTATATCAATTAAACCAATCTTTGATTTTTTTATAAGTTCTTCCGTCTTATCCGTAAAAATTCTAATATTTATCTTAGGATATTGTTTGTGAAATTTTTTTATATATGGCATTAAATATTCATGTAAAATGGTCTTACTAGCTCCTATATTGATAACTCCCATTTCCATACTTGTTAAAGCTTTTATGTCATTTTCAGCAGACTCAATTAATTCCATTGCTTCTTTTATTTTCTTATATAAGGTTTCTCCCACATCAGTTAATATTACGCCTTCTCTTTTTCTAACAAAAAGTTTAACTTCCATTTGATTTTCTAATGTCTTAATACTTTTACTTATTGCTGGCTGACTTATCATCATTTCATTAGCCGCTCTTGTTATATTACCATTTTTAGCCACATAATAAAAAGTTTTATATAGTTCTAAGTTTATGTTCATAGTGTTTACTTCCTTTCTAATAGTTTATATTATTATTATATCATATATGAATTAATTTGGGTATTAGTCTATCCACAATGGCTGTTGATAGATTGATTTTATAATTTAATAATACTTCATTAATTATTTTTATCTTTTCTTCTTTTGACCAATATCTATTTGGTTCTTTTCTTATTCTTGTCATATTTTTACCTTCAATTTTATTATAACAAAAAAATGTAGACTTGTTTTTTTGTGTCTATATTTATACTGCGACTTCACATTATGACTTGTTTTTTAGTAATAATGACCATTAATAACTTTAAAGTTTTAAAGACCTTAGGCTTTAAAACTCTTTTTTGAAGACCTTTGGCTTCAAAAAACACTGAGTGACTATAGACACGAAGTGAAACTATAATAAAATATGGTAAATATTAAATATTTACTAGTTTTTTTAGTTAAAATATAGTAAAATATTATCTAGGAGATGATTTGATGTTTAAAACACTTAAGAAATTATTTGATAATGAGTATAAAGAGTTATATAGATTTAGTAAACTAGCAGATCAAATAGATGCATTAGATGAAGAAATGAGTAAATTATCTGATAAAAAACTTGCTAGTTATACTGATAAATTTAAGAAAAGATTAGAAGAAGGAGAAACTCTTGAAGATATATTAGTTGAAGCTTTTGCTGTTGCTAGAGAAGCAGCTTATAGATGTGTAGGTATGAAGCCTTTCTATTGCCAATTACTAGGTGGTCTTGCTATTCACTATGGTAATATTGCAGAGATGAAAACTGGTGAAGGTAAAACACTTACTTGTGTACTTCCTGCTTATTTAAACGCTCTAACAGGTAAAGGTGTTCATATAGTTACAGTTAATGAATTCTTGTCTACCAGAGACTCTGAGTGGATGGGTAGTATATTTAGATTTCTAGGTCTTACTGTTGGACTTAATTTAAGAGAGTTATCTTTCAAAGAAAAACAAGAAGCTTATAATTGTGATATTTTATATAGTACTAATAACGAACTTGGTTTTGACTATTTAAGAGATAATATGGTTGTCAAAAAAGAAAATAGAGTACAAAGACCTCTTAACTACTGCATTGTCGATGAGGTTGACTCTATTCTAATAGATGAAGCTAGAACTCCTCTTATTATATCTGGTGGAGTTATGCAATCCGCTAATCTATATATGGATGCTGATAGATTTGTCAAAAGTTTAAATGAAAATGAGGACTATATTATGGATGAAAAAACTAAAGCTGTCAGTCTTACTGAAGAAGGCAGTAGAAAGGCAGAAGAGAGATTTCATTTAGATAATTTATATGATATTAATAATACTTCTTTAGTACATCATATTAATCAAGCACTTAAAGCTAATTATACTATGAGTTTAGATGTTGATTATGTTGTACAAGATGGTGAAGTTGTTATCGTAGACCAATTTACTGGTAGACTTATGAAAGGTAGAGCTTTCTCAGATGGACTTCATCAAGCTATTGAGGCTAAAGAAGGTGTTAAAATTCAACAAGAGACTAAAACTTTGGCTACAATTACTTTCCAAAACTACTTTAGAATGTATAATAAAATTGCTGGTATGACTGGTACTGCTAAAACAGAAGAAGAGGAATTTAGAAATATTTATAATATGTTTGTTATTCAAATTCCTACAAATAAACCTGTTATTAGAGAGGATGCTACAGACTTATTATATCCTGGTAAAGCAGGAAAGTATTCTGCTATTGTAAAAGAAATAGAAAGAAGACATAAATTAGGACAACCAGTACTTGTTGGTACTATTGCTATTGAAACTTCAGAATTACTTAGTAAGATGCTTACTAAAAAGAAAATTCCCCACGAGGTACTAAATGCTAAGAACCACGCAAGAGAGGCTGAAATTATTGCTAAAGCTGGAGAAAAAGGCTCTGTTACCATTGCCACTAATATGGCTGGTCGTGGTACTGATATCAAACTTGGTGAAGGTGTTAAAGAACTTGGTGGTTTGTGTGTTATCGGTAGTGAAAGACACGAATCTAGAAGAATTGATAATCAGTTAAGAGGTAGAAGTGGAAGACAAGGAGATCCTGGATTTACTCAATTTTATGTATCATTTGAAGATGATTTGATGGTTAGATTTGGTTCAGATAGATATAGAGGTATGTTGGAAAACTTAGGATTTACTGGAGAACAAGCTATCCAAAATAAAATGTTCTCTAAAACTGTTGAGTCTGCTCAAACAAAGGTTGAGGGTAATAACTTTGATATTAGAAAACAACTTCTTAACTATGATGATGTTATGAATAATCAAAGAGAAATTATTTATGGCAAGAGAAATGAAATACTTGATAATGATTCTATACATGAGTCTGTTCTTCAAGGATTTAAAAATTACATTAGTGATATTGTTAATTCACATTTAGTGGATAATAATAAACTTAAGGAAAATGATTATAGTGAAATACTTGAGGCTGTTAATGAGAATTTACTTAGAAAATATAGAATTACTCTAGCAGAAATTAATAATAGGCATCCTGAGGAGGTAATTGATATTATCTATAATAATGCTGTTAAGGATTATGAAGAGAAATTAGAAGATATTCCTGAGGAAGTTAGAGATGAATTTGAAAAAGCTATTTCTCTTAGAGTTATTGATAATTATTGGATGGAACATATTTCTACGATGAGTCATTTAAGAGATGGTATTGGTCTTAGAGGTTATGCTAATACTAGTCCACTTCAGGCATATACTATGGAAGGTTACCAACTATTTGATGAAATGCTTGCTAGAATTAATAGAGATATTAGTATTTATTTATTGAAGTCTGAGATAAGACAGAATATTGAAAGAAAACAGGTTGTTAAGAATGCTATTACTAACGATAGTAAAGACCACACTAAGGTACAAAAGAAGAGTACTAAGGTTGGTAGAAATGATCCTTGTCCATGTGGCAGTGGAAAGAAGTATAAACAATGCTGTGGTAAATAATTTACAATTCGTTATAAAACAAATGATTTCAAAATTTTGAATTACAAAAAACGATTTAATAATGAAGAAAAGATTACAATTTGTCCACATAATTTTGGTTGTGTGGACATTTTGATTAAATAATAGTTATTAATTAAAGAAGGAGTATTAGAAAGAAATATTATGGAAAAATTCTATTTAGAAAAGCCCTCAATTGGAAGAAAAAGTGAGATAATGGAATACATTAATGAACTTGCTGAATATAATTCTGATACGAATGGGATTGGATCATTAAACAAAATATTTGATGGTTACACTTTTGAACAGGCCCTACAAAGATGTTTAAATATGGAAAATAAAGAATATGCAGAAAAATTTGGGAGATGCCAATCAAAAACATTTTTACTTATTAGAGAAAATGATGATAAAATTGTTGGTGCAATTAATGTTAGATGGAATTTAAATGAGTCAATGTTACAATTTGGAGGTCATATTGGTTATGGAATTAGACCAACAGAAAGAAGAAAAGGCTATAATAAAATAAATTTATATTTAGGTTTGATTGAAGCACAAAAGCTAGGTCTCGACGAGGTTATGTTAGATTGTGATGTTAATAATATTGGATCAGATAGAACATTAAAAGCATTAGGTGGCAAGCTTGAAAGAACAGAGGTAGATCCATCTGATGGAATACTAACAAATGTTTATTGGTTTAATGTTAGTGAAACTATAAATAAATATAAAAACACATACGAACCTTATATTAGCCCTAATAAAAGTTATTAATTTATTAAAGGAATTAAAGCACATGAAAAAAGAAAAGGATTTATTTTTATTAAAAGAGTATTTATCAGATATTAATATAGATAATGTAGAAGAAAAGGCACTTGGCAATTATGAAAATGCTGTATTAGTATGTCTAGATGCTGTTTTATCTATAAACAGAAAATATTATACTTTTGTTGTTCCTAGAATTACTTATTTTCAAAACAAATATCCAGATATAATGACACTAGAGGACTTGAGTAAGCTGATAGAGAGCGTTGGAATTGA
Organism: uncultured Bacilli bacterium; assembly: GCA_934091055.1. Lineage (GTDB taxonomy): Bacteria > Bacillota_I > Bacilli_A > RF39 > UBA660 > CAG-302. The sequence continues at coordinate 43,171 of CAKOKN010000002.1, read as the reverse complement.
TGAATTTAAAGATTGTTGGAATTATAATCATCCAGATAGAGTCAGAATGTTATATAATTTGTGTAATCGATTTATTGAAATAGCAAACTTATATAAATGTAGAAATGAATTACTCTCATTAAGAAGGTGGGCAAGTCAATCTAGCATTAAAGATTATAATGATTTTAATGTCACGGGTATTGGTTTTACAACATTTCAATACATTAGAATGCTTTTAGGAGCTAATACTGTTAAACCTGATGTCCATATTAAAAATAAAATATCAGAAATAGTTGGCAGAAAAGTAAATGACAAGTATGCAGTTGAATTGTTTGAAATAGCGTGCAATGAACTTGAATTAAATGTAGCTGATGTTGAACATTATATATGGAAAAAGGAAGCTAAGAATTCTAAAAACTTTAATATGATATGGAAAAATAATCAATGGATTGAGATATGAAATAATTATGACTAAATTTAAAATTAAAAATATATGTTGTTGGAGAAGATAATAATAACATTTAAAAGACTCAACAATTGAATATATACATTGCCTAGAAAAATTTGATAATTAATAAAAAGATCTATTAACTTTAAAGTCTATAGATCTTTTTCTATTACCAATGGATTAAAATTATTTATTGCATCAATTAACTTTGGGTGTCTAATTATAAAGTGGATAGTAGGAAAGTCTTGTTTAGTTATTACAACATAATTATCTTTTACTATGTTTATAGATATATTATTAAATGTTTTAATATTATTTATATTTATTTTGTAGTTTTTATTTTTCTTTGAATAATCTCTAGTATTTTTTAAATGTTCTTTATATTCTTCATAAGTATATTTTATTTTATCTTTGTAAAAGATATTTTCTAATGATAAGTATATATTATCTTTATCAAAAGTGCTTTTTTCTTCGATAAAAATGTTATCAGTTATAATACTATTCTTTAATATTATATTAATATTTTTTTCTTCTTCTTTTTTGTAATTTACTATCTTTTTTATTTCTTCTTTACTTAATTTATTTCTCTTTAATATTTTAAGTAATAGTTCATCATTAATTGTAAATAATGGTAATGAAGATAAAATTCTTTTTCTATCTGCGATTACTTTAGTATCTTTTAAAAGAAATGCTTTTAGTTTATTTATATTTAACTCATTATAGATATCCATTAATGAATTAGCTTTTTTTAAAAGTAAATCTTTCTTTTCTTGATAATATTCTAGTTCTCTACTGTTACTTGTTAAGTAATATTTACCTTTATTATGATAACCTTTTATGCATTCTCCTGATAAGGCTGCTACTCCTGAAACATAATTTAAGTGATTATATGGAGTATTTTTTACTTCTTTTAAATAATATGGTGATACTTGTCCAGTCATATATATTGGTATCCAACTTTCTAAACCTAACATCATTTCATTAAATGGTCTATCTAAATTATGAATTATATTTATATGTAATCCTTTCTTTAATGACATCGCTATAGCAAACATCCATTTTTTACCAAAATCAATATCTTTAGCCATATCTTCCATAGGCATATCACTACACATAAAGATATCCTCTTTACTTTTTGATAAAACAGTAGCTTTAAAGAAATCTAGTTCTCCTTTTTTCATTTCTTCAATACCATAGTATGTTTTATTCTTTATAATATAAAATGGTAGATTAGGAACCTTTAATTCATCAAATTTTATAGCTTTTATATAGTTGTTTAAATTAAAGTTATCTAAATTATTTAAAAAATCATTTATATAATCTTTAGATGGACTACTAGTACTATTAGTTAAATAATTATATATTGTTTCAAATATTTTTTTATCTTGTAATTCTTCATCTTGACAATTTATTAATTCCTTTAATACTTTTTTATCTTCATTACCATTATACTTTGACATTATATAGTTTGCTATTTTAGTACTAAACTCTAATGGGTCAGAAGGTTTTGTTTTACCATATCTAATTCTTGATATATGTGAAGAATCAAAAACTATATACTTAGACATATCATTTATATTTATATTTAATGCCAAAATTAATTCATTTAAATTTTTACTTAAATTATCATAATCAAATGGATTTTGTTCTTTTAGTGAATTAATTAATATTTTTTCGATGTCTTTTCTAGTATATTTAGGACTTTTTTGTTCTAGTGAAACATTATATAAGGCTTCGATTATTTTTTTTATTTGTTTACTATCACTCTTTGGAGTTCTTTCTCCACTTCTGTATCTGCTTATTACTGATTCTGATATTCCAGATTCTACGGATAGTTTCCTTGATGTACAGTTTAATTTATTAAGTAGTTCATTAAATTTATCTTTAAATTCCATATAATATCACCTCTTTTTTATTATACTATAAATTATAATTTATTACATAAAATTTGCCACTTAATTCATTGTTTTAAATAAGATTATACTTTAATACCTATAAAAATACCTATAAATAATATTATGGTTAATAGATTTCATAAATATCAAAATAATTATTTTTTGGATAGACCCAATGATAACGAACTTCCTATTAATTTTGAAGAATAGACTAGTAATAGTTTTTTCTTTATGTTAAAATTATGTTATGGAGGGTATATAATGACAGAAGAACTTTTAAAACAAATAAGAGAGGAAGTTGCAATAAAGAAAGCAAATAATGAAAAACAAAATGCTAAAGTTCAAAGAATTAAAGAACTTGAGGAGGACCCTAATGTTAGTGAGTACATTTATTTAATGGGATTATCTAAGTGTAGTACTGCACTTAACTATGATAATACAGATCAAGTTATTTGTTCTGTATATAATAAATATATTTATTCAATAGAGGAAAAAGATACCAATAAAATATATATTTATCTTGGAACATTTAGATGTTCAGATAATGTTGATATAGTACATTCTTCATATGATATTAGAGTTAAGTATAATGATAAAAAAGCTGATTATAGATTATATCAAGATTTAGAGCAAACTTTTGCAAAAAAAGTAAATATTAAAGATTGTGATTCTTTTGAGAAGGCTAATACTATTATTAATCCTACTCCATATTATAAAGAGAAAGAGTATTATAATATCCAAAAAGAATTCTTTATTAAGGCTATTAAGAATAATCAAGAAGATGCGAGAAAATTAGTTTTAAAGAAATATCATAAATTATAAACTTTTATCTAGTAATAGTTTTACTAGATATTTTTTTTATACTTTTTGTGGTATAATTATGTAAATAAGGATGTTGGTATTATGAAAGATATTAGTGATAAAAGAGTAAATATTAGTTTAGATAATCCCTCTATTGTGTTTGATAAAACTAAATGTGATGAATGTGGAATATGTAAGAATATTTGTAAGATTAATGTTGGTGTTTATGGATATAGTGATTTAGATTATCCTTGTATTAATTGTGGTAGTTGTACTGTTATATGTCCTAAGAAATGTATATCTGAAATAGATGAAAATAATAAGTTAAAAGAATATTTAAATAGTGGTAAAACAATAGTTGTACAAACTGCTCCTGCAGTAAGAGTAGCTTTAGGTGAAGAATTTGGTATGAAAGTTGGTACTAATGTTGAAGGAAAGATGATAACTGCGCTTAGAATGATAGGAGTTAATTATGTTTTTGATACTACTTTTGGAGCAGATCTTACAGTTATGGAAGAAGCTAATGAATTAATTGAGAGAATTAAAAAGAAGAAGAACTTACCTATGTTTACTAGTTGTTGTCCTTCTTGGGTAAAATTTGTTGATATGTTTTATCCTGAATATAAAGATAATTTATCTACCTGCAGAAGTCCTATATTTATGGAAGGAGCTATAATTAAAAATTATTTTAGTAAGATAAATAACATTAAAAAAGAAGACATAATTAGTATTGCTATTGTTCCTTGTACTAGTAAGAAGATGGAAAGGTTTAAATATCAAGATATTGACTTAGTTGTGACTACTAGAGAGCTTGCTAGATATTTGAAAGAAAATAATATTAATATTGCTACGCTTAAAAATGGTACTTATAATAGCTTATTAGGCAAAGGTAGTGGTAGTGGCTTAATATTTGGTTCTTCAGGTGGTGTTATGGAAGCTACTATAAGAGAGGTATATCATATATTAAATAAAAGATATCCTAAAGGAAGGCTTCTTAATTTTAAAGTAGTTAGAGGTTTATCTAATATTAAGGAGGCAGAAGTAACTATTAATGGAACTACCTTAAAGTTATGTGTTATTAATGGTACTGGAGATGCCAGAAAAGTTATTGAAAAGATTAAAAATAATGAAGTATATTATGATTTTATTGAAGTTATGACTTGTGAAGGCGGATGTACTTCAGGAGGAGGACAACCTCGTATTTATCCTCTTACTAATGATATAAAACTTAAAAGAATGAAAGCATTGTATAAGAGTGATAAGAAAATGAAAATTAGAAATTCTTCACAAAACCCTAATATTAAAGATGTATATAATGATTTTTTAGGAGAAGTTGGTAGTAAGACTGCTATTAAATATTTGCATAATAATAATAAATAAGAATGATTTATTTTTAGACTATAGGCTAAAAATAACACTCTAAGATCTTAGACTTAGAGTGATAAAAAAATAAATAATTATAGATTTTTTCTTAGAAATTTGGTACAATAATTAATGTAGGAAGGTATATAAAATGAATGATATAATGAAACTAGGGATTGAAGAAGCTAGAAAGACAATGAATGAGAATAAAGGTGGACCATTTGGAGCAGTTGTTACTGATAGTAATGGTAAGGTTATTAGTGTTGCTTCAAATAGAGTACTAGAAGACTGTGATGCAACTGCACATGCAGAAGTTGTGGCTATTAGAAAAGCTGGTAAGGCTCTTGGTACATATGATTTATCAGGATGTACTCTTTATGCAACTGGTTATCCTTGCCCTATGTGTTTGTCTGCTATAATATGGGCTAATATTAAGAAGGTATATTATGGTACAAACTTAAAAGATGCTGAAGACATTGGCTTTAGAGATGATTTTATATATAATTATATTAAAAATAAAGATAATGATATCCTAGATTTAATAGAATTAAGTCGTGATGATTGCTTAAGTCTATTTAGAGAATATCAAGATAAAAACAAAAAGATATATTAAGGAGGAACTTATGGAAAAAATATATATATTCGGTCATAGAAATCCTGATACTGATAGTGTAACTGCTGCTATTACTTTGTCTTATTTAAAGAATAAACTTGGTATGAATACAGTACCTGCAGTACTTAGTTCTATTAACTTAGAATCTAAATTTGCTCTTAATTATTTTGGAGTAAATGAGCCTATGTTCTTAAATGATGTTAATATTAAGATCAAGGATTTAAATTATACTAAGAATTATACTATAAGTGAAAAAAGTTCTATATATGATGCTTATTATAAAATGAATAAAGCAGGTGTTAGTAAAATACCTGTCGTAGATAATGAAAAGAATTTACTTGGTATTCTTAGTATGAAGGATATTGCTAAAGATCAATTTTCTTTTAATTATAGTTATATAGATGCTACTTATGATAATATTTGCAATGTTATAAAAGGTAATTCTCTACTTAAATTTGATGATGATATATGTGGTAATTTACTTGTAGCATCTTTTAAGAGTAGTACTTTTATTGAAGAAATCAATCTTGATAAAGATAGTATTTTAATAGTTGGTAATCGTCATAGTATAATTGAATATGCTGTTAATAGTGGTATTAAATTACTTATTATTACTGGTAATGGAGAAATAAAAAAAGAACATTTAGAAGCTGCTAAAAAGAATGGTGTTAATATAATTGTTACTCCTTATAATACATTAGAGACTACTAAAGTATTTAATCTTTGTAATAATGTTACTACTATTCTAAGTAATAAGGAAAGTCTTTGTGTAGATGATAATGAAGCTATGAATGATTTTATTAAATTAGTTACTAAGACTAGATATAGTTATTATCCTGTTATTAATAAGCAAGGTAAATGTAAGGGTATTATTAGATTATCTGATGTTGACTTTACCTGCAAGAAGAATGTTATATTGGTGGATCATAACTCTTATGAACAAAGTGCTATTGGAATTGAGGATGCTAATATAATTGAAATAATAGATCATCATAACATTGGAACAATTGGTACTAATATGCCTATTAATTTTAGAAATATGCCTGTTGGTAGTACTAATACTATTATATATAGTTTATATAAGGAACATAGAATTACTATACCAAAGTATATAGCAGGTCTTATGTTATCTGGTATATTATCTGATACTTTAATTCTTACTAGTCCTACTACTACTAAGGATGATGAGATAGCTGTTCGTGATCTTAGTAAGATTGCTAAAGTTAATTTTAAAGATTATGGTTATAAAATGATTAAATTTGGTTCTTCACTTAAAGGTATGACTAGAGAGCAAGTATTATATAAAGATTATAAAAACTATGTTATTAAAGGTCGTAGTGTTGGTTTAGGACAAGTAATTACTACTGATATTAAAGAGGTTCTTGATGAAAAAGAAGATTATATTTCTTTATTAAATACAGTTAGTGAAAAGAATAATTATTTGTTTGTATGCTTATTTATTACTGATATTCTTGATAATGGTACTTATGTACTTTATAGTGATAGAGCAAAAAATATTTTGGAAGATGCATTTAATATAAAAGATATGGAAGAAGGTCACTTCTTAAAGGGTATTGTTTCTAGGAAAAAGCAAATACTTCCTGTCTTAATAAATGATATGGAATAACGAAAAATTCTGGCAGAAGAGACTGCTGGAATTTTTTATTTTTTTATTATCTAAAAAGGTTGACAAACAAATATAAATGTTGTATCATTTGGTTGTCAAAAGAGAAAGGGGGAATAATTATTGAATAAAAGTTTAACTAATAATGAATTAAATAATGAAATTAACATTATTGAAAATAGAATGAATGCTGCCAAAATGACTTTTGATATAACAAAGGATGAATATGCAAATATTTGTGATATTATTGACAGTATAAATGTTAGTATTAATTCCTTAGAGGAAGAAAAGAATACTAAACTTAATGATATAAAGAAGATTAAAAAAGTTAATAAATTCTTTATATCTATTGTGGCTACTGCTGTAACAGCAGGCATTACTTTATTTGGTATTTCAGTATTCTCTGTTACTTCTTCAATATTGGGTGTTTTTTCTTCAATTATGTTTATTAAAAATAATGCTTATAATATTAATTTAATTGATAAACATATTTCTTTTTTAGATAAAAAAATAGATGATTACTCTAATAAAAAAAGAATTGAAAGAAAAAAACTAGCAAAAATTAATAAAAACTTAATTAATTCTTTTGATACAATGAACGAAGAAAAAGAATTAATAATTAAAAAAAAGAGAGAAAGAAACTCTAATAAATATATTTATAGAAGTAATGTAAATAATAATAATATTCAAAATGATGGCAAGATTTCTGAAAAAGCATATGTTAGAAAGAGGGTTAAATAATAATTAATTATATAATTGTTATTTTTTTCTTCCTAAATAAAAAGAAATCTGCTATAATATATAGGAGAAAGAGGTGTTATAATGATAATATTATCAGTTAATGCTGGTAGTTCATCTTTAAAATTTACAGGTTTTGAAATGCCTAGTGAAGATGTTCTTATCAGTGGTGTATTTGAAAGAATTGGTATTGATAATAGTTTTTATACTATTAAAGTAAATGGAGAAAAAATTAAGAAAGAAGTAGAACTTCCTACTCACAAAGAAGCTTTTGAAATATTAATTAAAGAGCTTATTGACAATAATATTGTTAAGTCTTTAGATGAGATTAAGGGTGTAGGACACAGAATAGTTCAAGGTGGTGCTTATTTTGATAAGACTGAAATTGCTACTGATGATGTAGTTGAAAAAATAGATGAGTTGTCTTCTTTGGCTCCACTACATAATCCTGCTGCTATAGTAGGTATTAAAGCTGCTAAAGAAGTTATGCCTCAAGCATTACAAACTGTTGTTTTTGATACAGCTTTCCATCAAACTATGGATGAAGTTGAATATATGTATGCAGTTCCTTATGCTTGGTATAAAGAATATGCTGTTAGAAAATATGGGGCACACGGTACTAGTCACAAGTATGTTTCTCAAAGAATGAACGAGATTCTAGGAAGAACTGATACTAAACTTATTACTTGCCATATTGGTAATGGAGCTTCTATTAGTGCTGTAAAAGATGGTAAGTGTGTAGATACTTCTATGGGACTTACTCCTAATGCTGGATTGATTATGGGTTCTAGATGTGGTGATATGGATGCTACTGTTGTTACTTATGTAATGGAAAAAACTGGTATGTCTCCTAAAGAAATGGACACTGCATTAAATAAACAAAGTGGTCTTTTAGGAATAAGTGGTATCAGTAGTGATTCAAGAGACATTGAAGAAGGAATTAAAAGTGGTAATGAAAGATGTAAACTTGCCCAAGAAATGTATGTTAAGAGAATTGTAGAATACATCGCTAAGTATTATGTTTTACTTGGTGGATGTGATGCTATTGTATTTACTGCGGGTGTTGGTGAAAATTCTATAACAACTAGAAAACAAGTTATTGATAAACTTGCTGTACTTGGAATTAAGATTGATGAAGAAGCTAATAATGTAAGAGGAATCGAACAAAAAATTACTAGTGATGACTCTAAGATACCCGCATATATTATTCCTACAAACGAAGAATTAATGATTGCAAAAGATACTTACTCATTAATACTACAAGGATAATATGAATACTTATAGACAAATATATAAACAAATAAAGAAATATAATACTATAGTTATTGCTAGACATATAGGTGCTGATCCTGATGCACTTGGTTCTCAGTTTGCATTAAAAAGTATTATCACTGGTTTGTTTCCTGAAAAGAAAGTTTATGCTGTAGGTAATCCTGCGAGTAGATTTAAGTTTTTTGGAACTCTCGATAACATTGATAAAATACAAGATAAGGCACTACTCATAGTTTTAGATACGCCAGATGTTAAAAGAATAGATTCTGCGAATATTAAAGATTTTGATTTTGTAATAAAAATAGATCATCATCCTTTTATTGAAAAATATAGTGATATTGAATATATAGATGATACATCTTGTAGTTCTTGTCAATTGATATTAGAATTTGCTTTTGAAAATAAAATTAATTTAACAAAAGAGCAAGGGGAAAAATTATATTTAGGTATAGTTGGTGATACTGATAGATTCTTACACGACTATACTAGTACTAAAACTTTTGCCTTAGTGACTAGACTACTTCAAGAGACTAATATTGATTTTACTTCATTATATAAAAATCTATATAGAAGACCTTTATCAGAAATAAGATTTGAAGGATATATTTATCAAAACTTAACTTTAACTGATAATGGGGTTGCATATATCAAGCTTACTGACAAAATAATGAAAGAGTATGGTGTTGATAGTGCTGCTGCAGGTAATATGATTAATGATTTAAAATTTGTCGACGAAATTATAATTTGGGTATTTTTATCAGAAGATATTAAGAGTAATCTAATTAGAGTTAATATAAGATCTGTTGGACCATATGTAAATGAAATTGCTAGTAATTATGGTGGCGGAGGTCATATATATGCGTCTGGTGCAAAAATCAAAACTTGGGAACAAACTGATTTACTTATTAAAGATTTAGATACTTTAGCAGGAGAATACAAACAAAAAAACAATCAATGTTAAATTAAAAGTTATATTTAAAACTAGATATAACTTTTTTTTTACATAATTTAGAATGATTTTACACCATCTATTAAGTTATATTTGACTTTTTTTAATTAATATGATAAAATACACGCTTGTAAAGACCGAAGGGGGGATTTTATGAAAGGAACTAACTCTGTTTTTAAAGAAGAATTATTAAACGAAATTAAATCTAAAAAATCAATAAACTACAAATATTATACTTTACTTGTAAAAAAATATGGAAAGGAACAAGTATTTAGTTTATTCAAAGAATTATTATTAGAAGTAGATGAAAAATCTATAAAAAGCTTCATTGATAAGTACTATGTATTTTTGATATCTATTGAAATAGATGGTAAAAAATTATCAGAAGATAATTGTGAAACTTTAGTAAATAAATATGGACTTGACAATGTTATTAATTATTTTAGTGAACTATTAGAAACCACTAAGGGAAATACTTCAGTAATCAAACAATACGAACATATCTTTTCTTACTTAGGATTAATAGATAGTAATGATGAGAAGAATAATTATGAATATACTGAAGAGAATATACCAATGGTTAGTGATAGTATTAAACTATATCTTAGACAAATTGGGAATATACCTCTTTTAAATGCACAACAAGAAAAAGAAATCTTTACAAAGCTTGATAGTTGTAGGGAGGCTATAAAAGTAGGCATTTGGTCTGATGGTAAACTAACACTTCAGGATCCTGATAAATTTTTTAGATCTTTTTCTACTTCAAAGCAAAAAAGAAGATTAAGTAGAATTATAGGTAGTTTACCTGGAAAAGATGCGAAAGTAGCAGATAAGGTAATTGCTGGTACTTATAAATATGATATTGATAAAGCTAAAGAAAATGATGAAGAATTCTTTTATAACAATTTAGATAAAGAGCTAGATAGTATTTTTGAATACATCAATTTAAGAAATAGTATTGTTGAAAGTAACTTAAGATTGGTAGTTGCTATAGCAAAAAAATATACTGCTCGTAGTGCAAATATGCCTTTACTTGACTTAGTTCAAGAAGGTAATGGTGGACTTATGAGAGCTGTTGAAAAGTTTGATGTAACAAAGGGTAATAAGTTTTCTACTTATGCTACTTGGTGGATTAGACAAGCTATTACTAGAGCTATAGCAGATCAATCTAATACTATAAGATTTCCGGTTCATTTAAATGAAATAATTTTAAAAATCAGAAGATATACAAAAGAGATTGAAACTTTAGAGAATAGAACTCCTAGTATTGAAGAAATTGCTAAGGCTTTAGATACTAATGAACTTAGTGTAAAAAATGCTTTAAATGCAATTAGTATGTCACATATCCCATCACTTAATGATTTAGTAAGAAATAATGATGACTGTGATACTGAATTTGGTGATCTTATTCCTGATGGTAAACCTACTCCTGAAGAAGAGTATGATGTTGTAGCAACTAGAGATATGCTTACTGAGCTTCTTAATCATTTAGGTATTAGAGCTAAATTAGTTTTAGTCCTAAGAATGGGCTTCCCTATATCTGATGATGAACTAAGAAAGCTTATTTATTGTGCTAGAGCCAATTATAATAAGACTGATGTATATAATGAATTAACCCCTGAAAAAGTAACAGATATTATTGATAGTTATAGAAGTGGAGCTTGTACTTTAGAAGAAATAGGTAACCTTCTTGGTATTACTCGTGAACGTGTAAGACAAATTGAAGCAAAAGGAATAAGAAGACTTAGATTTCTTTCTAATAAGAAAAAATATTAAAAAACAAATTTACGACATTAATATAATTTATATTAGTGTCTTTTTTATTTTCAAAATTAAATAAAAGTGTTATAATATTTAGGAAAGAGGGATAAGTATGCTAAAAATTGAAAACTTAGATGTAGCAGTAAATAATAAAAGAATTTTAAATAATTTTAATTTAGTTATTAATGATGGAGAGATAAATGTTATAATGGGACCTAATGGAGTTGGTAAATCAACTTTATCCAGAGTAATTATGGGAGACTCTAATTATAAAATAACTAATGGTAGTATTACCTTTGATGGAGATAATTTAATTCCTTTATCTACTGACGAGAGAGCAAAAAAAGGTATTTTTTTAGTTATGCAATACCCTATGGAAATAGAAGGTGTTTCTAATCAAGATTTTCTTAGAACTGCAATGTCTTCGGTAAATAATAAAAGAATAGGTCTATATGATTTTATTTTAAAATGTGAAAAGGGTGCAGAAGAACTTTCTATGAATAAAGATTTAATTCATCGTAGTCTAAATGTAGGTTTTTCAGGTGGAGAAAAAAAGAAAAATGAAGTATTGCAAATTAAGCTTTTAAAACCAAAATTTATTATTTTAGATGAAGTAGATTCTGGTCTTGATGTTGATAGTCTTAGAATAGTCGGAGAAAATATTGCAAAATATAAAGAAGAGAATCCTAATACTTCTATTTTAATTATTACTCATCATCCAAAGATTCTTGAATATTTGAAACCAGATTATGTACATATAATGAATAAGGGAACAATTACTAAGACAGGAAATTATGATTTAGCAATAGATATAGAAAAAAATGGATATTATAGTTATAAAAATGAGAAAAATATTATAACTGGTGATGAGATAAATGAATAAAATAAAAGTAGTTAGAAATCAAATTATTCCCTTTGATAATGATGATGTCATAATATGTGATAATACTATTTCTTTTTCTAATAATGGAAACTATTTAATTGAATTTATTGAAAGTGATAATTTAGATATTGAAATAAATATTAATGATAATTTATGTATTAATTTATTTGAGTATTCTTGCTTAAAAGATGTTACTTTAAAGCAAGCATATAATTTAGGTAAAAAATCTTCATTAATATTAAATAATTTTTATAATAACACTAATACTCTAGAACAAGTAGAAATAAATTTAAATGGAGAAGACTCAAATATTAAATATAATTTTTCTAGTATCAGTAGTAATAATGATAAATATACTATAAATATTAACCATTTAAATAAGAATACTTCTTCAGATATATTTAATAGAACTGTAGCTAAAAATAATAGTTCTAATATATTTGATATAAATAGTTATGTAGAAAATGGAATAAAGGACTGCTACTTAAATCAGCAGACAAAAATTATTAGTCTAGGAGAATCTAATAATAAGATTAATCCTAATATGTTTACACGTGATAATAGTACTATTGCTATTCATTCTTCTACTATTGGTAATATAGATAGTGAAAGTCTATTCTATTTAATGTCTAGAGGAATTGATTATCAGACTGCTACTACATTAATTATTAAGGGATTACTTCTTTCTAATATTAACCCTGATATGGAAACAAGAGGTAGAATACTTAATATTTTAGATAAAATAGGAGGTGAATAGATGAATAGAGATGATTTTGAAATTTTAAAGAAGAATATTATATATTTTGATAATGGAGCTACTACCTTGAAACCTAAGGTAGTAAGAGATGCTATAATAAAGTATTATAATGAATATACTGCGAATGCTCATAGAGGCGACTATAAACTAAGTGCCACTGTTGATAATTTATATGAAGAAGCTAGAGAAAAAATTAGAGATTTTATTAACGCTAAAGAAAGTTCGGAGATTGTTTTTACTGATGGTACCACTAATGGTATGAATATTATTGTTTCTGGTTTTTTTAAAGATTATTTAAAGAAAGATGATGAGGTACTTATTACACTTAGTGAACACGCATCAAATATTATACCTTGGTTTATATTACAAAAAGAGATAGGTATTAAAGTTAAATATATTGAACTTAATGATAACAATGAAGTTAGTATTGATAATGTTAGAAAAGCTATAACTAATAAAACTAAAGTTATATCTCTTGCTTATACTACTAATGTAATTGGTGATGAGAGACCTATTAAAGAAATTAGTAAATTAGCCCATGATAATAATATAATTATGGTCGTAGATGCTGCTCAAGGTATAGCACATAAAAAGATAGATGTTCAAGATGAAGATATTGATTTTATGGTATTTTCTGGTCATAAGATGTATGGTCCTACGGGTATTGGTGTCTTATATGGTAAATTTGATTTACTAGATAAAGTTAAACCATTTAATTATGGTGGTGGTATGAATGCTATGTTTACTAAGGATGGCTATGTTGAATTAAGAGAGATACCTACAAGACTTGAAGGTGGTACTCCAAATATTGAAGGAGTATTAGGTCTTAGTGCGGCAGTTAGTTATTTAGAAAATATTGGCATCGATAGAATTAATAAGTATGAAAGAGATTTAAGAAAGTATTTAATTAATGAACTATCTAAACTTGATTTTATTACTATATATAATAAAGATGTAGATACTAATATAGTAGCTTTTAATATTAATGGAGTATTTGCACAAGATGCTGCGATATACCTAGATAAATATAATATATGTGTAAGAGCGGGTAATCACTGTGCTAAAATACTTGATAATGTCTTTAATATTAGTAATACAGTTAGAATTAGTCTTAGTTTTTATAATACTAAGGAAGAAATTGACTTACTTATCAATGTACTAAAAAATAGTAATAATATATGGAAGGAAATACTATAATGGATAGAGATTTAAAGAGAAGCATTATTTTAGATAATTACCAAGCTCCTAATAAGAAATATGCTAGTGATGATAGTTATGTTAAGATTAATACAAGAAATGTTAGTTGTATTGATAATTTAGATATTTATTTAAAGATTCAAGATAATATTATTAAAGATATATCTTTTGAAGGAGAAGCTTGTGTTATAAGTATATCCTCTACTAATATTCTTACTAATTTACTTATTGGTAAAACTAAAGAAGAAGGTATTTATTTAATAGATAATTATTTAAAAATGATTAATGAAGAAGAATATGATAAAGAAGTATTAAAAGAATTATTAGTATTTGATGATACTAGTAAACAACCCTCAAGAATTAAATGTGCTACTTTATCTGCTAATGGTATAAAAGATTATTTAGAAAAAGAAAATCACTCATAGTTAAATGGGTGATTTTTTATGTATCAACAGGTGTTGTTGATAATTTATAAATAGATTAATTTAGAGACTTAATGGCTCTAAATTACCATAAAAAGACCTGGGCTTTTTATGTAGTGAGAGACTACAGGCTCGAACTTAAAATAAAAACTTGTAAAAAAGATTGTAAAGAGGTTTAATTTACTTCTTTTTTTTAGTATAATATTAGATAGGAAGTTTAGGTGGTATTATGCAAGATAAAATGAAGAGATTACTAGATCAAATTGGTATGAATACTGACTATTTAGAAAAGGCTAGTATTAAGAAAATAGTAGTCTATGATAATAATAAATTATGGAATTTTATTATAGAAAATGATAAGATACTACCTGTATATATATATACTGAACTTATTAATAAAATTAAGATTAATTTTAGTACTATTGAAGATATTAAACTTAGTGTTATAGTAACTGAAGATAATGATGAATATATTAATGATTATATAGATAATTTAATTAATATATTTAGTAATGATAGTTATAAATATAGAGTATTTATTGGTAGAAATGTTAATGTAGTAGATAATAAATATGTATTTGAAGTATATAATAAAGCAGAAAATTCTTATTTGATTGAGAAACTTAATTATATTAATAATTGTCTTAAAGATTATGGTTTTAATAAGAGTTTAGAACTTAGTTTAGTAGAAGAAAAAGAACAAGAATTACTTAAAGAGATAGAGCGTGAAAAAGTAGTAGAGGCTCCTAAAGTAGTCAGCCCAAAGAAAGAGACTGCTAGTGAGGTTAAAACAGAAGAGAAGAAGTACTTTAGACCTAAGAAGGATACTAGTATTACTCCAATTAAAGATTTAATGTATGAAGTAGATAATATTACTATAGAAGGTACTATCTTTGGCATCGATATGTTTGAATCTAAGAGTGGTTATAAAATTATCACTCTTAAGGTTACGGATAATAATGATAGTATTTATGTTAAGATGTTTACTAAAGATAATGATGAATATGCTAGAATTAAAGATTTACTTAAGGTTGGTTCTTGGTATAACTTTTATGGTAAAGTAGCTATGGATAAGTATTCTAATGAACTTACTTTTACGACGAGATATAAAGATGTAGAAAAGATAGAGAAGCCTGCTGCTGAGAAGATAGTGGATGATGCTCCTGTTAAAAGAGTAGAACTTCACGCACATACTATGATGAGTCAAATGGATGGTATTACTAGAGTTGATCTTGGTAAACATACTTGTGAACTGGTAAATAAATGTATTGATATGGGTTATAGAGGGGTTGCTATTACAGATCATAGTGGTTGTCAGGCATTTCCAATTGCTTATGGTATTATATCTGGTCATAATAAGGGAATAGAAGATCCTAGTAAACATTTTAAGGGACTATATGGTACTGAGCTTACGGTAGTTGATGATACTGTCGATATTGTAGTTAGAAGTGATGATAGACCTCTATCAGGTACTACTTTTGTGGTATTTGATACTGAGACTACTGGTTTTAATGCTGGTGGTACTGACCAAATGATAGAAATTGGTGCTGTTAAGATTAAAGATGGTAATATTATTGATAGATTTGATGAACTTATTGATCCAGGTAGACATATTCCTGATAAGATTACCGCGCTTACTTGTATTACTGATGAGATGGTTAAAGGTAAAGATAATGAAGAAAATGTTACTAAGAGATTTTTAGAATGGACTGGCGATTTACCAATGGTAGCTCATAATGCTAAATTTGATATTTCATTTATTTCTAGTGCAATGAAAAAATATGATTTAGGTGAATTTCAAAATACGGTTATTGATACATTAGAATTATCTAGAGCTATTGATACAGGATATTCTAGACATAGTTTATCTGCTTTGGTTAAGAGATATAATGTTCCTTGGGAAGAGGATGCTCATCATAGAGCGGATTATGATGCTGAAGGTACTGCTTATGTATTTCATAAGATGATTAGTAAACTTACTATGCAGAATTTAAGTAAGATTAGTGATTTAGATAAGCTTATTCCTAAAGATGAGATATATAAATTTGGTAGAACATATCATTTTAATGCTATTGCTCTTAATAAGAAGGGTCTTAAAAATTTATTTAAGATTATATCTCTTGCTAATACTACTTATTTATATAAGACTCCGAGAATACTTAGAAGCAGGCTTAATGAACTAAGAGAGGGCCTTATTATTGGTAGTGGCTGCTACGAAAGTGAAGTATTTATTGAGGCTAGAAGTAAAGAGGGTGAAGAACTTACTAATATTATTAACTTCTATGACTATGTTGAAGTACAGCCTCCGGAAGTATACGGTCATTTGATTCAGACTAGTGATTTTAAAGATGAGTTTGAGATTAAAGAGCATATTAAGAAGATCATTACTGCTACTCGTGAGGCTGGGAAGATTATTGTGGCTACTGGGGACGTTCATCATTTTACTAGAGAAGACAAGATATACAGAGAGATTATTGTTAATCAGAAGGTACCTGGTGGTGGCAGACATCCTCTTGCTAAGAGTAGTATTACTTCAATTCCTTCACAGCATTTTAGAACTACAAAAGAGATGCTTAATGATTTTGCTTTTCTCGGAGAAGAGGAGGCTTATGAGATAGTTGTTACTAATACGAATAAGGTTCTTGATATGGTAGAGGAGATTGAGGTTATTATTGATACTGGTGGTATTCCTTTTTCACCAAGGGTTAAGAGTGATGATGGTAAGTCTTATTTGGACTGTCCTAGAGTAGTTACTGACCTTGTATTTAATAGGGCTAAGGATTGGTATGGTGATAATTTACCTCATAATATTGAAGAGAGAATATCTACGGAGTTATATGGTAATATTGTATATAAATGCTGGGAAGAAAAGTTAAAAAAGGAATACCCAGATATTAGTAATGAAGAGTTTGAGAGTAAGTTATTTGAGAATTTACATAATACTTTGATTAGCGGATATGATACTGTTAACGAACTAGTTATTAATTATGCTAGAGAGCACTGGAATGAGGAAGACGGAGAACTTACTGATAAGACCGTAGAAAAGAAAGTTAAGAAGTTATTTGGTGGTGTTATTGGAGGTGGGTTTGATCCGATATATCTAATTGCCCAAAGACTTGTTAAACACTCTAATGATGAGGGATTTTTGGTTGGTTCTAGAGGTAGTGTTGGTTCATCTTTTGTAGCTACGATGATGGGTATTACGGAGGTTAATCCTCTTCCTGCTCATTATAGATGTTTAAAGTGTAAGCATAGTATATTTAAGGATGATGATGGTAAGGATTTAGGTGCTACTTATTCTAGTGGGTTTGATTTGCCTGATAAGATGTGTCCTGTATGTGGGGAGAGATTATATAAAGATGGTCAGGATATGCCATTTGCTACATTCCTTGGTTTTAATGCTGATAAGGTACCAGATATTGACCTTAACTTTTCGGATTTGAATCAAGCATCTGCACATGAATATACAAAGGTATTATTTGGTGTTGATAATGTTTATAGAGCAGGTACTATTGGTACTGTTGCTGAGAAAACTGCTTTTGGTTTTGTTAAGGGTTTTTTTGAAGATAAGGGTATTACTAATAAGAGGTCTTGTGAGATAGAGAGACTTGCTATGGGATGTACTGGTGTTAAGAGAACGACTGGTCAGCATCCTGGTGGTATTGTTGTTGTACCTGATTATATGGATGTATCTGACTTTACTCCTTTCCAATTTCCAGCGGAAGATCCGACGAGTGCTTGGAGGACAACACACTTTGATTACCACGCTATTGATCAGGATTTACTTAAACTTGATATACTAGGTCACTCTGATCCGACTCAGCTTAGACTTATTCAGGAATTATCTGGTACGGATATTCTTAAGGTTCCTCTTGATGATAAGGATACGATGAGTATATTTACTTCTACTAAAGCTTTGGGTGTTACTAACGAACAGATTATGTGTGATACTGGTACTCTTGGTATTCCTGAGTTTGGTACTCCATTTACTATTAGTTTGGTATATGAAACTAAGCCTACTACTTTTGCAGAGTTAATTAAGATATCTGGATTATCACATGGTACTGATGTATGGCTTGGTAATGCTCAAGAACTTATTAAGAATAATATTGTTCCATTTAAAGAGGTTATTGGATGTCGTGATGATATAATGGTTTATCTTATGTATCACGGTGTAGAACCTATTAAGGCATTTAAGATAATGGAGTTTGTTCGTAAGGGTAAAGCTAGTAAGGATCCTGAAACTTGGGCTAAGCATAAGGAAACTATGGAAAAGGCTGGTATTGAGTCTTGGTTTATTGATAGCTGTTTTAAGATTAAGTATATGTTCCCGAAAGCACATGCTGCTGCTTATGTTATTAGTGCATTTAGAATTGCTTGGTATAAGGTACATATGCCTGCGTACTTCTATGCTAGTTGGTATAGTACTAAGGCTACTGATTTTGATATAGAGGCTATGATTAAGGGTTATGATGATATTAAGAGAGTTCTTACGGAGATTGAAGGTAAAGGATATGATGCTACGAATAAGGAGAATGGTGTATCTGAATGTTTGAAAGTAGCATTAGAAATGGCTGCGAGAGGTATTAAGGTTGCTCCTTATGATTTATATAAGAGTAAGGGTATGATATTTACTGTAGGTGATGATAAGACTATTATTCCTCCATTTAGAGCTATTGATGGTCTAGGTGATGTTGTTGCTAAGAATATTGAAAAAGAAGCAGAAAGAGCACCATTTATTAGTATTGAGGACTTTCAAACTAGATGTAAGGTATCGCAAACTTTAATTGAAAAGATGAGAAGTATGGGTATATTTAGTGGTATGCCTGAGACTAGTCAGCTTAGTTTATTTTAATTAGTTAGAAGCATAAGATTATATGCTTCTTTTATTTTTAGTTCGAGTCTAAGGTCTCTCACTATCAAATAAAGCCTAATGTCTTTATTTGAAAATTTAAAGCCTTATAGTCTTTAAATTTATGTATTGTTTATATATGATATTAAATTTTTTTAATTAAAAATATGCAAAATTATTTGGAAATGTCAAAAAATGCACAATCATTGTGCAAAGCAGTACTATAAATATATAAAAATGCACAAAATTTTAAGAAAATTGTGCATTTTTTTGTTTTTTATAGATATTTATGCACTTTTTATAAAAAAAATATGTCAAAATTTGTAAAAATGCACAAAAATTTAAGTATATTGTGCATTTTTCTTTACTTTTTGATTTTTTTATGGTATTATTTTTGCAGAGGTGATGAAAATGGAACCAATTAAAGTAAAAGAGTTACCTATCGAATACTCCATAGATAAGGATTTATTAAGACTAATATCTGATGCTAATGCTAAATATGGAGAATATAAAGCTTGTCTAAAAAATATGGACTTTGACTCAAAATTTTTCCTAGATTCAATTATACTTACAGAAAGTTTTAAATCTACTCAGATTGAAGGTACACAAATTTCACAAGATGATGTGTATTATTTAAAATATATGCCTCAAACAGATGAAAATAAGGAAATTCAAAATTTAAAAAGTGTTATCAATTATTCTAAAGAATATTTAAAAAAGAATAAAGAAATTAATTTAATATTTGTTAATGATATACATAAAATTCTTTTAGATAGTGTTAGAGGTAATGAAAAGGAACCAGGCCATATTAGAAATATTCAGAACTGGATTGGACCAAAAGGATGTACTATTAACGAAGCTATTTTTGTACCACCAGTACCTGAAGAAGTTCCAATACTACTAAATAATTTATTTAAATATATGAATGATGCTTTCGTTGATCCTATATTTATAAATTTAGCTATTTCACATTCACAATTTGAAACTATTCATGCTTATAGAGATGGAAATGGTAGATTAGGTAGGGCTTTGATTCCTATTCAACTTGCTATGCTTACTGGTGATGAACCAATTCTATTTCTATCAGAAGTAATTGAATTATATAAGCCCAGTTATCACAGATTTTTAAATGAAAGTAGAAAAGGAAATATGTTAGGTTTTATAAAATTCTTTTTACAATGTATTATTGAACAATGTGAAAATTATATAGCAAAAATTAATAGAATTAAACAAATATATAACGAAGATATGGAAAAAATAAAACCATTAAAAAGAAATGTTATGTATAGAATTATGCCCATTATGATGCAACAAATCGTTTTTACTAAAAAAGAAATTGAAAATTTATCTGGTGTCTCAAGAAATGCTGTTTCTACTGCTATTGATAAATTAGTACAAATGAATATTTTAGTGGAGGACTCTACTTATGCAAAACTTGCATATAAATATAAATCTATTTATAATGTTTTTTTAGGAAAAGATTCTGTATAAAAATGCACAATCATTGTGCAAAGTAGTACTAAAAATATATAAAAATGCACAAAATTTTAAGAAAAATGTGCATTTTTTGTTTTTTATTTAAATATTGATAATTTTCTGACTGGTAATTCTTTTGGTTTTTGATTACTTAAATATTTCTGTATCTTATTTTCAATATTAATTAAATTAGATATTGAATTTCTTATTGTATTTGTTACTTCTTCATTTAAATTGTTTAATGGAGTTGTAAATCTTTTATATACTCTTGGTGAGACTCCTATTAAATTTCTAAAGATTTCGGAATAATACTCTATACTATTATAACCATTTAATAAGGCTATTCTTAATATAGTAGTATTTAGTTTATAATCACTTAGGCTATTTAGTATTCTCTTATTATTTATATACTCTACGATAGTTAATCCTAGTTCTTTTTTAAATTTTTTCATAATATATGTTTTATCATAACTAAAAATATTACTTAGATTTATTATAGTAATTTCTGTATTTATATTATTATTAATATATTTTAAAATATTACATACTAGTTCGTTAGAATAAATAAAAATCACTTCCTAGATATATTTTATCATAAAAAAGCCATTTTTGTTTAACTTTTTATATATTTTTAGCAATATAATGTTTTTGAAAGGAGATGATATAATGAATTATGCAAGATGGGCTACTAAAGAGGAAATGTTAAAATTTCTCAAAGAAGTAGATATTAATTCAGATATCAAAAAATCAGGAATACCAATGGGATATGATAAAAATAAATTATATATAAAAGATGATAATTCTCATACTATTGTTATTGGTGCTCCTGGTAGTGGTAAAACACAAAGTGTTATGTTACCACAAATTAAACTTGCTATTAAGGCTGGAGAATCATTATTTATTAATGATGTAAAAGGGGAAATTTTAGATGAGATAGGTGGTGAATTAAAAAATAATAATTATAATATTATAGTATTAGACTATGCTAACCTAGAAAAAGGAAACTATTATAATGTACTTACTTTTCCTTATGAATTATATAAAAATGATAATAAGGATAAGGCTATTGAAATGTTAGAAAATATTGGATATTATTTATTACATGATAGTAATGATAATTCTGATATATTCTGGGAAAATACTGCGATAGAATATTTTGTTGGTCTTGTTCTATATTTATTTGATAATGCTAAAGAAGAAGAAATTAATTTAAATAGTGTAGTTTCTTTATCTGAGCAAATAAATAATAGCAAAGAAAATATTATTGATACAATAGATAGAAACTCTAGTACATATCAATATTTGTTTAATACACTTGGTACTGTTCCTGAAACAAAGGCTGGTATTTTAGTAACATTTAATCAAAGAATTAAAAAGTTTGTTACTAAAGAAAGATTATCTAATGCAATGTCTAAAACAGACTTTGACATAACTAATATTGGTAATGAAAAAACTGCAATTATAGTGATAAGTGGTATTTCAAGTTATGTTAATAATTTAATTACTATATTATTGGATCAAATCTTTTGTAGTGTTCAATTATATGGTAATAAAAAAGAAAGATTTAACTTAGTTATTGATGAATTTGATAGTTTATTACCTATAGTAGATTTTTATAGTAAGTTTAATTATGCTAGAGGAATTAATATTAAAATTACTGCTTTTGTTAAAAACTTTACTAACTTAAATAATGTTTATGGTAGTAAAAATACTGAATTAATTAGAATGTGCTTTGATAATATTATTTATTTATTAGCAAATGATTTATATACTTTAGAAGAAGTAAGTAAATTATGCGGTAATACTAATAAAGGACCTCTTATTTCAATTGAAGAATTAAAAACTATAGATTTCTTTAATGAGGTTATTTTAGTACCTAGGATGATGCCTATTAAAACTAAGGTTCTTCCTGATTATGAAATTAATTGGAATATAAAAAAAGGATCTTTAGAATTACCTAAACTTGAAAAAAATGATATTAAATTATTTTTTATAAAGTAATAAACTAATATTAGATAAAAGATGTAAAAAAATGGTATGTAAAACAAAAAGATTGATTACTAATAGACCAATTATTAAAAGGTTAATAGTAAGGATTATATTAAACCTTACTAAATATAGAGAAGCAGAAAGTATTTTTTAGTTTTTAAAAAATACTTTTTTTAATTTATTAAATCTGTAAAATTTTGTAAACATTAAATAATTTGTGTAATTTTTTTATGTTTTTATGTTATCATAGAATTGGTGTATAGTATCATTTAGAAGGGACTGATAAATTTTAATGGAATTATATAGGGGTAAATATTTTGAAGTAGTATTTCAAGATTGGTGTCAAGAGTTTCCAGGTGCTTGTATTATTTCTGGTCATAAAGAAAAAATTAGTGATATGACTAGTGAAGAATGGATAGAACTTGGAGTATTAGAAAAAGAGTTGGAAAGAGTATGTAATAAATTATTTAATCCTACAATGTATAATTTAGCTTGCTTAATGAACAATGCATACAGAGACAATGAAACTCCTCATGTCCATTTTTGGTTTGTTCCTAGATATAAAAAGGAATTAAATTTGTTTAATAAAGTGTATATTGATAAACACTTTGGTTACAATTTCTGGAAATGGTCGAATAGTAAATTTAAAAGACAGAAAGATATTTTTACTAAAGAGGAAAGATTAAAGTTATACGAAATGATGAAAGAAGAATTTAATATTTCAAATTAACAATTTAGGTGATTTTTATGAATAAGGAAGAATATATAAAATATGTTAATGATAACTTCGTAGGTAAAACTAAAGAGTTATTAATTAATCAAATAAATAAGTTTTATGAATATAAAGATAATTTTGAGTTAGATAAACATAGTTATAAATTGGGGGATAATGTTTATTTAAAGAAAGGTACTTTTATGCATGGTACCTATAAAAATATGGATGGACTAGATATTATTGCACAAGATGGATTTACTGCTGGTACTTTTAGAAGTAATGAATTTAGGCAAAAATATCCTTATTGTGTAGGATTCTGGAATATTCAAAAAGATATGATGCTATCTGATTATATTAATCTTTATAGTGGCTGCACTATTGAATTTGTTGGTGATGGTTACAGAACAGAAGCAGCTGAAGAAATTAAAAGAACTAAACTTATAGCTATTTCTGATATAGAAAATGAAATTAAAAATAACGATTATAGTAAATGGTTCGTCGAGCAAACTAAAGAGGCAAGATTTCTTCCTAATCTTCAAAAAGATTATGTTCAAATTGGTTTTATTCTTAATATGGAAAGTAAAGAGGCTAAAAGTCTACTTGAAGGAGATATTTTTAGATTAGACTTTGATAAAGAAATACTAAAATCTTTTGTAGTTGATAAAATATATAATCATTTTATTAATGATATTAGAGATGACTTTTTTACTAATAGAGAAAGTGCTATTGTATTTGGTATTCCTCCAGTATTTATTGAAGGCGTCTTAGTAGGTAGAATATATGAAAAAGATAATTATAAATTAGACTATATTAAAAGTAAATTACCGAATGCATATATTTGTAATTTAGATGGGAAAGTGATTAGAGAATAATGAGTACTATAGTATATCTAGTTAGACATAGTAAGCCTTTTAAAGAACATTTAGGTATTGTAAATGGTGATAGTAATGTTTTAATTGATAATATGAGGAGACCGCTGAGTGTAGATGGGGAGAAAATGGCAAATTGGTTTTCTATCAATGATGAATTTGATAATATTAATGAAGTATGGTCATCAGGCTATAGTAGATGTTTAGGAACAGCTAAATACTTCGGGTATAATCATAATTTAAAAGTTAATATAGATAATAGACTTGGCGAGAGAATACACGGAGTTATTAATTCTTATGATGAAGTACCTGATAATTTTGAAAAAAAACAGTTAGAAGATGAAAATTATAAATTACCAAATGGAGAAAGTCAAAAAGAAGTTGGTAGTCGAATGTATGATGCTCTTGTTGATATAATAAATAGAAACAAAAATAAAAAAGTTGTTATAATAAGTCACGCTACTTCAATTATATTTTTATTAAAAAAACTGGGATGTAATATCGTTTTGAACGAAGACTATAGTTATAATAACAATGTATTTTTTAATGGTATACCAAATTATTTAGAAACATTTAAATTAGAATTTGATAATGATAATGGACTAATAAATATTAAAAATATTACTTAAATATGAAGACTATTTATAGGCTTCATATTTTTCATTAAAGATCTTAGGCTTTAATGATAGTGAGAGACTATAGGCTCGAACTAATAAATTATTTCCTGGGAAATAATTTATACATATAAAATATCTTATTAAGACTTTATTTTAAGTCTTTTTTTTAGTATAATTATATATAGAAAGACTTAGGTGAGGTTATGAAAAAAATAGTACTTGTAGATGGTAATAATCTTTTATTTAGAAGTTATTATGCTACAGCTTATACAGGTAATATAATGAGAAATAAAGAAGGATTTCCTACTAATGGAGTATATGGCTTTGTTAATATGATAAATAAAATTATTTCTGAAGAAAAACCTGAATATATGATGGTGGCTTTTGATATAGGTAAAACTTTTAGACATGAAAAATATGAAAGATATAAAGATGGAAGAAGAGAGACTCCTGATGATTTGAAAGTACAGTTTCCTGTAGCTAAAAAGATACTTACTGCGATGGGAATTAAGTATCTAGAATGTGCAGGATATGAGGCTGACGATATTATAGGCACTATATCTATGTGGTGTGAAAAAGATCCTGAGTATGAAGCTTTAATAGTAAGTAGTGATAAAGATCTACTACAACTAATTAGTGATGAAACAGTAGTTAAACTACTTAAAACTAAAGACTATATTTGGATGGATAAAAAGACATTTAATGATACTTATGGATTTGATCCTATTCATATGATAGATTTAAAAGCTTTGATGGGAGATGCTTCTGATAATATACCTGGGGTTAAAGGTATTGGTGAAAAAGGAGCTATTAAATTAGTTAGTGAATATAAAACTATAGATAATATATATGAAAATATAGATAAAATTAAAGGTGCTATGCAAATTAAACTTATTGATGGTAGGGAAGATGCTTATTATAGCAAAGACTTAGTTACTATATATAGAGAGGTTCCTTTAGATATTACTTTTGATGATTTATTATATAAGGGTGAGAAGGCTGATGAATTAATAGATATTTATAATGATTTAGGTTTTTATTCTCTTCTTAGAAAAATTAATACTAGTGAGGTAAAAAAGGAAGAAGATAGAAAGGAAGAATTTAGAGTTATATCTGATATCAATGATGTTAAGATTAATGAGGATACCTCTATATACTTAGATACTACTATTGGTAATTATAATGATGCTGAAATACTTGGTATTGCTTTATATAATAGTACTTTATCTTGTTATATACCCTATGATATATTTAAGGATAATACTAATATTCTAGACGTTAATTATAATCTAGCTACTTATGATTATAAAAAATTAATTGTGATATTTAATAAATATGGTATTAAAGTACCTAATATTAATTTTGATACTATGATTAGTGCTTATTTACTTAATTATGAAACTAAAGATGATATCTGCTACTTAGCAAATAAATTAGAAGTAGAAATTCCTAGTTATGATAAAAAAGAAGTTGTTACTAGTGAAGAGGCTATAAGAAGAGCTATTCTTAAGGCTAAGTTTATATATAATACTAAAGATAAATTATATGAAGATATGAAGAGGGAAGATAATATTTATTTATTTGAAAGTATTGAAATGCCTCTTGCTAAAGTTCTTGCTAACATGGAAATTGAAGGTATTAGAGTAGACAAGAAAGTTCTTGAAGAGATGGGTACTGAAATTAAAATTAAATTGGAAATTCTAACTAGAGATATTTATAACTATGCTGGTGAAGAGTTTAATATTAATTCTCCTAAGCAACTAGGTGAAATACTTTTTGATAAGTTAAAACTACCTGGAGCTAAGAAAAATAAGAATGGATATGCTACTGATATTGATGTACTTAAGAAACTTACGGAATATCCTATAATTAATAAAATATTGGAATATAGAGCTCTTGCTAAATTATATTCTACTTATATAGATGGTATTATTAATACTATTAGAGAAGATGGTAAAATTCATACCATCTATACGCAAACACTTACTAGAACTGGTAGACTATCTTCAATTGAACCTAATTTACAAAATATTCCTATGAGAAGTGAATATGGAAGATTAATTAGAAAAGCTTTTATACCAGAGGATAATAGTGTTATACTATCCTCTGACTACTCGCAAATTGAACTTAGGGTATTTGCTCATTTATCTGGGGTTAATGATTTGATTAATGCTTTTAAAGAAGGTGTTGATATTCATACTAAAACCGCTATGGATATATTTAAAGTACCTATGGAAGGTGTTACAAAGAATATGCGTAGACAAGCTAAGGCTGTTAACTTTGGTATTTTATATGGTATTAGTAGTTATGGACTAGCTGAAGATATTGGTATTCCTGTTAAAGAGGCTAAAGAGTTTATTAATAAATACTTTGAAACTTATCCTGGAGTTAAAGATTATATGGATAAAGAAATAGATGAGGCTAAGAGAAATGGTTATGTTAAAACTATTATGAATAGAAAGAGGGTTATTGAGGAACTTAAAAGTTCTAACTATATGGTAAGAAGTATGGGCGAGAGAATGGCTCTTAATACTCCAGTTCAAGGAAGTGCCTCCGATATTTTGAAGAAGGCTATGGTAGAAATTAATAATATATTTGAAAAAGAAAATATAAAAAGTAAGATGTTACTTCAAGTACACGATGAACTTATATTTAATGTGTATAATGATGAAATAGATAAAGTTAAAGATATTGTGTATAATACAATGACTAAGGTATTTGAACTTAAAGTACCATTAGATGTAGATATTGAGTTGGGAAATAATTGGTATGAAGCAAAATAAGTAAAATTATTTCCCGGGAAATAATTTGGAAAATAATTTAGCAAAAGAGGTGATAAAAAATTATGCCAGAATTACCTGAAGTAGAAACTGTTAAAGAATCTTTAAAATTAAGATTAAATAATAAAAAAATAATTAAAGCTAGAGTTTTATGGGATAATATTATTGCTTATCCTAGTAAAGATGAATTTATTAAAGAAATTGCTAATCAAACTATTAAGAATATTAAAAGAAGAGGAAAATTTTTAATGTTTGATTTAGATGATTATTTTCTTCTTTCTCATTTAAGAATGGAAGGCAAATATTTCTTTAAAAAGAGCAGCGATAGTATAGATAAACATGAACATGTTATATTTGAACTAGATGATAATACTGAACTCAGATATAGAGATACTAGAAAGTTTGGTAAAATGTATCTTATTAAAAAAAAAGATATTGGTAAAATAGGACCTTTAGTAGAACTTGGTCTTGAACCTTGGGATGATAAACTTACAAGTCGCTATTTACTTGATAAGTATAAAAATAAAAGACTACCTATTAAAACTGTACTCTTAGACCAAAGTATAATAGTTGGTATTGGAAATATATATGCTGATGAGATATTATTCTTATGTAAGATTAATCCATTAAAAAAATGTAATTTAATTACTGAAGAGGAAGCTAATAATATAATTAAATATACAAGAAGTGTTCTTGAAGAAGCTATTAAGATGGGAGGAACTACGATTAGAACTTATAGTTCTGTAGATGGAGTACACGGACTATTTCAAAAAGAGCTTTTAGTACATGGAAAAGATAAAGGTACTTGTCCAGAGTGTAATACTAAAATAGAAAAAATTAGAGTAGGTGGAAGAGGTACTTATTATTGTCCTAACTGTCAGAAATAACTTATTTACAATAATTTTACATTTAATTTGTAACCTATTTGGTTACATTTTTCTTTTTTTATTGACTTTACTATTATATATATGTTACCTTATGTTTGGTGAAGATTATGAATGATGAAATGTTTAGATTAGCACTTATTGATATTACTAATGATGATTTACTTAATGATTTTGTTAATGATATATTTGGATATGATTTTGATTTAAAAAAAGAAGAATATGTCTATATTCAATATAAAATCGTAGATAATAATATTATTCTTAATATTTATGATAATAAGAATAGTAATAGATTTAAGGCTTATATATTTACTTTGAATGATATTGATAGTGATGAAAACTCTAGATATATTAATGTTAAGAAAGAATATAATAAATATAAAAGAGGTAATAGAGATAAATTATGTTTATTATCAAGTCTATTATTTACTAAAGATAATAATGAAAAAATAGAGATTATTAATTCTCTATTTAGTGATAAAATTAAAAATATATTTAGTCATTATTTTCTTTAATTATTGGTTTTATTTGATACTCTTTTTTGATAAGACTAGAGGAAGTAAATAATGAATATATCTTAGTAACTCTATATTCTATATCTAATACTTTAGATATATTTTTTTTATATCCTGTTATTATAGGAATAGTTATATTCTTTTTTATTTTACTTAGGTATTCTTGACCTTTGGTAGTGAAACCTAATACTCTAATATAGTCTATATCTATATTTGATGCTTCTTCTTTAGTAAAACTAGTTAGTATATGTAGTAACATTCTAGATATTTTGTTATATGTATATCGTTTAGTTTTTATATTTTGTATTAACTCTTCATAAGTAGTTACTTTAGTAATATTATCTATTATTCTTCCCTCAATACCTTCATCTACTGTCTGATATTTATTTATATTAATATCTTCAGATAATACTTTATATTTTAATATATCTAAATAATTATTGATGCTTACTTTATATAAATACTTTTTATCAAATGGCATTAAATTATCAATATCTTGATTATTTGCAAACATTTCTCTTATATTACTAGCAGAACTAATATTATTCTTTATTTCACTTCCGTGATATGAAGTTGTTCTTTTTATATTGGTATATTTTATATTATATTTATTTAATTTTATTTGTTTTATATATGATAGTGCAAGTAAATCATTTGGAGTATCTACTTTTACATTTGTTATATCTTCGAGAGCTTTATTAGTACTAGTAGCATAGTTTAAGCCTGTACTTAGATATTGTTTTACTTTTTCTTGATATTCTTTATTATTTATTTGAATATCTGCGAGTAATTCTAATTCCTCAATGGTATCTCTTTCAGTTCCAAATACTAGAGTGTCTATACCTAGATAATTTAGTATTTTTACTGCTCCTTCGGCGAAGATATCTGAAGCCTGAGTAGAATAAACAAAAGGCAGTTCTATTACTAAGTCGATACCTTGATCTAATTCTATTTTAGTTTTATCCCATTTATTTAATAATGAAATATCTCCCCTTTGGGTAAATGATGAAGATACTACTGATATTATTGTGCTATCTGGATATCTTTTTTTTATTTCTTTTATTTGATATAAATGACCATTGTGAAATGGATTATATTCTGCGATTATACCAATTTTATGCATAATTATCACCGGTTATATAATAACATATTTGACTAAATAATGCAAAAGTATTGTTTATTTTAAGACCTGAGGCTTAAAATAACACTCTAAGACTACAGGCTTAGAGTGAAGAAAAAAATATAAAACTTGTTTATTAATTTAATGTATGATATAATACACTTGTATTTTGAAGTGAGGTTGTTGTATGTATATCATGAATATTATAAGTTCAATAGGTGAACATTATTTAGATTGGAGAAAAATATATAATATAACGGGTACTATTCTTTCTTGTATGTTAGCATATAAAACGTTATATTGGATTATTGGTTTATTTTTTACTAGAAAATTTAAACCTGCGAAGAAGAAACATAAATACGCTATTCTAATAGCAGCGAGAAATGAAAAGAATGTTATCGGAAATCTACTTGATAGCATAAAGAAACAAGATTATCCTAGTGAACTACTTACTACATTCGTAGTAGCAGATAATTGTACTGATAATACTGCGGAAATAGCTAGAGAAAAGGGCGCTATTTGTTATGAGAGATTTGATAATGAACATAAAACAAAAGGTTTTGCTCTTCAATATCTTCTAGAAAAAATAGAAGAAGACTATGGTAGAATGAGTTTTGAAGGATACTTTATATTTGATGCTGATAACTTATTAAAAAGTGATTATGTTACAAAAATGAATGATGCATTTGACTCTGGAGAATCTATTGTTACTTCATATAGGAATACTAAAAACTTTGATGAAAACTGGATTGCTTCTACATATGCACTACATTGGATTAGATCTATTAGGTGTAATCATAGAGCTAGATCAGTACTTAGATTAGCTACTAATATACAGGGAACTGGGTTCTTATTTACTAGTGAGATTGTAAGAAATGGTTGGCATTATACTTCTCTTACAGAAGATAGAGCACTTACTGCGGATGCTGTAGCTCAAGGTTATAGAATATCTTATCAAAATGAAGCAATGTTCTATGATGAACAACCTATTAGTTTAAAAGTTGCTTTAAGACAAAGAACAAGATGGGCTAAAGGTCATTTACTTGCCTTTGTTGAATCTGGTACTTATTTATTTATTAACATTTTCTTTGGTAAATTATTTTTGAAGACTAGATGGAGAGAAAAGGAAAAAACTAAAGAAAAGAAAACATTTAAAAGTGTTATGTTATCTATCGTTGAATCTATTAGACATAGATTTGCTTCTTTTGATACTTTAATGCAACTTACACCATTTTCAGTATTTAATATTACTAGATGGTTATTAGTGGTAGTTATTATGTATGGCTGCTACTGCTATAACACTGGTATTAATAGTAGTAATATATTTAGTGGTAGTACTTATCTAGCTAGAATCCTTAGAAGTCTATTTGAAATTAAAATAACTGTAAATCCTGGAATTAATGCTCTATTTGTAGGAATGCTTATTTCTATTTGGTTTAGGTTACTATATAGATTGGGTATGTATATTCAAAACATGTGGGCCGCTATATATTTATTTATAGTAGAAAGAAAGAATATTAAGGAAATTTCTTTTATGAAAAAAGTTTTATTTACTTTAACTTGGCCTACATTTGATATAATTGGTAGATATAGTACTTATGCTGCTTTATTTATGAAAGTTACTTGGAAACCTATTCCTCACGATAGTAAAGTTACTATAGATGATATAAATAAAAATAAGTAAAGAAAAATCATATCGCAATTGATATGATTTTTTTATACACCATTGTCTGTTTTATTTTGTTTTATTTTTTTAAAGTAGTCATATTTTAGTGTTAAATCATTTTTTCTTATTATATAATTTATATAATAGTTTTTATCTTCAAGAGCTAATGGATCTATTTCTTTTCCATTTGTTACTGTACCTCCATCTACATATATATTACCATCATACCAAGAATAGTCACTAAAGAAGACATAACCTTGATAATCTGCTGATAAGGCATCTTTTCCTATATAGTAATTGGAATGGTATTCTAATCCAAATAAATTTAATAGTGTTGGAAGTACATTTAATTGCGATGTTACATCATTTACCTTCTTTTTCTCTCCTTCATTACTCCATATAAAGAATGGTGTATGATTAATTAAATTATTATCTGTTTCTTTATATTTATCTAATATTGTTTGATCTGATAATGTGTATAGATAATGATCTGTAAATACTACAATTACTGTATTATCTAGTAGTTCTTTTTCTTTTAATGTATCAAGTAATAATTCTACCATATAATCTGTTTCTTTTGCTTGTCTTCTGGCACATTCTTCTTCAGTTAATCTAGGCAACGTATAATCTTCAGGTAATTTTTCTAAATCCTGCTCTTTTAAAATATCTTCTTCTACTAATTTTTTACATACTCCTTTTTCTGTTGTAAATGGTAAATGACCTGAATATGTTATTATATAATCTACAAACTTTTCTTCACTAAACATTTTTTCTCTAAAAGTTTCATTTAAAATTAATTCTCTATCTAATGTATAACTATCATCGTTATAAGTACCTAAGTCTTTTAATCCATAGTAGTTATCATATCCCCAGTTTTTATAGTTTGTTCCTCTTGAATAGTATTCACTAGTATTCATATGAAAGGCATTTACAGCATATCCATCTTGTTTAAATAGATGAGCTAGTGAATATGGGAAATGATTTTTATTAAATGTATAAGCATTTTGTGTATATGAAAGAGGTGTTATAAAACCTGTATTAACTGCAAATTCGGAATTAAATGTAGAACCTCCTCCATTATAATATGAATAATGATTAGTAAAGTTTATTGAATTATTCATCATTTCATATAGCGTTGGAGTATCTTCTTTTGTTATAAGCCAATTATCTGTTCCTTCTAATTGAATAATTATTAAGTTTTTATCTTTGTATTTTGCAGTATATTTATTTGTTGTATCTTCTGTTTCTTTACCATATTCTTCTTCAAGAAATGTTAAATCCTCTTCATTGGTTGTCTTTTTAGCTTTTATAAATGTTACATAAAAGTTTCTAAAACTATATTCATATAATCCTGTTATCATCATACTCTTATTATTATCATTAAATGTATTATATATATTTCTTGGATTACGCCAAGTACTCCAAGTTAATTCATTATTTGCAGGTCCATACATAAATGGTAAGAGAAAATGAATAATAAGGAATGCAAAAAATATTTTTATAACACTTTTTAAATTTGTTTTTTCTCTTTTTGGATATTTTTTTAAGCCTATTATAAATGTAATTAACACTGCTATAGCTGATACATACACCCATATGTTACAATTTTTTATGGCATCTAGAAAGTATTCTGATCCTTCAGATGCTAACATCAATAAACTAAAATCAAAAAATGTATCTGTCATAGAATAATAAATATTATTTGTTATGAATAGGGCAAATGATATTATAAATGATATTATATAGACTATTTTTCCTTTCTTCTTCTCTAAAAATAATGAACTACCCACCATAAATGTTATCCACAGTAACGTAAATAGAGTTGGTACTAGTCTTATTATTCCATAAAAATGTATCTTGTTTCCTAATATTTTTGTTAATATGTCCATTAATATAAATGGTAGTATTAATATTAGAATATAATTATATTTTGAAAAAAATATTTTAAATTTTTTAATTATTTCTTTATTTTTGTTTTTTTTTACTTCTTTTTTCACAAAAATCACCACTATTGAAATTATACTATAATATTAGTTTTTTGTAAATATTTTGAACGATTTATATTAAACATAATGTAAATTACTAAGACTACAGGCTTAGTAATTATTTTTGAAGACCTTAAGGCTTCAAAAACAGTGAGCAATAAAATGCGAAATGAAATAAATGAAAAGTATTTCTTTTTTTTTATTTATTTGGTATAATTTAATTATGATAGAAGGAGAGGCTAGTTATGTTTAAAGAAATAGTAGTTATTAGTAAAAATTATGCAATTGTCAAAATTGATAATGTTATTAAAGATGATTTGCTTAATTTAAATGTTGTTTTTGAAGAACAAAATAAAAAAATACTAGGAGAAATTGAAGAAATTAATAACGATGAAGTAAAAATTAATTTTCTTGGTGAATTTAATAATGGGAAATACTATGATGGTATAATTAGAAAGCCAAGTATTTCATCTAATATAAGAATTATAAATGCTGATGAATTAGCAGAACTTACTGGTTATAATAATCCTACAAATATGCTTCTTGGTTTATCACCTTTATACAATAATAGTCCAATAAAAATTAACATTGATGATATGTGGAGTAATCATACTGCTATATTTGGAAATACTGGTTCTGGTAAAACTTATGGTGTAGCTAGAATAGTTCAAAACTTATTTACTATGCCTAATTATATTCCATTTAATAGTATTATATTTATATTTAACAATACTGACGAATATGATAATGCCTTTAGATCAATTAATAACTATAATTTTAATTTTAACTATAAAATGTTTACTACTAATACTGAACAAAATGACAATTTACTTAAAATACCATTATGGTTGATGTCTACTGATGATTACGCTAATTTACTTAATGTAACTGATTATTCTCAAATAATGGTAATAGAAAAGATGCTTGCTTATGTTTCTTTATTTGCTAAGAATGATGAAGAATCTAATAAATATAAAAATCATTTAATAGCTTCTGCAATTGTATCTGTTATGTATTCTAACCAAGTATCTGCTAGAATAAGAGATCAAATATTTTCAATACTAACAAACTGTCATACTAAAGAATTAAATTTAGATGTTGAAGTTCCAGGTGTCGGTTATACTAGATCTTTTAGGAAATGTTTTGATATTGATAGTCAAGGACAATTTGTTGAAAGAATTTTAGTTAGCGAATATATAAATAAGTTTATAGATAATGAAACTGTTTGGAAAGAAGATTATGTTCCTACATATTTTACTATTGATGATTTGGAAGTAGCTCTTAACTTTACATTGATATCTGAGGGTTTATTGCTTAATGAAAAGTCTTATAGTGAGGCTACTGCTTTGAAAGTTAAACTTCATACTATTGCTAATAGTTCAATGAGAAAATATTTTGAATATGATAAGTTTGTTACTATAAATGAATTTATATCTAGTTTAATTCTTGTAGGTACTAATAAGAGAGCACAGATTATTAATTTCGTATTGGAAAATATTGATGATAGATTTGCTAAAAATTTAGTTAAGATATATTCTAGAATTCTCTTTAATTTCTTAAAGAGTCTTCCTACTAGAGGTGGTATGCCTATACATATTATGCTAGAAGAAGCTCATAGATATGTTCAAAGAGATAGTGATATAGATATACTTGGTTATAATATCTTTGAAAGAATTGCTAAAGAGGGTAGAAAATTTGGAGTAGTTATGGATTTAATTACACAAAGACCTACAGAATTGTCAGAAACTGTTTTGTCTCAGTGTAGTAATTTTATAATATTTAAGATTAACCATCCTAGTGATTTAGAATATATTGAGAAAATGGTACCAAATATTAGTAGTGATGTAATAGAAAAACAAAAATCACTACAATCAGGTACTTGTGTGGCATTTGGTAAGATGATGAAAATACCTATGATAGTTAAAATGCAACTTCCAAATCCTACTCCACAAAGCTCTAATGCTAATGTTTTCGATAAGTGGATGATACAGTGGAAAAGTTAGTCTAGTAAAGTCTTGAAAATCAAGGCTTTTTTTATTTATCCACATTATCAACAGGTCTGTGGAAAACTTTTATCAACACCTGTTTATAATAAAAAAATAAAAATTGTGGATAACTCTTCCAATTTCTTATTTTATATGGTATTATATTGTGGAAAACTTGTGGATAACCTGTTAATTTAGCTGTTGAAATAAATTTATTACTAGACAAAATTTAAATTTGAGATATAATAAAAGTACAGTCTTTTAGACAAGGAGGGTGAAAAATGAACGTAGATATGATTTGGAATGAATTTTTAACAAAAATTAGAGAACGAATTTCACCTTTATCCTATGACACTTGGTTTAAAGATACAAAATTATATAATATAGATAAAAACACTGCTATTATATTGGTGCCTATGTCCCTTCATAAAAAACATTTAGAAGAGAACTATAAGGAAGAAATAGAGGAAATATTTAATTCTATTACTGGAACTAATTTTACTTTTCAGTTTAAATTAGAGAGCGAAATTACTGAGGATAAAAATGAAGAAGAGGCTCCTAAGACAGAAATAGAAAGCTCTGGAGTACCATACCAAAGTAATTTATCTGCTAATTTAAAGAGCGAGTATACTTTTGATAACTTTATAGTTGGTGATTCCAATAGATTTGCTTTTACAGCTGCTAGAGCTGTCGCTGAAAAACCTGGCAAAGCATACAATCCACTATTTTTATATGGTAAGAGTGGACTGGGAAAGACACACTTGATGCATTCTATTGGTAATTATATATTGGAAAATTCAAATAAAAAGGTACTTTACGTATCTAGTGAACAATTTGTTAATGATTATATTTATGCTGTTAGAAATAATGATAAAAGTAATTTCGACAAAATTGATTCATTTAAAAATAAATATAGAAATATTGATGTTTTAATTATTGATGATATTCAGTTTTTAGGTACTGCGACTAAGGGACAAGAAGAGTTTTTCCACACCTTTAATCAATTACACGATTCTAACAAACAAATAATTATTGCTTCAGATAGGTCAGTAGATGATTTAAAAATGCTGGAAAATAGGCTTATTACTAGGTTTAATTGGGGACTAACTGCTAATATAACGCCACCTGACTTTAATTTAAGAGTTGATATCATTAAGAAAAAAATTTCCCATCAGGAGGCCGCAGAAAATCTACCAATAGAGGTTATTGAATACATTGCCAATATCAATGATTCGGATGTACGGCAGCTCGAAGGAGCAATAACTAGGGTATTTGCCTATGCATTAATGATGAATAAAGGAGAAGTTACACTTGACATTGCAATAGATGCCCTGAAAGACAGAGTTAGCGAACGAAGTGTTTATAAAAATGATGTCCATAGAATACAACGTATTGTGTGTGAATATTTTAAAATTGATATTGAAGATTTAAAAGGTAAAAAAAGAAGTAAAGATGTTAATTATCCCAGACAAATAGCTATTTATCTATGCAGAATAATGACTAATGAATCATTTCCCAAGATGGGAACCTATTTTGGAGGAAGAGACCACTCAACAATTATTAGTGCGTATCAAAAAATTGAGAAAGATTTAAAGACAAATAGCCAACTTCAGACAGTTATTAGTGAGTTAAAAAATAGAATATAAACAAGTCTGTGGAAAAATAGTGGATAATTTCGGAGTTATCAACAAGTCCTGTGGATAAAAAAGCACATATAGAATAAGGATTTAACTAAGTTATCAACAATATCAACAGTATAATAATAATAATATAAAGAAAGAGGATGATAAAATGAAATTTATTGTAAAAAAAGAAATATTGTTAGAAAGTTTAAATAATACAGCAAGAGCTATATCAACAAAAAATTTAATTCCAATACTTACAGGTATTAAATTTGATTTAAAAGAAGATGGTTTATATTTATATGCTAGTGACACTGATGTTTCAATTAGGTCTTTTATTCCAAAAGAGAAACTAACAAGTATTAATGAATTAGGTAGCATAGTTATAGGAGGTAAGTATATTGTTGAAATAGTTAGAAAATTACCAAATATTGATATATCAATCGAAGTAATTGATGGCTACAAAATGATAATTAGCACTGATAATACAGAATTTAATCTAAATGGAATTAATCCAAATGAATTTCCTAATTTAGATTTAGATGTTACTAAAGAGCCTATAATAATTAATACAGGTATTTTTAAAGATTTTATTAATCAAACAGTTTTTGCTATTTCTCAAAGTGAGACTAGACCTTTACTTACTGGTATTAACTTTAGAATTAATAATCAAGATTTAGAGGTACTAGCAACAGATTCATATCGTTTAGCAAGAAAAATTGTTAAAATAGACCATAATATTGAAAATGATGTTAATATTGTCATTCCTGGTAAGAACCTAATAGAACTTACTAAAATGCTAGATGATGATAATTCTACTTTAGAATTACACTTGTTTAGTAATAAAGTATTGTTTAAGTATGATAATATCGTATTTTTATCAAGATTATTATCTGGTACTTATCCAACTACTTCTAATATTATTCCTAAAGATTTTAATATTGAACTTGAGTGCTCATTTAATGATTTGTTTAATATGATAGATAGAGCTTCACTTCTTACTTCAGATAGAGAGAAGAATACTATTAAGTTATCTTTAAATAAAAATGAACTTATGATTTCGTCAAATTCACCAGAAATTGGTAGAGTTGAAGAGAAGATTTCTGTTAATTCAGATAAGGAAATTGATATTGCATTTAGTTCTAAGTTTATGTTAGACGCTATAAAAAGCTTTAATAAAGATAGTGTTACTTTATGTATGAATAATGATAGTTCTCCTATTGTTATTAAGAATAAGGAAGATGATTCTTTAATTCAATTAGTTTTACCAATTAAAACTTGTTAATAATTATATTTTAAGGTAATAAAAGAAATATTACAATAAGGTTAATATTTCTTTTTTTTTGTTAAAATTTGATTTTAAATAGCTAAAAATGATGTTTTTAGGTATTAAATTTTAATTTTTGAGATAGTTCGACATATTTCTACAATTTTCGACAAATGTTTATGCTTTAATAGCAGGTACATATTTTATATGTGGAAAGGGGGATTTATGAAGAATTATATTATCAATGAAGATATTCTATGTTTTACTTCTGATAGTGATGGGAAATTATTAGTAATGGAAAAGGATAGAAAAATAAATATAGTTGGTACGGGGTTAAAATTCATTAAAAAAAGTTGTTTATGGTATGGACATTCATATAATTTGCAGCGACAGTTTGTTATCGATAAATTTAATTATTATATTAAAACTCCTATTATTATTTCAGAATATAAAAATTTATTATTTTTTCCAACAGCTTCGCCTAATTCCGAAAAATGTGTTTGGATATCTTATAATAATGTTGATAGATATACGAAAGAAGATAATAATATTACTAAAATATATTTTAAAAGTGGAAAAGTGTTAAATATTAGTGCTTCTTATACTACTATTGATAGTCAAATTACTAAATGTATAAAGATAGAAAAGTATCTTTTGGATATGTTTAAAAAAGTTATGAAAAATTAATGAAAAAATAGAGCAATCTTGCTCTTTTTTCTTTTTTTTTGCCTGTATTTGTGGTATAATATAAATATGTATAGGGGTACATATATGTATGAAAGGTTAAATTATGAGCAAAAGAAAGACTGTTAAATGAAAATTAAAAAAATTAAGTTAATTAATTATCGTAATTATGATAATTTGGAATTGAATTTTAATAAAAGTTTAAATATTATAATAGGAAATAATGCTCAGGGTAAAACTAATATTTTAGAATCTATATATGTACTTGCTGTTACTAAATCTTTTTTATCTAATAATGATAAAGAAATGATTAAATTTGATAAGAATTTTGCTGTTATATCAGGAATTTTGGAGAGCAACAATAAAAGCTATGATTTACAGGTAGCTTTTAGTGGTTATGGTAAAAATGTAAGAATAAATGGCAAAGAAATAAAAAAATTAAGTGATTATATATCGATTATGAATGTTATAGTATTTAGTACTGATGACATTAGAATGTTTAAAGAAGGTCCAAGTTCTAGAAGAAAGTATTTTAATATAGAAATAAGCCAGATATATAAAAATTATTTAAAATTATTAAATGAATATAATACTGTACTTCGTCAAAGAAATGAATTTTTAAAGATAATTAATATTCAAAAAGATAGTGATATTGAATATTTAAATGTTATTAATGACAAATATAGTGATTTATCTATAAAAGTTTGTAAGTATAGAAAAAGAATGATAGATGATATAAATAAGAATTTAGATAGTTTATTTTTTTCTATTACGGGAGTACAAGGGTTAAAATTAGAATATGTATCTAATACGAATATTGCGGATTTTACATTTAGAGATAGTTTGGAAAAAAGCTTAAATAAAGATATACAATATAAGATGACTTTACTTGGTCCTAATAGAGATGACTTTTATTTTTCTTTGAATGGTAGAAACTTATCATCATATGGGAGTAATGGTCAAATTAGAAGTGCTGTTTTAGCTCTTAAGTTGTCTGAAGTAATATTATTTAAAATCGTTGTTGGTGAAATGCCAATTTTGTTATTAGATGATATATTTAGTGAATTAGATTTAAATAAAAGAAATAACATATTAAAATATTTGGATAGTAGTCTACAGGTAATTGTAACTACTACTGATATTGAGAATATTGATAATGATATTAGAAATAAAGCAAATGTTTATAGAATAGATAATGGAAAATTATTTCCCGGGAAATAATTTGATGCAGGAAGGTGATAAGAAATGAATAGTAATGAACATTATGATGCTTCGGATATTCAAGTATTAGAAGGACTTGAAGCAGTAAGAAAAAGACCTGGTATGTATATAGGTAGTACTAGTGAGAAAGGATTACACCATTTAGTTTGGGAAATAGTAGATAATGCTATTGATGAAGCTTTAGCGGGATATTGTGATGATATTGAAATAACTGTTAATAAAGATGGTTCTGTTACTGTTAAAGATGATGGTAGAGGTATACCTGTTGAAGTACATCCTAAGACAGGATTATCTACAGTTGAAACAGTATATACAGTATTACATGCTGGTGGTAAATTTGGTGGTGGCGGCTACAAAGTATCTGGGGGATTACATGGTGTTGGTGCATCAGTAGTTAATGCTCTTAGTAAATGGGTTGAAGTAACTGTTTATAAAGAGGGAAAAGTTCACTATATTAAGTTTGCTAATGGTGGACATACTGTAGAGCCTTTAAAGATAATAGGAGAATGTAGTGATGATAGGACTGGTACAACAGTAACTTTTATGCCTGATGATGAAATTTTTAGAGAGACTACTACTTTTAATTATGAGACATTAAAGACTAGAACTAGGGAACTTGCTTTCTTAAATAAGGGACTTAGAATTATTCTTATGGATGATAGAACAGGAGAGAAGGACACTTTTGTTTATGAAGGTGGTATTAAAGAGTTTGTTGCTTATGTAAATAAGAATAAGACTCCTATTCATGAAGATAGCTGCTAGTATATTTGCTAAGGCTTTTGAGAGATTTTTAATGGAACATCCTAATGATGCTAAAATTATAATAGAGAAGTCTATGACTGCTGCTAGGGCTAGAGTAGCTGCTAGAAGGGCTAGAGAGTTAACTAGAAGAAAAGGTGGACTTGAAATTACTAATTATTGG
This sequence comes from uncultured Bacilli bacterium, assembly GCA_934091055.1. GTDB lineage: Bacteria > Bacillota_I > Bacilli_A > RF39 > UBA660 > CAG-302. The sequence goes on along the minus strand of CAKOKN010000002.1, from coordinate 1,298 downwards.
GGTAAGCTTACAGATTGTTCTTCTAAAGATGCTACTATATCAGAAATGTTTATTGTAGAGGGAGATTCTGCTGCTGGTAGTGCTAAGATGGGTAGAGATCCTATTACACAAGCTATTCTTCCTATTAGAGGTAAAATACTTAATGTAGAGAAGGCTAGATTAGATAGAATTCTTGCTAATGAAGAGATTAGAACGATGATTACGGCTTTAGGTACTGGTATTGGTGAAGAATTTGATATATCTAAATTAAGATATTATAAGATAATTATTATGACTGATGCTGATGTTGATGGAGCGCATATTAGAACATTATTACTTACTTTATTTTATAGATATTTTAAACCATTAGTAGAAAATGGACATATATATGCTGCACAACCACCTTTATATTCAATTAAACATGGTAAAAATATTAAATATGTACTTGATGAGGCTGAAAGAGATGAATATTTAGCTACTTTACCTCTTAATACGAAGTATGAAATTGGTAGAATGAAAGGTTTAGGAGAGATGAATCCTGAAGAACTTAGAGAAACAACAATGGGTATTGATAAGAGAATATTAAAACAAGTTACTTTAGATGATGCTATTCTTGCTGATGAAACATTCCAATTACTTATGGGTGAAGAAGTTGAACCTAGAAGAAAGTTTATTGAAGATAATGCTTTATTTGTAGAGAATTTGGATATATAGGAGGTTTATGATGGAAGATAAGAATATAGATAAAAATTTAAATATAGAAGATATGGGAGAAGATAATAATCATGAAAGAGATAGAAAAGTAGCTGTTAATATTGTTGGTGAAATGAGGAAGTCTTTTCTTGATTATTCGATGAGTGTTATTGTTGCTAGAGCTCTTCCTGATGTTAGAGATGGTCTTAAACCTGTTCATAGAAGAATTTTATATACTTTATATGAAGAGGGTATGACTCCTGATAAGAAATATCAGAAATCTGCTAATGCTGTTGGTGCTGTTATGGGTCATTATCATCCACATGGTGATTCTGCTATTTATGAATCTATGGTAAGAATGGCTCAAGATTTTACTTATAGACATACACTTGTTGATGGACATGGTAATTTTGGTTCTATTGATGGTGATGGTGCTGCTGCTAGTCGTTATACTGAAGCTAGACTTGCTAAGATATCGATGGAACTTTTAAGAGATTTAAATAAGGATACTGTTGATTTTTCAGAAAATTATGATGGTCAGAGAAAGGAGCCTGTTGTTTTACCTAGTAGATTTCCTAATATATTAGTTAATGGTAATATGGGTATTGCTGTTGGTATGGCTACTA
>CAKOKN010000001.1 GCA_934091055.1 uncultured Bacilli bacterium | reverse complement strand
AACAGGTCCAACTGGTCCCCAAGGATTGCAAGGTGTAACTGGGGCAACAGGCCCAACAGGACCAACCGGTGATAGTGGAGAAACTCCAACCTTAGAAATTGGAACAGTTACAACTGGAGAACCAGGAACTCAAGCTACAGCAGCAATAACAGGAACAGCACCTAATTATATTTTAAATTTAACAATTCCTCAAGGCCCAACTGGCCCACAAGGATTGCAAGGCGAAACTGGAGCAACAGGACCAACAGGTCCACAAGGATTACAAGGCGAAACTGGAGCAACAGGCCCAACCGGACCAACAGGACCAACAGGACCAACAGGACCAACTGGCTAAAATATTAAGCAAAAACAAACTAACGAAGGAAAAGGCAAATAGCCTTTTTCTTTTTCCCTAAAATAAAAAGAATAAACATTTACTTTAAAATCAATGTATGGTATTATTATGTTAGTAAAGGAGAAATATGAAAAAGAAAATTATTATTACAACAATTATATTATTAGTTTTATTTTGCAGTATATTTTATATTCTAAAATTAAAAAATAAAGAACAAAACAAACTGACACAAAATATTGAAGTAGTACCGACAATGAATGACAACATTTCAGAAAATAGTAGTTGGTGTGGAACATTTCAACTTGTATGGAATGATATGATTGATGAAGTCATCAAAAAAGAAATAAAAATAGAGCCAGCAATGAAGATAGTAGACAATTTAAATAAAAAAGACTTTAATACATCAATGATATCTGAAGACTATTACTACAAAAAATACGGACCAAAAACATTAGCATTAAAAAAAGAAATAGAAAAATCAATCAAAGATAAGTTTAATCAAAGCAGTGATATATTAGATAATTTTAGTTGGGACGATACAGAATTAGATAATGATACACAAGAAAGATATTTCTTTTATGCGATGCTATATAGAGAATTTGAGTATAATAAAAAATTTAGTGTTCTAAAAACAGCTAAATTTAACAATTATGATAATATAAAATACTTTGGTATAGATAAAAAGTCTACTGATGAAGTAAGAAATCAAATTGAAGTATTATTCTATAACAGTAAAGACAGTTTTGCAGTAAAATTACATACCAAAAATAACGATGAAGTTATTTTATATAAAAATCCCAAAGGGAACACTTTTAATGAAATATATAATAATATAAAAAAAGAAAGTATAAATTATCAAGGCAATAAAAATTTTACAGAACAAGATAAGTTTAAGGCCCCAATGATAGATTTTAATGTAAAAAGAGAATATAAAGAACTATCAAATAAACCATTTACTTCTATAGATAATAAAGAATATGTAATAGATACCGCTGTTCAAACAATTTCCTTTTCCTTAGATGAAAAAGGTGGTAGAATAAAGAGTGAAGCAGGACTTGATATAAAAACAACTTCAATGCCAGTAGAAGAAAAACCTAGATATTTTAATGTGGATAACACCTTTGCAATCTTTCTAAAAGAAGCCCAAAAAGATAATCCTTATTTTGCAGCTAAGATAAGTGATATAACCAAATTCCAAAAGGAAGTATAAAAATAATTAATGGAAAAAGAAAAAATATTAACTAATATTGATAAAATACATACTACAGATGGTGGCATTAAAAGGATCAAGAATAATTTAAAATTAAAAGAAGACTGTGATATTATAAGTTATTGCAAAGATAAAATAACACAAAATAATAGTAGAATTTATAAAGAAGGAAAGAATTGGTATTGCATAGTGGATAATATAAAATTAACCATCAATTCATACAGTTATACAATAATAACTGCACATACTATTAAATAGACTATAATAATATAATAAATATAGGAGAGCAATAAAATGAAAATAAATGAAGGAATTTTAAAAATTAAAAGAGGAGTAAATGCTTCTTGCAGTGGTATATCTGAAACAAATGATAATTCTAAGTTATTAGACTGCATAAAGTGCGAAAATAGCGTATCTAGAATAATCTTACCAGATGAAAGACAAGTAGGAGATCAAGATTATTATAAAAAAGGAATTAATGAAGAAAAATATTTAATAGAATTTTTAGATAAAGTACCTTCACGTAGAGAACTAGAAACTTATTTATTTGAAGAAGATAACAACTATAGAATAACTAAGTTAAGCACTGAGAAAGTATCAGATAAAGGTGATATTGGTTGTATAAAAGACAATAAATGTAAAGTGCTAAGAAAAGTAAAAAAATAAAAAAAATATATATTTTTAAAATTGAAAGTAGGATGCCATTATGTTAAATGATATAAAAGAAACTAGCAAGTATGTCGTTGAAAATAGTAAATATGTTAAAATAAATTATTCTGTATTAGAACAATTTTTAAATAAGATAGATTGTAGTGATATAAAGAATTGGTTAACATATAATCCATATGGTTTATTAAATCTTGACGTAGAGTCAATTGTAAATTTTTTAGTGGTTTTTGAAGCAATAGACTATTCTTTTTGGGGATATCCTAAATGGACAGTTAGTACTGAAGAGGGGTTTAAGGATGGATCTGATGCTCTACTTTATACTCTTTTAAATTATACAAAAAAGAAAGGTACAGATTTCAGTAAGATAGATAAGAATGAATTTAATAATATATTGAAAGGAAATGTACAAATACCTCTATTTGAAGAAAGATATAAAACAATTGTAGAGGTAAGTAAAAATATCAACGATAATATGAATGGTAATTTTTATCAATATATTAAAAACCTTACCACAGATACAGAATTATTTGAAACTATTATCGCAAATTTTCCATCATTTAAAGATGAAAGAACATATAATCAAAAAACAATATATTTTTACAAATTAGCTCAATTATTAACATCTGACATTCTACATATAAGAGAAGAATTAGAAAATATAAATGTTAATTATTCAAATTTAATTGGTTGTGCAGACTATAAAATACCTCAAACATTAAGAGCACTTGGTATAATAGAGTATGATAAAGAATTATCAAATATCATCGATAACAAAAAAGAAATAAAAATATCATCAAAATATGAAGTTGAAATAAGGGCGAGTCAGTTATTTGTTATAGAGTATATAAAAAATAGATTAGAAAATATAAACTCAATAGATATAAATGACTTCTTATTTACTTATTCTAAGAAAGTCAAAAAGATAGCAAAACCATATCATTTATGTAGAAATACAAATTATTAACATTTAAAGAAAGGAATTAATATGAATAAAGTAGTTACCATTTGTGGAAGTATGCGATTTAAAGATAAAATGATGGAAGTGGCTAAAGAATTAGAAATAAAAAATAAATATATTGTTATACAATGTGTTTATACCACTGATAAGTTTAGCGAAGAAGAACAGCAAATTTTAGCAGATCTGCATTACAAAAAGATTGAAATTAGTGATGCGATCTATGTAGTTAACGTTAATGGATATATTGGAAACTCAACAAGTAAAGAGATAGAACAAGCTAAAAAATTAGGTAAGGAAATAATGTATTTAGAACCCATAAATTAATGGAAGGTAAAAGTGTTAAAAAGCAAAATATCACGTGAAATAGCACGTGATAAGGCTTTAACAGAATTTGAAAAATATAGGGTTAAAAAAGATAAATTATATAAATCGGATTTCGATTTGTTAGTTGAAGAAAGCAATAAATAAAGTCTATAAACAAGCTGGAATAAGCAACAGAAAGATTTTAAAAAGGAAGTAATAATATGAATGAAAATAAAATAAATATAAACTGATATGTGGGAAGTTATGAAAAACAATAGAAAGGATGTAAATTATGCTAGATAAAAATTTTAAAGATATTATTAGTCATATAAAAGAAGAAATTATAAATACACAAATTAAAACTATGCAAGAAGTCAATAGCAATTTAATTATGCTGTATTTTAGATTGGGAAAAATTGTTTCAGAGAACAAACAATATGGAAATAATTTTACGAAGCAAGTGTCAACAGAACTTAAATTAACTTTTCCTAATATGAAAGGATTTTCCGAAAGAAATATAAGGTCAATGAGATTATTCTATGAAGAGTATGCTAATGATGAAAAGTGGCAACAACTTGTTGCCAAATTACCTTGGGGACATAATTTATTACTAATTGAAAAAATTAAAAATAAAGATATTAGACGAATATACGCTGAAAATACCATTAAAAATGGATGGAGTAGAAATGTATTAGCTATTCAAATTGAAACAGAATTTCATAAAAGAATAGGAAATAGTGACAATAATTTTAATGCAATATTACCTCCAAAAGATAGTGATTTAGTGAATAATACCATAAAAGATCCATATATATTTGATTTTATTACATTAAAAGAAGAATATAAAGAAAAAGAATTGGAAGAAGCTTTAATAACTAAAATAAGAAATGTTTTATTAGAATTAGGAAAAGGATTTAGTTTCGTTGGAAATCAATATAAAATTTCTGTGGATAATCAAGATTATTATATTGATCTACTATTTTATCACTTGGAACTTAGGTGTTATGTAGCTGTCGAATTAAAAGTAAGTGAATTTAAACCAGAATATATAGGACAATTAGGATTTTATGTAACAGCAGTTAATGAAACAATTAAAAAAGAATGTGATACACCTACGATTGGTTTATTATTATGTAGAGGAAAGAACAGAGTAACGGTAGATTGGTCTTTGAAATCTACAAATGTTCCTATAGGTGTTTCAACTTATGAATTGAAAGAACAACTACCAAAAGAATTAATAGATAAATTACCAACAGAAGAAGAAATAAATTTGTATTTGAATGTAAAAGAAGGTGAAGATTAAAATGGATATGTATCAAAAAAGAGAAATGAGAAAGAATAAAAAAATGGAAGAAAACACAAAAAGTTTACCATCGACGAGCATCAACTGGTATCCAGGCCATATGGCAAAGACCAAAAGAGAAATAAAAGAAAAACTAGATCTAATAGATATGGTATTCGAGGTTGTCGACTCAAGAATTCCTTATTCATCAAAAAATAAAGATATAGACGAGTTAGTAAAAGGTAAACCAAGAGTGCTAATAATGACAAAAAAAGATTTATGTGATATAGAAAAGACAAATAAATGGGTAGCATATTATGAAAATAAAGGTTATCTAGTTATTACAGTGGATCTAATAAACAATCCCAATATTCAAACTATCTTTGAAAAAATATCACCAATCATAAATGAGATAAACGATAAACGAATTAAAAAAGGTCTAAAACCAAGAAGGGCAAGAGTGCTAGTAGTAGGAGTTCCAAATGCTGGTAAATCAACTTTAATAAATAGACTAGTAGGAAAAAAGAGTACCAACGTAGGAAATAGACCAGGAGTAACCAAAAATTTAGAATGGATTAGAATAAATGATAAACTAGAATTATTAGATACTCCAGGTATACTATGGCCAAAACTAGATGATGAAGAAGTAGCTCATAACTTAGCTAGTATGACTGCAATAAAAGAAGAAGTACTAGATAGTGAAGATATAGCAATATATATCATAAATAAAATGCTAAAAGACTATAAAGATAATCTAATAACTAGATATAATATAACAGAGACCGAAGATATAGTAGCAATACTAGATCAAATTGGTAAAAAAATAGGAGCCATTCGTGGAGGAGAAACTGATTACGATAGAGTTTATTTAAAAGTAATTAAAGATTTGCAGGACGGTTATTTAGGAAGAGTTACGTTTGACAATATGTAAAACTAGTGATTAACAAAGTGTAAACTTTATAGACATTTCTCACATATATGATATAATTATACTAGGAAGTGATAAAATGTTAGAGCTAGAAAATATCGAAGGCATAGGTCCAAAAACAAAAGAAATAATAAATAAACTTGGAATAAATTCAGGAGAGGATTTATTAAATTACTATCCATATCGATATGAAATAATAAAAAGAAGTGATATAAATAATCTAAAAGATGGTGATAGAATAGTAATAGATGGAATAATCGAAGGGCAACCCACTATTATATATGTAAATAAAAGTTTAAAGAAAATTATCTTTAGAATTAGTACAAAGACATCAATACTAAATGTAACAATATATAACAGAGTACATTTATATCAAGAATTAAAATGCGGAAAAGAAATTATTATAATAGGAAAGTATAACAAGCTAAAGAATACTGTAGTAGCCTCTGACATTCGCTTTGGACTACTTCCACCAACTGCTAAGATAGAAGCAATATACTATACAAAAGCAGGCTTATCAGTAAAACAAATATCAAAGTTTATTTCAACAGTTTTATATAAAGATTATGATGCAACTTCATTAATTCCAAGATATCTTGAAGAAAAATATAATCTTTTATCTAAAAAAGATGCTATATATAATGTTCATCTTCCAAGTGATGTATTAACTTTAAAAAAGGCAAGACAAAGAATTAAATATGAAGAACTATTTATGTATATGCTTAAAATAGATTACTTAAAGTCAAAAATAGAGCAGGATACTAAGGCAATATCTAGAAAAATAGATAGGGAAAAAATAAATAAATTTATTAATAAACTATCATTTGAGTTGACTATAGATCAGAATACCGCAGTTAATGACATTCTCCAAGACTTAGAAAGTTCAAAGAGAATGAATAGACTATTACAAGGAGATGTAGGATCAGGAAAGACAATAGTAGCTTTTATCGCAGTTTATGCCAACTATTTATCTAAGTATCAATCAGCCCTAATGGCACCTACTGAGATACTTGCTAATCAGCACTATGATGAGGCTAAGAAATTATTTAGTAATACTAAAATGCAAATAGCTCTATTAACTTCATCTACTAGTAGTAAAGCAAAGAAAGAAATATATGAAGGATTAGAAGACGGTAAAATAGATTTGGTAATAGGTACTCAAAGTCTTATACAAGAAAAAGTATCATACAAAAAACTAGGTTTAATAATAACAGATGAGCAACATCGATTTGGTGTTAATCAAAGAAATATATTTAAAAATAAAGGATGTACACCAGATATTTTATCTATGAGTGCCACACCTATACCTAGAACCTATGCTTTAACAATATATGGTGACACCGATGTGTCTTCAATTAAAAGTAAACCTGCAGGTAGAAAAGAAGTAAAAACTATTTTTAAAAAAGAAAAAGATATAACTGAAGTCTTAGAACTAATGAAAGAAGAACTAAATCAAAATCATCAAATATATGTAGTAGCCCCAATGATTGAAGACACTGATACTAACGAGCAGGAAAATGTAAAAGATCTAGAAGAAAAAATGAATAAGGCTTTTGGTAAAATTAGCAAAATAGGAGTTATATATGGCAAGTTAGATCCAAAAGAAAAAGATAAAGTAATGAAAGATTTTGAAAAAAATAAAATCAATATCTTGATATCTACTACTGTAATTGAAGTTGGTGTAAATGTTCCGAATGCTTCGATGATAGTAATCTTTAATGCCAATATGTTTGGTCTTTCAACTCTTCATCAATTAAGAGGAAGGGTAGGAAGAAGTGACATTCAAAGTTATTGTATACTAATTGCTAAAGAATCTCAGGAGAGACTTAGATTACTAGAAAAAACAAGTGATGGTTTTGAAATAAGTGAATATGATTTTCAAACAAGAGGAGAAGGCGATCTATTTGGTGTTAGACAGAGTGGGGAATTAGGTTTAAAGATGGCCAGTGTTAGCAAAGATTTTAAAATGCTTCTAAGAGCTAAAGAAGACGCTGATGATTTTATAACTACATTGTTTACGTTTGACACAAACCCTGAATATAAACCAATTCTTGATGAACTTAAAAAAATTGAAAGCTTAGACTAACTTTACACTAAAAAAAATAAAAATGTAAAGTTGACAAAAAACTATTGTATTATAGAAGAAAATATATTATGATTAAATTGTCATAAAAATATGACCGCACTCTACGATTATATGTAGGTGTGATAACCAAAACCCCCTGAAGGTCGGCATATTAAAGTGTGCCGGCCACTTTTTTTAGGAAATATAAGGATTTGTGAAAATTTACTATTTTAAAAATATGCTTTTAGGTAGCAAATAGGTAGCATTTTTCCTTTTTAATATATTAAACATAAAAAAACACTGATTGATGAGTCTGTAAATAAATTTATTCAAAAGGAATAACTTCTTGCAGTTTCAGATATGATTTATACATATCAACAAGCAAATATAGAAACTATTAAACCAACTAAAAAATGTGTAGATAATAGGAGGGCGTTATGCAAAACTTATTTGAAAATTATTTAAAAAATGGTTTATCAGAATATGATTCAAAATACTTATCAACATATCAATATGTAATGTTATTGTCAAAAAATAATGTTATTAAAGCTTATTTTGCTAATGTAGATTATATTTATTTTATTGAATATCCAACATCTGATAAAGAGTATAATACTCCATTAGAGGTACTAGAAAGTGAAATGTCGCTTACTGGTTGTGATGCAGGAATAATGTATGAAAATGTTAACGGACAATTTCATACAATAGCCTTTGTTGATTTAAAAGAAAATAATCGTAAGATGTAAACAAATTTTTAGATTATTAACTTATGTTTTAGTTAATAATCTTTTTTTGTTAAAAGCACTAAATATATTAATTATCGATGATAGTATGATATAATATACTAAATGAAAAAAGAAAGGACAACATAAATATGGATAAATTAACATTAAAAATAGAATATTCCGATTTTCTAGATAAATTTTTAATAAATTATTTAGAAAAATTAGATGGTGTTAAAGCTGTTAAGATAAATAACGCCGAAAATGAAGTGTACGTTGAATATAATTCAAATATCATCTCGCCAAAAGTTTTAAGTAAAGAAACATTATTATATTTAGACTTAATAGAAATTCCATCAATTATTGCTTTCAATAAACACTCTAAGTGTGATGCAAAAAAAGACAATATCGTTATAAAAGATTTATGTTGTGAATATTGCTTAAAAGGTATGATAGAGGACTTATTTGAAATTGATGGGATAATTAGTGCTTATAGTGATTTTGATTATAAAAATAAAAGTAATGTAAGTATTTCTATTACATATGATGAAAATAAAATAGATAAAGAAAAAATAAAAGAATTAGAAGACAAATTTAATTCTCATTAATATAATTACTAAGAAAGCAAATAATTATGAAATAGAATTCAAAACATTTTATTCATAATTAACAATTTTATTTTAAAACCTAAAAGTATAATATAACAAAAGAATACTCTATATATAATACTGACAAATAAAGGTTTTTTTGTTATAATGTTATAAAGGGAGGTACTATATGTCTGAAAGGGAATTAGATTCAAGTATAAATGATTATATTGAAATAGAAACACCTAAAAGTTATGAAAAAAAACAAGCGTGGGATATGGCTATAGGCCTTCAAGAAGTTGATAACCTAAAACCATCTAAGTATTTAGAAAGGATATTGCAAGAAAATGTCACAGGTAAGAAAACCATTTATGAAGTTGAACGAGAATTAAAAGAATATTACATAGAAAAAAATAAAACCGACAAAATAGATCAAAATGAATTTGAATGTGATCTAGTTTCTACTAGAATAGTACAGTTATTAGATGAAGATAATTTCGAACTATCAATAGATTATTTAAAATATATTCACAAGTATTTATTCAAAGATATTTATGACTTTGCAGGAGAGTTTAGAAAAGTAGATTTTTCAAAAAAAGAAATAATTCTAAATAATGATTCAGTTGCTTATGGTGACCATAGAACATTAAAGCAGTCATTAGAATATGATATATCATTAGAAAAAAATAAGAACTATAAAAATATGAATATAGTAGATGTAATTAATAATATAACTAACTTTTCTTCGAACATATGGCAAGTACACCCATTTAGAGAAGGAAACACTAGAACTACCGCAGTGTTTATAGAAAAATATTTACTATCGCTTGGATATAATATAGACAACACTACATTCAAAGAAAAATCAGTTTATTATAGAAATGCGTTAGTACGAAGTAACTATTTTAATAATTATTTAAATATAAAAGAAGATAATAGTTTCTTAATTAAATTTTATGAAAACTTACTATTAGGTAAAAATAATAACTTACATTCAAAAGATTTAATTGTAGAAGAAGTGTTTAATAAAGAAAAATAAGTCTAGAGGAACTAACTTATTTCATCGCCTAAAGAGAATAATAATTAGTTATTGCTCTTTTTTATTTTACTTTAATTATTATTAGAAATTATTTAAGTATTAATTAACTAGAAAATAATACACCATAAACATATAATACCTTAGGAGGAGTAAAATGAACGAATTAAATAACACTGCTATATCACTAGGTAAATACAAAAATAACAGTCTTTCTCTTTCTACTAATACCGTAACAACATCCCTAAAGGAGACACTGACAATAACTAAAGCCTCAGATAAAATAAACTGGCAAGAGGGCACTCTAACTTACACTATAATAGTTACCAATAACTCAAATCACATATATAAAAATCTTACCATCGAAGATCTGATAAACCCCAATCTAGTAGGCTTAATGAATAAGAGCATTCAAGCTTACCAGTACTAGTCTCTTAAAATATAACCAGACTCAAACTATAGAAAGTAACCAAGTAACCATCATAAGTCACGCTTCTATACCAAGAGTCAACAATTATGACTGTAGTGTTCCTTACTGGAGAATATAAATAACAAACCTAAGTAGGCATCAATTCCATATACACCGATAAACAATATAAAAAATAAAACTATCAGTAAAACTAAAAAACAAAATACACTTAATAGACACTAAATTACCATACGTGTTATAATATATATAGAGAAATTTAATCTCTATTTAATAATTATATGATAATATTAAGAAGGTGATTGATGTGAGAATATTAGTAGTAGAAGACGAATACAAAATAGCAGATATAATTTCCAGTAGATTAAAAGAAGAAAAATATACTGTAGATACCTCTCTAGATGGTGAAGAAGGTCTATATAATGCTCTAACAGGTATATACGATCTAATTCTTTTAGATGTAATGTTACCAAAAGTAGATGGTTTTGAAATACTAAAAAAAATAAAAGAAGAACAAATACCATCCAAGGTAATAATGTTAACTGCTAAAGGAATGTTAGAAGATAAGTTACACGGATTTGATATAGGGGTAGACGATTACATAACCAAACCCTTTCATATTGAGGAGTTAGTGGCTAGAGTTAATGTTCAATTAAGAAAGCAAGATATTGTAAATAATAAAGATATATTAGAATATGGTGATCTAAAGTTAAATATTAGAACAACAAAACTAACTTGTAAGAGTACAAATGAAACAATTGATATTATCTGTAAAGAGTTCTTAATCTTAGAATATCTAATGAAAAATAGTGGTCAAGTAATATCAAAAGATACTCTTTATGATAAAGTATGGGGACTAGATAGTGAAATAGAATCCAATAATCTAGAGGCCTATATATCATTTATCAGAAAAAAACTAAAAGCTATATCCTCTAAAACAACAATAAAAGCTATACGTGGATTAGGTTACAAATTAGAGGTGTCAAATGAATAAACTAAAAAATAAAGTATTCGTAGTGCTAATAACAATATTAACATCTTTCTTGCTAGTTCTAGTAATAATATTTAATTATCAAAATTATCAAAGAGAATACACTGAAGTTAATGATAATTTATCTAATATTGAAAAAGAATATAGACAAGGTTTCTTTATTCAAGATTTAAGTAATGGTTTTGGAAGACCTTTCTTTCTAGATACCAATGTTTATATAGTATCTTTTGATAATGACTTCAATATCATTGAAATAATAAGTTATACCAAAGATAACACTAATAGTGACACTATAAAAGATAATGCTATAAAATTTATAAATACTGGTAAAGATAAAAAGATAGGAAACTTATACTTTAGTAAGTATTCTTATTTACTAGATAAAAATAATAATTTAATAATAATAGATAATAGTAATATAAATCATAGATTAAATAGTCTCTTACGTTTTTCTGTGTTAATATTTATTTTATTAGAAGTATTAGCAGGTTATATATCAATTATGCTAACTAGGTGGTTAGTAAAACCAGTCGAAGAAGCTTTTAACAAACAAAGACAATTTGTATTTGATGCTTCACATGAACTTAAGACACCTCTTGCAGTAATAATAGCTAGTGCGGAGATGTTAGAAAAAAATCCTAAAGAGAAGAAGTGGCTTAGTAACATTAAGAGTGAAGCAGATAGAATGAATAAGTTAGTTATAAATCTTCTAGAACTTGCTAAAACTGAGTCTTTGCCTTCTAAATTAAAGTATAGTACTGTAAATTTATCAAAAGAGACAGAACGTTCTATTTTAACTTTTGAGGGGCTTGTATTTGAAAAGAACTTGGAGATTGATTATGATATTGAAGATAATATAGAGTTTAGTTGTGATCTTGATAAGATAAAAGAGCTTCTTAGTATTTTACTTGATAATGCTATAAAACATAGTTATGATAATGCTAAGATTAGAGTAAATTTATTTAAAGAGAAGGAAAATATTATCTTAGAGGTTATTAATAATGGTGATGATATTCCTAAAGATAAACAAAATAAGATATTTGAAAGATTCTATCGTGTTGATGAAGCAAGAAATAGAAATGAGAATAGGTATGGTCTTGGACTTGCTATTGCTAAGAATATCGTGGATATTCATCAAGGTAAGATAAGCGTCACTAGTAGCAATAATTATACTACTTTTAAAGTAATATTTAAGTCCTCGTAAGCCTCTTGTCTTCCGAGGCAAATTAGAGCCTAAGTAAAAACTTAGTCTCTAATTTGAACTTTTTTTCTTTTTTAATCTTCTTTTAATATTTGTGTAATATAATTAACAAGAGGTGAAAAGATGGAAGAAGAAATAAATAATGTTAAAAGAGTAAATAAAGATAAAGAAGAAAAAATAAAAGAAGTAAAGGTAAAAGAAGTAAAAGAAAAGAATAAATTACCTAAGGACAAAATAATAATTATTATTTTTATTGTCTTAAGTTTAATCGTAGTAGTAACTTTTATAGTACTAGATAGAACGGGACTAATAAAGAATAATAAAGCCTCTAATGGAGGTACAAACATAACTCTAAAACATACTGCCACTAATGATAACTATAGTGAAGGAATATATATGACAGATGTTTCAGAAGTCGTTGAAGAGGTTATGCCTTCAATAGTGGCTATCACTAGTAAGACATTAATATCATCAGGAACATTTGGTCCAAGTTTCTTTAATCAAAATCAATATAGTGAGGGAGCAGGTTCTGGAATAATAGTAGGAAAATCTGATACCGAACTTATGATTTTAACTAATAATCACGTTGTTGAAGGAGCAGAAGAACTAACAGTAAAATTTATTGATGATAAAAGTGTTGATGCCACTATCAAAGGAACATCAGAAAGAAAAGATATAGCTATTATTGCTGTTAAATTAAGTGATATAGACTCTTCTACATTAGAAAATATCAAGATAGCAACTATTGGAGACAGCAGCAAACTAAAAGTAGGACAAGGAATTATAGCTATAGGAAATGCCTTAGGATATGGACAGTCAGTTACAACAGGTGTTGTAAGTGCTATAGATAGAGAAGTAACTACTGATAATTATACTAATAAAATGATTCAAATAGATGCTGCAATAAATGGTGGTAATAGTGGTGGAGCTCTACTTAATGCTAAAGGAGAAGTTGTAGGAATAAATTCACTTAAATACTCCAGTGGAGCTACTAGTACATCTGCTAGTGTCGAAGGAATGGGTTTTGCTATCCCAATATCAGACGTCAGTGATCTAATCGAAGACTTAATAAATGGTAAAGAAGCTGAAGAAGGAGCTACTCTAGGAGTAGAAGGATATATGACAACTTCTATGTATACAGGAAGTAACTTGCCAACAGGTTTCTATATTTCTGGTATAACATCCAATAGTGGTGCAGATAAAGCAGGGCTTGAAATAGGAAATATAATAACAGCAATAGATGGAACAGAAGTAGAAAAATTTAGTGATTTAAGTAATGTAATATATGATAAAAAGAAAGGTGACAAAGTAACATTAAAAATAGCTTATGTTAAAGGAAGAGAATATAAAGAAAAAGAAGTAGAAGCTGTACTTTCATAAAGAAGTATAAAATTCTACTTCTTTCTTTACATAATTCTTTACATATAAAGTAATTTTGTTATAAAAATATTAATATTTTATGTTATACTAAGACTATAATATATTAGATATTAAGGGTATTAAGGAGTAATATGATAAAAAAGATAATAGTGGGCATACTGTTTGCTTGTTTATTAGTATTTATATCTTATGAAATATACAGTATAGATAGCAATGACAAAAAGATAACAGAATTAAATGTTAATATTTCTAAAGAAAGTGATAGTGAGTACTTAGCCATCTATGATGATATGGTAAGTGAATATGGCGAAGACTTAAATATAGCTAATGCCATAGGACTTTTAAATAGAAAAAAAGAAGAAAATGATGAACTTCTTAGTCTATTAGCAGGAGACTTAAATAATTTAATTAAAGAAAATAATGCAGTTGAAAAAGAAATAGCCTATCTAATAGAACAAGAAGAACAAAGAAAAAACACCAGCATATTAGAAGGCAAAATAACTTATAGTCAGTTTCCTAAGTATCCTACTGGATGTGAAAGTGTAGGATTATATATTCTACTTAAATATAATGGTGTAAACACTACAATAGATGAGATAGTAGGCAAATTAAAAAAAGGTGATCTACCATATACCGTTGGAGGAACAACTTATGGTGGTAATCCTGAAGTAGAGTTTATTGGAGACCCTAGGAACAATTATTCATATGGTGTTTATAATAAACCATTAGCGGACGTAGCTAATAGTTTAAAACCAGGAATAACAAGTAAAATAGGATTAGATTTTGATAGCGTATTATCATTAGTTAAAGAAGGAAAGCCAGTACTTGTATGGACTACAATTAATCTATCTAAGCCATTTAAATCTAGTACTTGGACTTATAAACCTACTGGAGAAAAAATAACTTGGATTAGTGGAGAACACGTAATGGTAATAATAGGTTTTGATCTAGATAGAGTAGTAGTATCTGACCCTTATACAGGAACTATTAGATATTTTGATAAAGAATTATTTAGATCAAGATATAACTATTTAGGAAAGAGGGTGCTTTATTATTAAAAAGAAGAGTAAACTAAAAAAAGTACTACTTATAATTATATTTATATTGTTATTAATAGCTAGTACAATATTATATTTAGTAAATTTAGATAAAAAAAATAAAATAAAAGAATTAAATCAAGAATTACAAGAATATAAAGATAAGGAGGAGATAGTAAATAGTTATGCCGAAGACTTACAAACAATAGAGACACTAAAACAAGAGACAGCAGGTCAAGAAAATAAAATAAAGGAACTAGGAGAACAAGTTCAAAATGCAACTGATTTGCTTGTTAAAAATAAAGAAAAAAGAGATAATATGGAAGGAACAAGGTGAATAATATGAAAAAAGGTATAATATTTTTATTAATAGTAATAGTAGCAGCAATAGGAGGCTATCTATACTTTTCTAAAGGAACAATAAAAGGAACTGATGTTGATGTTACTAAAGAAAAAGAAAAACTAAATGATGATTTACAGGATATTACTAAAAGTTTAGGATGGTTAGTAATAACTTCTGGTATAGATAATTATAATAGTGGTGGTAAGTATGAACCACAGAAAAATAAAGATCTATTAGCGACTACAGAAAATAGACAACTATTTATAATGGAGAAAATTCTAGAAAAAGAAAGTAATTATAGCAGATTTGTTAAAGTGGCACAAGATGGTAGCGTTGACAAAGATCCTAATACTATAGTAACAGATGAAATGACTACTGCTTACTATCCAGCAAATCTATTTAATACTGAATATAAAAAATATTTTGGTGAAGATTTTGATATAGATAATAGAAAAGTAAGTACTCTAAACACTGCTCAAGATAAAAGCAAAGATTATGTTTATTATAACAATAAAAGAGCTGGAGCTAATGGCTTATCAGTAGAGGCTATTACTGTAAATAAAGTTGAATATAATAAAGAAGACGCCCTATTGGTCGCAGATATTACCTTAACTTATAGTAGTAGAGCATCATCTCTTGGATACAGTTATAACAATATGACACTTAACTATACAAGAGACAATGATAACTTAATTCTAAAATCAATGTTTATTAAATAAAATAATTTGTAAATTATAAAGAAGAGACTAGTGCAAACTAAAGTATGATATTTCGTTTGTACTAGTTTTATTTATGCTACTTTAGACAAAAAATACACGAACAGTTAACTACATCAAAAAATATAAAAAAATCTAAAAAAGTAAAATTTAAGAAACAGAAAAAAGCCGAAAAACAAAAAAACATCAAAAAATTAATTTACAAATATTTCAAGAAAAAACGCTGCGATACCTTATAAATAAAGAATTATTTTGATATAATATACAGCAAATTCAAAAATAAAAAAGTAACTAAAAAATTAAAAAATCAAAAAATCGAAAAACAAAAAGTTTAAAAAAATAAAAAAAATAAAAAGCGAACAAAAAGTATTGACAAAGATAATCTACTAATATATAATTGTTTTTGTAAGGTAGTAGGAGGGAAGTAAAATGATTGAAACAGAAGAAAGATTAGAGACTATTGAAGTCGTTAAAAGAAATGGAAGAAAAGTAGAATTTGATGGTACAAAAGTAGCACTTGCTATTAAGAAAGGATTCGATAATGTTCTCATTGGTGAAGATGAAAAAAAATACAATGAGAAAGATATTCAAAAAGTATATCAAGCGGTAATTAAAAAAATAGCTAAAGACTTTTTACCATTAGGTAAAATTAAAATAGAAGATGTTCAAGACTTGATTGAAGAAAACTTAAAGAAATATCATTATGATGATGTTTATGAGTCATTCTCAGAATATAGAAAAAGAAGAATGGCTGCAAGAGTAGCCTTTAGAGATGACAAAAATATGGCAAAACTTCAAAAGAGTATTGAAGGTCTAGGATTAAAGTCAGCTATTGAAGAAGACTCTAAAAGAGAAAATGCTAACATTGATGGTAATTCAGCAATGGGAACAATGCTTCAATTTGGTAGTACTATATCAAGAGCATTTACTGAAACATATCTAATGAAGAAGAAGTTTGCAGAAGCTCACGATAATGGCGATATTCATATTCACGATATGGATTTTGAAGCAATGGGTACTACAACTTGTATGCAAATAGATTTAAATAAATTATTCAAAGGTGGCTTTTCAACAGGACACGGGCACTTAAGAGAACCACAAGATATTATGAGTTATTCAGCACTAGCAGCTATTGCTATTCAGTCTAACCAAAACGATCAACACGGAGGTCAATCAATACCAGCATTTGATTACTATATGGCACCAGGAGTATTAAAAACATTTAAAAGACAATATAAACAAGCTATATATGAATTGCTAGATTATAGTGACTTTATAAGTTTTGTCAATATGGATAAGATAGAAAAAGAAATAGATAAACTAACTAGTATAAATGTAAATACTGATATGTTTGCTCCTATATATAAAGATAGTGTAGAAGTAAAGAGAATATTTGATAAAGCTTATGAAACAGCTTATAAGAAAACAGATAGAGCTACATATCAAGCAATGGAGGCATTTGTACATAACTTAAATACAATGCATTCAAGAGCAGGAGCTCAAGTACCATTTTCATCAATAAACTTTGGAACTGATACATCTCCTGAAGGAAGAATGGTAATGAAGAATTATCTATTATCAATAGATGCTGGATTAGGAAAAAATGAAACACCAATTTTCCCAATATCAATATTTAAAATAAGAAAAGGAACTAACTATGATCCAGAAGATCCAAACTACGATTTATTTAAATTATCTTGCAAAGTATCTGCTAAAAGATTGTTCCCTAATTTCTCATTTATGGATTCTTCATTTAATAAACCATTCTACAAAGGAGATTATAATACTGAAGTAGGTTATATGGGATGTAGAACTAGAGTTATGGCTAATGTTGTAGACGAAGATAAAGCAGTAACTCCAGGAAGAGGTAACTTATCATTTACATCAATTAACTTACCAAGACTTGGTATTAAACACGGTATTGTAAGAAATGATGAAACAGATCTTAAGGGCTTCTATGAAGAACTAGGAGAACTTATGGATTTAGTAAAAGATCAATTACTAGAAAGATTTGAAATTCAGTGCAACAAAAGATTATATAACTTCCCATTCTTACTAGGACAAGGTGTTTGGATTGATTCAGAAAAATTAAAAATGACTGATCGTTTAAGAAAAGTATTAAAACACGGTACATTATCAATTGGTTTCATAGGACTAGCAGAATGTTTAAAAGCCTTAATAGGTAAGCATCACGGTGAAAGTGAAGAAGCCCAAAAATTAGGACTTGAAATAATTTCCTTTATGAGAAAAAGATGTGATGAATATTGCGAAAAATACAATCTAAACTTTACACTTCTAGCTACCCCAGCAGAAGGTTTGTCAGGAAGATTTATTAATATAGATAAAGCTGTATATGGAAAGATTAAAGGAGTAACTGATAGAGAGTACTATACTAATTCATTCCACGTACCAGTATACTATAATATTTCAATAGTAAATAAAATAAAGAAAGAAGGCCCATATCATAAATATACTAATGCAGGACACATTAGTTATATTGAATTAGATGGAGATACTACTAATAACCTAGAGGCATTTGAAAAAATAGTAAGACTTATGTATGAAAACGATATGGGATATGCCGCTATTAACCATCCAGTAGATCGTGATCCAGTATGTGGTTACGTTGGTGTAATTGGTGATATTTGCCCAGGTTGCGGTAGAAAAGCATATGAAGGCGTACCAGTAGAAAGAGTACAAGAATATAAAAATAGTTGTAATTGTTAAAGGAGAGATTAAAAATGAAAGAAGAAGAAAAAGTAAAATTAGTTGGTGAGGGTGTTGGTTTTGAAAGAATTAGAAGAATCACAGGATATTTAGTAGGTACTGTAGATAGATTTAATAATGGTAAAAGAGCAGAAGAAAGAGATAGAGTAAAACATAGTACTGAAGGATTAATGAAGGCAAAAGCATAATGAAAATTAGATTAGCTTCTCCAGTATTGCAATCAGATAGCATTGTCGATGGAGAAGGAATAAGAAGTGTGTTGTGGACCCAAGGGTGCTTACATAAGTGCCCTGGTTGCCAAAACCCTTCTACACATTCACTAGATGGAGGCTTTTTAGTAGACATCGAAGATATAAAGGAACAAATAGATGAACTAGAAGGACAAGATGGAATAACTTTTTCAGGAGGTGATCCTTTCTATCAAGTAAGTGAATGTCTTGAAATAGCTAAATATATAAAATCTAAAAAAATGAATATATGGTGCTATACTGGTTTCTTATACGAGACTCTACTAAAAATGTCAAAAGAAAATAAAGATATACTAGAATTTTTAAAGACAATAGATGTTCTAGTAGATGGCCCATTCATTTTAGAAAAGAAAAGCTATGATGCAATTTTTAGAGGTTCGACTAATCAAAGAATAATAGATACTAAAAAAAGTATTAAAGAAAAAGAAGTGTGTCTAGTAGATAAGTACTACACAAACACACCCAAAAGAGAAAGAAGAGGGCTATACGTTTAGCTCTCTTTATAACATATACATAGAATTACTATCCTGATAATCAATTTCATTCTGACTATTCAGTTTCTGTTCTAAAGTTCTAACTCTATTTTCCAAACTATTTAGTCGGTTATTAATTTGCATAAAAGGATTGTTATTTTGCATCATATTGTTAGGCATTGCAGACATTTGATTTTGATTAACAAAATAAGGATTATATAGACTACCATTAGGTAATACTTGATAGTAAGAACCATATATCATATCTCTTTCTGGCATAATATCACGTTCCTTTTATAATATTATATGTAGACAAATAATATAGTGTACCAAATAGGTTAAAACCAAACAAAAAAATATTTACAAAAAACTATATATTTGTTATAATATAACTTGTATGAAAGGAAGATAATATGGAGATAGCAGCAATTATAGTATCAATATTACTAATAGCAATTGTTTTATTACAAAGTGGCAAAGCAGAATCAGCATCTCAAATAATACAAGGAGGAAGTTCTGATTTGTTTGCTAACAGAAAAGAAAGAGGATTTGAACTATTTATAACTAGACTTACTTATGTACTTGGGTTTTCTTTCTTTATATTATGTTTAATAATATCAATATAATTAAATAGACTTAAGTAATTAAGTCTATTTTGTTAATAGGAGGAAAAAATGAAAGAAAGAATAATAGAATTACTAAATGAAAATACATCTCTTACTATTATGGAGATCAATGATAAATTACTTTTAAATACAATTGGAGAGTATCAAAGATTACAAAGTGAATTAGATGAATTAGTAAGTGATGGTATTCTCTACTATAGTGAAAAAAAGAAAAAGTATTTATTATTAGAAAATAGTCATTTAGTAAAAGGGGAATTAATTTTAAACGATAAAGGTTTTGGTTTTATAGAAATAGGAAAAGATATAAAAGATGTTTATGTCAATGAAAAAAATATCAATGGAGCTCAAGATGGAGATACAGTCTTATTTGAATATTTAAATAAAGAAGAGTTAAAACCAGAAGGGAAAATTATTAAAGTAATTAAAAGAAATTATGATCCATTTGTAGGAGAAGTACTCCTAATAGATGGTGATTACTTTGTTAAACCAGATAAGAAAGGTAAAAATATATATATACCAAGGGAATATTTAAATGGGGCAGTAGAAGGCCATAAAGTAGTAGTGGAGCCTTTAAAAGAAGGAAATAGAGTAGGTAAAATAACTAAAATAATAGGTCATAAAAATGATGTGGGAGTAGATATTTTATCGTTTGTCTATGAATATAACTTTAGTCCTGAGTTTCCTAAAGAAGTAATTGATGAACTAGATAGTATTCCACAGTTTCTAAGTAGTAATGATATTCAAGAAGGTCTAGCAAGCGGTAGAAAAGACTTAAGAGATGAAGTAATATTTACTATAGATGGTGCTGATACTAAAGATATAGATGATGCTATATCAATAGAAAAAATAAGTGATAAAGAATATATATTAGGAGTTCATATCGCAGATGTTTCCTACTATGTAAATGAAGGCAGTAAGATTGATGAAGAAGCATACTTTCGAGGAACTTCTGTATATCTAGTAGATAGAGTTCTTCCTATGTTACCTCATAAACTATCCAATGGTATTTGTTCCATAAATGAACAAGAAGATAGATTTGCTCTTAGCTGTATCACGCATATTGATGATCAAGGTAATGTTACTAAGTACGAGATAACTCCTTCAATAATAAGAAGTAGAAAGAAAATGACCTATGATAATGTAAATCTTATACTAGAAGACAATACTATACCTGAAGGTTATGAAGATTTTGCAGATACTCTAATTACAATGCAAGAACTATCTAAGATACTAAGAAAGAAAATGATTAAAAGAGGTTATATAGAATTTGAATCTACTGAAGCTAAAATAATTGTAGATGAAACTTGTCATCCAATAGAAATTAAAGCAAGAGAACAAAGAACTGGTGAAGAATTAATTGAGAACTTTATGATCGTAGCTAATGAAACAGTAGCTTCATCAATCTTTTATAAGAACCTACCAGGTATCTATAGAGTACACGATAAACCAAATGAGAAGAGAATTGAAGAATTTCTAAAATTCTTAAGCTTGCACGGCTATACTACTGTAGGTAAAAATAAAATAGAAAGCTCTAAAGATCTTCAAAAAATATTAAATAGCCTAGAAAATGTCCCTGAAGCCAAAGTCTTAAGTGATATTGCTATTCGTAGTCAAGCTAAAGCAGTCTATTCTGATGTTAATATAGGTCACTTTGGTCTTGGAAGTAAATGTTATAGCCATTTCACTTCACCAATAAGAAGATATCCTGATCTAATACTTCATAGATTAGTAAAAGAATATAACTATAACTATAGTGAAGATATAATAAATAAAAACAAAGAATACTTACCAGTAGCTACTGAACACTTAAGTACAAGAGAACAAGAAGCTCAAAACTGTGAAAGAGATGTCGATAAGATGAAGAAAGCTGAATATATGATGGATCATATAGGAGACATCTATGAAGGAATAATAAGTGGTGTTCAAGAGTTCGGTTTCTTTGTAGAACTAGATAATACTGTCGAGGGTCTAGTTAGAGTAGAAGACATCAAAGGAGACTACTTTGTCTATAATCAAGACCTTTTAGCTCTATTAGGTAAGAGAAGTAAAAAGAAATACGCTTTTGGCGATAAAGTAAAAGTAAAAGTTGTTAGTGCGGACAAAGATAAAAGTACTATTGACTTTGAAATATATGAGGAGAAGAAAAATAAAAAAGATACTAAAAAGTAAGAAAGGATAAAAGATGGAAAGCAAAATAATAGAACTTTTAAGTATCAAAAAGAATAACAATTTAGGGGTTAAAGAAATAGCTAGTCTTTTAAATGAAGACAAAGAAGAAGTACTAAATACTTTAAGACTATTAGGAAAAGAAGGAATAGTATATAAAAATAATCAAGATAAATATACTCTTCTTTCTAATACTAGTCTGAAGAAAGGCACAATTAAAATAACATCTAGGAAAGGAGCTATTGTTGTATTAGAAGACAATAAAGAACTAGATGTTGTCTATAAAGATAAGAAGAAATTATCTAATAATGATACCGTTTTAGTAGAGGCATATAACCAAAATGGGACTGCTAAAGTAGTTAAAATAATAGACAGAAGGTATTATGACTTTGTCGCAGAAGTAGTAAAAGAGGGCAAAAATTATGTAGCAAGATCTGAAGGTAAACTAGATATTTACTTAAAAGAAATATATCCCTTAGGAACTAAACTTCTAATAGATGGAGAGACTAATAGCGTTAAAGAAGTATTAGGTCACAAAGATGACACAGGAGTACTAGAAAAAGAAGTATTAGCTCTTCAAGGATTTCCAACTAGTTTCTCTGATAAGTATCAAGAAGAACTAAAAGAAATATCATCTTCACTAGATGAAGAAGAAGTATCACTAGAAAAAAGAAAAGGCCTAAAAGATCAAAGAGGAATTCCCTCTATAACTATTGATGGCGAAGACACTAAGGACTTTGATGATGCAGTATCTTACCATAATAATACCATCTATGTTCAAATTGCAGATCCTAATAGATATATCAAAGAAAATAGTGCCATTTGGGATGAAACTTTAAAAAGAAGTATATCTGTCTATTTTCCAGGTTGTGCTAATCCAATGATGGCAGAAAAATTATCTAATGGTATCTGTTCTCTAGTTCCAGGAGAAGATCGTTACTCTGTATCTATGAGTATAAAAATAGATAATTCAGGTAAAGTATTAAATTATAAAATAAATGAAGCTGTTATCAATAATAGAAAGAGAATGACTTATGAAGAAGTAAATAAATATCTTGAAGAAAATAATGTTCCAGAGGGTTATCAAGAATACCTACCAATGATAGATAACTTATATACTTCAGCAATGAAGGTAAAAAATAAAATGTTAAAAGAAGGCTTTCTAGAGTTTAGTAGTGATGAAGTAAAATTTCTTTTTGAAAACAATAACATTATTGATATAAAAGAAAGACATCAAGGAAAAGCTGAAGAACTAATTGAATTCTTAATGTTACTTCATAATATTTGTCTAACAGACTATTTTATCAAAAATAAACTACCATTTATCTCTAGATTTCACGATAGCCCTAATAATGAAAGATTGCTAGTATGGATAAATTTACTAAAGAAAAAAGGTTATAATATTAATCTAGGTAAAAAGAAAGAGTTTACCGCGGATGATATTAAAGAAGTCCAAAAGACTTATGAAAACGCAAAAGAAAAAGTAGTTTATGACAAGATGGCTATTATGAGTCAATCAAAAGCTAAGTATTCTGCTTGTAATGTTGGACATTTTGCTCTAGGTTTTGCAGCTTATTCTACAGGTACATCACCAATAAGAAGAATATCAGATACAATTAATCAAAGAATACTAAAAGAATCTCTTAGTAAAGGCGTAGATTATACAAGAAGAAAGTGGGAGAAGATAACTCCGTATATAGCTAGAATGGCTACTAGTGCAGAACTAAGATCAATAAAGGCTGAAAGAAAATTAGATGATATTAGAAAAGCTGAGTATATGAAGCCATTTGAAAAACAATACTTTGATGTTATAGTATCCTCAATTAGTGATAATTATATAACAGTCTTATATAAAGAAAAAATGATGTATGGAAAAATATATTATAATAGAGCTTATTATCATTTAGATAAACAAGGTTGTTCTATCTATAGTGAAAAAGATAGAATATCAGTAGGAGATTCTTTTAGTGCTAAACTACTAAGAGTAAATACTGCGACTGGTGAATTAGTATTCTTTAAAGAGACTAATTCTATAAAAGAAACTTATAATAAACAAAATAAAACAAGAACTAAAAGAAGATAATATATCCTTTGAAGCCTTGAGGTCTTCAAAGGTAAAAGGAAGCCTTAAGTCTTCCTTTTAAACAATATAGTTGTAGTGAAAGATTTTACTAAAAGACGAAAAATCTTTCAGTAGAGATATGAGGTATATATGAAAAGAAGAAGAAAAGTAAATAAAAAGAAAGTAATATTATTTATATTTATAATAATTATTTTAGTTATAGGAAGTATTTTTATAGTTAGTAAATTATTTGATAAAGAAGTAGTACCTTCTGGTAATAGTGTAGATAATACTAAAGAAGAGAATTATTCTATAAAACTACTTATGGTAGGAGATAATCTTATTAATGATAAAATATATAATACAATGAAAACTAATGATACTTATGACTTTAAACCAATATATACATATATAAAAGAAATAAATAAAGATTATGATTTAGCTTATTATAATCAAGAGACAATACTAGGAGGATCTTCTATAGGGGTATCTAGTTATCCAGCTTTTAATTCTCCTTATGAAGTAGGAGATGCTACTATTGATGCTGGGTTTAACTTAGTTAGTTTAGCTACTAATCATACTCTAGATAGAGGAGAGCAAGCTATAATAAACTCTAGAGATTATTGGAATAGTAAAGATAATGTTCTAGCAGTAGGATCATACTCTAGTAATGAAGAGAAAGATGAAATACATATCCTAAAAAAGAATAATATTACTTATACAATGCTTAATTATACTTATGGTACTAATGGTATTAAAGTACCTAATAATAAAGAATATTTAGTTAATGTATGGCCTTGTACTGGTAATGATCCAAGTACTGATACTAAGTATCAAGAATATAAAAAGACTGTCAAAGAAGATATTGAAAAAGTAAGAGATAAAGTAGATCTTTTAATAGTAGCTATTCATTGGGGTATAGAATATAAATATACTCCTAATGAATATCAAAAAGATATGGCTTCTTATTTAGCTTCACTAGGAGTTAATATAATAATAGGTACTCATCCACACGTCATAGAACCTATTACTTATATAGATAATACATTAGTAATATATTCACTTGGTAACTTTGTATCAGCTCAAGATACTGTAGAGGACTATAATACTAGAGTAGGTTTATTAAGTACTGTTACTATAAATAAAGATAGTAATAATAATATAAGTTTAAGTGATTTAAATAATGAATTAATATTTACTACTAATAGTAGTAATAGTTATAAAGTAATACCATTTTCTAATCCTGATATTAAAACTTATTTAAATGATTATGAAAGAGTATATAATAAGTATTCTAGTATAGTAAAGAGTATAGATGATACTATTAAAATAAATAGTTTAAGTAGTTAAACCCTGGGAAGCCTAAGGTCTTCCCTAGGAAAAAGAAAGCCTAAGGTCTTTCTTTTTAATATTTTTAGTCTTTGTTATTGTTAAAATAATAAATTTAAGATATAATAAATTAAAAGAAAAGGTGATTACTATGGAAATATTAAATAGAAAAGCAAGATATGATTATGAAATAGAAGATACTTATGAAGCAGGTATAGTATTAACTGGTACTGAAATAAAATCAATAAGAAAAGGTAAAGCTAATATAAAAGATAGTTATGTAATAATAAGAAATCAAGAAGCCTATCTAATAAATACCCATATCTCATTATATGAAGAAGGTAATAGATTTAATCACGAAGAGACTAGAACAAGAAAACTATTACTACATAAAAAAGAAATACTAAAATTAAGAGATAAACTAGAAATAGAAGGCTATACTATCGTACCACTTAAAATATATTTCAGTAAAGGTAGAGCAAAGATCCAAATAGGAGTAGCTAAAGGTAAGAAGAACTATAACAAAAAAGAAACAATTAAAGAGAGAGATATAAAAAGAGAACAAGAAAGATATATGAAATATAATGGATAATGTAATAAAAGAAACTAAAAATCTAATTAAAACACTCGAAGAAAGTTCTCTAATAAAAAACTTAGATAAATATAAACTTCAAGTTATTCAAAATAACAAACTATTAGAACTTATTAAAAAGTATAATAATAGTAGTGATGATTATGAAAAACTCTCTTTAAAGAAAGAAATATATAAATACAAAGAATATACTTCATATATGGAATACTATAATGAATTATTCTATTATATTATGGAAATAAATAAAAGATTTAAAAAGTATACAGATATAAGGGGTTGTATAAAATGAGAGTAATAAGTGGCCTTTTAAAAGGTAAAAAATTAGAAGGATATAATGTAGAAACAACAAGACCTACTATGGATAGAGTAAAAGAATCTATGTTTGCCTCAATTCAAGAAGATATTCCAAACTCCATAGTATTAGATCTATTCTGTGGTACAGGAAGTCTAGGAATAGAAGCTCTATCACAAGAGGCAGACCATTGTTATTTCGTTGATAACAATAAAGAAATATTAAAATATCTAAATAAAAATATAAATAATCTAAATATAAAAGATAAAAGTACTGTCCTAAATAAAGACTATAGATCAGCATTAAAATATCTAAATAGTACTAATACTAAATTCAATATAATACTAGTAGATGCTCCCTATAAGATGAAAGTAATGGATGAAGTAATAACTCTAATAGATAATCTAGATTTATTATCTAATGAAGGTCTATTAGTATTAGAGTTTAGTTTTGACAAATTAAACGATAATTATCATAACTTAAAACTAATTAAAAGTAAAAAGTATAGTGATAAATTTGTCTATATTTATAGGAAAGTAATTGACTAATACTCTATTTTATGATAATATATATTGTATAAGATAGAGGAGGAAAAAATGAAAAAATTAAATAGAAAAGGATTTACTTTAATAGAACTATTAGCAGTTATAGTAATACTAGCAATAGTAGTAGTAGTAACTATACCATCAGTAATTAGTTCAATAAATAAGGCTAAGGCAAGTTCCCTTGTAAACGCTACAGCAACAGTAACAGAATGGTTTACTAAGCAATATGAATTAGCAAATTTAGGATCAGCAGTTACAGGCAATGAAACTACAGAGTACAACAGTTTTATTACATCGATAGGAGGATCATTACCTGATTTAACAGCTAACCCTGCAGGGACAGCAGTGAATATAGGAGATACTTATTTGAAAGCTGCAGGACTTACAAACCCTAAAGGTGTTAATGGAACAATAGGATTAAATAATGGCAAGATATGTATAACTTTAACAGCAGATGATAGCAGTACATTCTTTGCGACCTCAAGTAATGAGATAACAGCTATGGGTATTACTTATAGTACAGATAAAGACGAACAAGGTAAAGAAAAACAAAAAATGACAGTAAAAGGTTCTGGTTGCCAATAACATAAATGATAACAGAGAAGTTCATTATATAAGACTTCTCTTTTCTATTGTATAAACAATAAATAAATATTTTCACAAAGACTATAGGCTTTGTGAAACAGTTAAAGACCTAAGGCTTTAACTGAGAGAATAAAGAACTATAAAAATATTATTTAGTTCTTTTTCTTTTATTCAAAATATAGTATAATGATATAGAAAGAGGTAGATAGTATGAATTTAATTATAGGAAGTCACGTATCATATAAAAATAATACCCAACTATTAGGTAGTGTTAAAGAAGCATTAAGTTATAATGCTAACACATTTATGTTTTATACAGGAGCTCCTCAAAACACCACTAGAGGAGTAATAGATGATAATCTAACTATAGAGGCTTATAAATTAATGAAAGAAAACAATATAGATCTAGAAAAAGTAATAGTACACGCCCCTTATATAGTAAATCTAGCTAACTTTAATAACTTTGATTTTTCAGTATCTTTCCTTACTAATGAAGTGGAAAGATGTAACACACTAGGAGTTAAATACTTAGTATTACATCCAGGATCAGCAGTTAACTGTTCTAGAGAAGAGGCCATAGACAATATCAGTAAAGGCTTAAACTTAATACTAGATAACGATTATAATGTAACCATTCTCTTAGAGACAATGGCAGGTAAAGGTAATGAAATGGGTAGATCATTCGAAGAATTAAAAGCCATTATTGATAGAGTTAAATATCAAGATAAAATAGGAGTTTGTCTAGATACTTGTCACTTAAATGATGCAGGTTATGATGTAAGTAATTTTGATAAATTACTAGATACATTTGACAAAATTATTGGTATTAACAAAATAGGCTGTATTCATATAAATGATAGTAAAAATGAAATAAATAGTCATAAAGATAGACACGAAAATATAGGCTTTGGTACTATAGGTTTCGAAAATCTAATAAAAATAATTTATCAAGAAAGATTAGCTAAAGTACCAAAAATACTAGAAACACCATATGTTACTAAGAATGATAATAGTAAAGAAAAAATATATCCTCCATATAAGTGTGAAATAGAAATGATTAGAAATAAAGAATTTGATAGTAATCTAATAAACAAAATAAGAGAAGGTTAATCTCTTATTTTGTTTATAAAACTATTAATTTTATCTCTATTATTATAAATTAAAATAACTAATTTATTATAAGTACTATCCTTAAGTTTAGGTTTAACTTCTTCTAAAGATAAAGAAATATCTCTACTTAATATCTTTCTATAATTATTTTTAATATAACTATATATAAAATCAATTTCACTATTATCAAGTACTATATTCTGTTTTAAAGCATAATTATTAACATCTTCCTTCCTAAGTCTATTAACATACTCTCTAATTAAATAAATATTCATAAATTCCTCCATTTAAGTATATGTATATTTATCCATTTTATGTTATAATAATTAATGGAGGTACTTTTAAGAATGAAAAAAAGAAACAAACTAGAAATCAAAAAAAATAATAGACCATTAAATAAAAAAAGAAAAAGTAGTAATAAGTACCTAAAAGAAATTATGGAAAAAAGATTTAATGTAATAATCTTTTTAATAATAGTATTCTTTCTTGTAATTATAGGAAGACTTTTTTATCTCCAGGTGTTAGAGAAGGATGTATACGAAGAAAAATTAGCTATGTCTACAGAAAAGACTATAGAAAGTACTAGTGCTCCAAGAGGAAGAATATATGATCGTAATTATAATCTACTCGTAGATAATGAAGCTATTAAAACAATATATTATAAGAAACAAAAAGGTATTACTGCTAAAAAAGAAATAGAATTAGCTTATACAGTAGCTAAAAATATTGATGTTGATTACTCAAAAGTAAATGATGAAAAACTAAAAACATTTTATTATAAAAGTAATTATGATGAATGTAAAAAGAAAATAACTGATGAAGAATGGGATCTATATAGTAAAAGAAAATTAGATGATCAAAATATAAAAGATCTAATATATGAAAGACTAGATGAAGAAATCGCAGAGTATAATGAACTAGATAAGAAAGCTGCATATATCTACTACTTAATGAATAAAGGTTACTCTTATGCTGAAAAGATAATTAAAAATAGTGATGTAACTGAAGAAGAGTATGCTTATATTAGTGAAAATATTGATAATTTAAGTGGTTTTAATACAAAACTAGATTGGGAGAGAATATATCCTTACGGTGAAGTATTTAAGTCAATACTAGGTAGTGTATCTTCAAATACTCAAGGTATACCAGAAGAACTATCTAAAGAATATCTAGATAAAGGTTATTCTCTAGACGATAGAGTAGGTATATCTTACTTAGAATACCAATATGAAGACTATCTAAAAGGAACTAAAGCTAAGTATAGACTTCTATCAGATAACAGTTATGAATTAGTAAGCGAAGGCGTAAGAGGAGACGATATTGTTTTAACAATCGATATTAATCTTCAAAAGTATCTTGAAGAAATGTTATCTGAAGAAGTATTAAATGCCAAATATGAAGCCGGTACTAAATACTATAATAGATCATTTGCTATAATAGCAGATCCTAATACTGGTGAAATACTCGCTATGAGTGGAAAACAAGTAGTAGATAAAGATGGTGAACGAACTATCGTCGACTATACTCCTGGTATAACAACACTACCAGTAACTCCCGGATCTGTAGTAAAAGGAGCCTCAATGATGGTAGGTTATAAATATGGCGCAATCGATATAGGAAGTAAACAACTAGATGAATGTATCAAAATAAAAGATACTCCAGAAAAATGTTCCTGGAGAACTATGGGCTATATAAATGATATCTATGCCCTACAATATTCATCTAATGTCTACCAATATAAAATAGCAATAAATGTCGGCAAAGGAAAATATGAATATAATAAATCATTAGTACTAGATGAAGATGCTTTCAGAAAATATCGTGAAATGTATGCTGAATTCGGATTAGGTGTAAAAACAGGTATAGATCTTCCTGTAGAAAGCTTAGGTTATTCCGGAACAAGTAAACTACCAGGACATCTATTAGACTTCTCAATAGGACAGTATGATACTTATACTCCAATTCAATTATCTCAGTACATAAATACTATTGCTAATGGTGGTAAAAGATTAAAACCATATCTACTAAAAGAAGTATATAGCGCTTCAAAAGAAGGAGATAAACTAGGAGATCAAATCTATAAAGGCGAGACTAAAGAACTAGGAAAACTATCAGTAGAAGATAAATATATAAACAGAGTAAAAGAAGGCTTTAATGCCGTAGTTCAGCAAGGACTAGGTTACGGCTATATGGGTAACTATACATACTCTGCAGGTAAAACAGGAACCAGTCAAAGTTTCATTGATACCAATAACGATGGTAAAGTAGATACTGAGACAATAACCTCATCATTTGTTGGTTACTCTCCAAGTGATAATCCTAAAATGAGTATTGTTGTAGTATCTCCAGATATCAGTCTACCAGATTCCTCACAGTCAGCAGTCACAAGAAGAATATCTGCAAACGCAGTAAATAAATACTTCGAATTATACCCAAATAACGAATAAAAAACCCCATTTTAAGGCTAAAAACAAGCAAAATTACCAAAAACAGTTGTATAAACTAGAAAAAATATGATATAATTAACTAGATGTCTTTAAGAAGGAGGAATTATAATGGCTAAAAAGAACGAAAATAGAGCATTAGTTTCTTTGATGTGTGAAGAATGTAAAAATATAAATTATACTGAAGAAAAAAATAAAAAGAACACTCCAGAGAAATTAGAATTAAATAAATACTGTAAACATTGCCGTAAGGCTACTAAGCACAAAGAAACAAAAAAATAGGAGGTAATTAAATGATAAATGTTAATGATTTCAAAAATGGTCAAACTATCAATTATGATGGTAACTTATATCAAGTACTAGACTTTAATCACGTTAAACCAGGTAAAGGAGCTGCTATTGTAAAAGCTAAACTTAAAAACTTAAGAACTGGATCAATCGCAGAGTATACTTTTAACGCTGGTATTAAAGTTCCTACTGCACACGTTGAAAAACAAAAGATGCAATTTCTTTATGCAGATGGCGACAATTACAGCTTTATGAATATGGAAACATATGAACAAGTAGAGCTAAATAAAAAACAAATCGAAAACGAAGTAAAATATTTAAAAGAAGGACTTGAAGTAATTATCATCTTCTTTGAAGGAGAAATGCTTGGTATTGAACTTCCTGAAAAGATAGACTTTAAAATTACTAAAACTGAACCTGGTATTAAAGGAAACACTGCTACTAACGCTACTAAAGACGCTATCGTTGAAACTGGCTTACTAGTAAAAGTACCTTTATTTATCGAAGAAGGGGAAGAAATAATAGTATCTACTAAAGATGGAAAATATGTATCTAGAAAATAGATATATATTTTTTTTAATCAACTAGCTGTTAATTTTATATTAAACAAGAATTTAACTGCGATATATATACTAAATTGAAAAATAATGTTTTAAATTATAAAGAGGAGATTAAATTAAATATGAAAAATAAATATGATACTAAAGAATTAGAAACTGAAAGATTAATCTTAAAAAAAGGTACTAGTGAAGATTGTATTAAAGTATATGAATATGATATGTTAAAGTGTAGGGGAGTAGGAGGTATTAATGTATTAGAAAAATCTTCAAATAAAATAGACTTTATTGGTGATGATAGTGAAAAATACTATAATGAATGTATTAATAATAAGATGTATGATTGGTATATTTATTTAAAAAATGGCACTCCTATTGGAAATATAGTAGCGGATAGAGAAGATAA
Organism: uncultured Bacilli bacterium; assembly: GCA_934091055.1. Classification (GTDB taxonomy): domain Bacteria; phylum Bacillota_I; class Bacilli_A; order RF39; family UBA660; genus CAG-302. The sequence continues at coordinate 188,091 of CAKOKN010000001.1, read as the reverse complement.
TAGTATCAATTCAATAGAACTATCTTTTAATATGCATCCCAATTATTGGAGAAAAGGTTATATGACTGAAGCAGTTAGATGTATTATAGATTATTTATTAGATAATTATTATGATAATATTATTATTAGTTATGATACTGGTAATATTAAAAGCAAGTCATTTATAGAAAAACTAGGTTTTAATTATTATAAAACCATAAAGAATGCTTATGAAAAAAATGGTATTATGATTGATACTACCTTATTAATTATGAATAAAGATGATTGGAAAAATAATAAATAGTTATTTTATAAGCTAAGATAATGCACACACTTCAGTTAGCAGAACCTAAATTTTGTTAACTGAAGTATTTTTTAATCAACTAGCTGTTAATTTTATTTACTAAATAACCTATAAATGATATAATTATACTAGTAATAAAATAAATAATGACAAGAAGTGTGATATTATGAAATATATAAATAATTACTTAGAATACTTAAGAGTAGTAAGAAAATATAGTGATAAAACAATATTATCTTATTATGATGATCTAGTAGAATATCAAGAGTTCTTACAAAATAACTTTATAAATATATTAGATATTGATGATAAAGTAGTAAAAGATTACCTAAAGTATTTATATTCTAGAAATATAACCAAAACATCTATATCTAGAAAGCTAAGTAGTATAAGAGGTTTATATAACTATCTAACTAATGAAGATGTAATAACCAATAATTATTTTTCTAAAATATCTAACCCTAAAAGAGAAAAACATTTACCTAAATTCTTAAAAAATGAAGAAATAGATAAAATATTATCAGCTTGTGAAAGCAATACTCCTCTAGAGAAGAGAGATACTCTAGTATTAGAATTATTATATGCTACAGGTCTTCGAGTAAGTGAACTAGTAAATATCAAAATAAGTGATATTAACAAAAGTGATAAATCTATTAAAGTACTAGGTAAAGGTAGTAAAGAAAGAATAGTATTATATAATAATCACACTAAAGTAGCATTAGATAAATATTTGAGTGACGGCTATCACTCACTAAATAAAAAAAATAATGGTTATTTAATTTTAAATAATCACGGAGACAGAATATCAGATAGATATATCAGAGATATCATAAATAAGTATGTTAAAAAAGCTGGACTAGATATCAAAATAAGTCCCCATACTTTAAGACATACCTTTGCTACTGATATGTTAGAAGAAGGATCTGACTTAATGACTGTAAAAGAACTACTAGGTCACGAATCTTTAAATACTACCAGTATCTATACACATATAACTAACGAACAAATAAGAAAAACATATAATAATGCTCATCCAAGAGCTAAGAAGTAAGGAGAATATTATGGCAAAATTATATTTTAAATTTGGTGCAATGAAAAGTGGCAAAACAACTGATATCATAAAGATATATTATAATTATAAAGAAAAAGATAAAGAAGTATTAATTATGAAGCCAGGAGATGATAAAAAAGCTGGAAGTAAAATTCAAAGTAGATCAGGCGCAGAACTTAATACTGACTATGTTGTATCTTCAGAAGTAAATATCTATGACTTAATAACTTATCATTTGATAGATAATAATCTAGATTGCATAATCGTAGATGAAGCTCAGTTCTTAACTCCTAAACAAGTAGATGAACTAACTGATGTTGTAGATATATTAAATATACCAGTACTTTGTTATGGCCTTAGAGCAGACGCTTTTACCAATATGTTCCCAGGTAGTAAAAGACTACTAGAGGTAGCTGATGTTCTAGAAGAATTAAAAGCAGTCTGTAAGTGTGGTAGCGAAGCTACTCATAACCTAAGACTAAATAAAATAGATACCAACTTAATACCAGTATTTACTGGTAGTCAAGTATCAATAGATGGAATAGATGCTGAGTACGACTCAGTATGTAGATCCTGCTATAAAAAGTTAAGGAGAAAGTATGGAAAAAAGACAGAAAAATAAAAGAAATAAAAATAGACGAAAACCAAGTAAAAAACTGATAATAATATCCTCGGGAGTATTAGCTATATTACTTATTGTAATAGGTACTGTTATATATTTTTATGTATGTAGAAAAGGACTAAACTATAAGAATAAAATAACTATCGAGGCAGGAAGTGAAGTACCAACAATTAAAGACTATGTAAGTGCAAAAGATGTCAAGAAAGTATCCCAAGATATAAAGTGGAACAAACTAGACATCAAAGATGGTAAAGCATATACTAAAGGAGAATATACAGGTATTATAACTTATAAAAAAGAAAAGATTGAAGTAAAACTAATTATCGAAGACACTACCGCTCCTACTATTGATGGAGTAAAAGATATAACTATAACAGCCTTTACTGAAAAGCCTGATCTAATGGACGGAATAACTGCTAGTGATAACAGTGGTGAAGAAATTAAAGTATCACTAGAGGGTGACTATGATTATGAAAAAGAAGGCGTATATACTCTATATTATACTGCTAAAGATTCCAGTGGCAACTCTACTAAAAAAGAATTCACTTTCACAGTAGAAAAAAACGAAAATGTAACTTTAAGTCGTAGTGACAATGGTTATCGAATAAAAACATACTATGGAGTAACCTATGTAGATGATGTAATACTAGTTAATAAAACATATTCATTACCAAGTAACTTTGTTCCTAATAACTTAGTTTCTATAAATGGTTATATCAAAGTAGTAGACTATGTCTTTGATGCCTTTCAAGAATTAAAAAATGAAGCTTCAAATCAAGGTTTAAATATCTATGCATCTTCAGGTTATAGATCATATAACGATCAAAAATATATCTATAACAGTTATGCAAATCTTGAAGGCACTGAAAAAGCAGATACCTATTCTGCTAAAGGAGGTTACTCTGAACATCAAACAGGCCTTGCCATTGATTTAAATACTGTAGAAACTTCCTTTGCTAATACAAACGAAGGCAAGTGGTTAAAAGATAACTGCTATAAATATGGTTTCATCATAAGATATCCCGAAGGAAAAGATAATATAACTGGTTATATCTATGAACCTTGGCATATAAGATATGTTGGAAAGACCCTTGCTGAAAAATTATATAACAACGGTTCTTGGACAACAATGGAAGAGTATTATGGAGTAACAAGTAGCTATAATTAAAAAAGTGATATATTTTTTAAATATATTGCTTTTTTATTATTCAAAAATATAACATATTATGATATAATTTATTATGTTAGGAGAGTGAAAAAATGAAGAAAATATTATTAACATTAGTTGCTGTACTATCTATACTTACTACCACAGGCTGCAAAAAAGATAGTAACGAATTAATTATGGTTACCGAAGCTGGTTTTGCCCCATATGAATACTACGATAATGGTGAAATAGTTGGAGTAGACATTGATATAGCTAAAGAAATAGCTACTGAACTAGGAAAAAAACTAGTAGTCAAAGATGTTGCTTTCGATTCTATCATAAACGAAGTAAGAACAGGAAAAGCCGACTTTGGAGCTGCTGGAATAAGTTATAGCGAAGAAAGAGTAGAAAAAGTAGATTTCTCAATAAATTATGCTGTATCAAAACAAGTAGTAATAGTAAAAGAAAACAGTCCAATTACCAATAGTAGTAGTATTAGTAACAAAAAGATAGCCGTTCAACTAGGAAGCGTTGCCGATACCTATGTAACAGACAACTATAAAAATGCTGAGATAGTAAGACAAAAGAAGTATCTAGCCGCTATCGAAGACTTAAAAAATGATAAAGTAGACTGTGTAGTTATGGATGAATTACCTGCTAAAGAAATAATAGAAAAAAATACTTCACTAAAAATACTACCAGATTCTCTAGCTAGTGATAGCTATGGTATGATTGTCAAAAAAGGTAATACAGAACTATTAAATTCTATTAATAAAGTCTTAGAAAGATTAAAAAATGAAGGCAAAATAGATAGTTATATAATTAACCATACTAAATAAAGGAGTATTATTATGAAAGCATTTATGAATTTTTTTGATAAAATATTTAGTTTCTTTAAAAGTATAGGAGATTCTTTTTATCAAACAATTATCTATGATAATAGATATGAATATATATTAGAAGGATTATTTAATACCGTAATTATAGCTTTATTTGCTGTTATTATAGGTATTGTAATAGGAGTAATAATATCATTAATAAGAAATAATTATGATAATAACAAAAAGATGAAGATTGGAAATAAGATATCAAAAGCCTATGTAAATATCATAAGAGGAACACCAGTTATCTTGCAGCTTATGATAATCTATTATGTAATATTTAAATCAACTAATATAAATATTGTCATAGTAGCTATTCTAGCCTTTGGTATAAACTCTGGAGCTTATGTATCAGAGATCATAAGAGCAGGTATAAATTCAGTACCTAAAGGCCAAATGGAAGCCGGCTATGCCCTAGGACTAAAGTACTCCAAAGTAATGAGACATATCGTTCTTCCTCAAGCCTTTAGAAATATATTACCTGCTTTAGGAAATGAATTCATAACTCTATTAAAAGAAACTTCAGTAGGAGCCTATATAGGAGTAATAGAACTAACTAAAGCTTCAGATATCATAGCCTCAAGAACATATGACTATTTCTTCCCATTAATAATAATAGCCATTATATACTTAATAATGACCTTAGGCTTATCAAAAGCAGTTAATGCTCTAGAGAGGAGACTAAATAATGCTAGAAGTTAAAGATTTAAAAAAGAAGTTTGGAAAACTAGAAGTACTAAAAGGAATAAATTTAAAAGTTGAAAAAGGAGACATAATAGCTATAATAGGACCATCAGGATGCGGTAAATCAACATTCCTAAGATGCCTTAATATGATTGAAGCACCCACTAGTGGTAGTATAATCTTTGAAGGAGAAGATATCACTAAAAAAGGCGTCGACTTATCAAGAATAAGAGCTAAAATAGGTATGGTCTTCCAGCAATTCAATTTATTCTCTAATCTAACTGTACTTCAAAATATTATACTAGCTCCAGTAGAGCTAAAACTAATGACTGAAAAAGAAGCTATAAAAAAAGCTAAAGAACTATTAGAAAAAATAGATTTATTAGATAAGAAAGACTATTATCCAGAAGAACTATCAGGAGGTCAAAGTCAAAGAGTAGCCATTATAAGATCATTAATAATGAACCCTGACATTATCCTCTTTGATGAACCAACATCTGCTCTAGATCCTGAAATGGTTGGAGAAGTTCTAGACCTAATAAAAAAAATAACAGATTCAGGCATCACAAGTATCATAGTATCTCACGAAATGAATTTCATAAAGAAGTGCGCTACTAAATTAATCTTCATTGATGAGGGAAAAATATCATTTTCAGGTACTACTAAAGAAGCTTTTAATAATAAAGACAATGAAAGATTAAAAGATTTTCTATCAAAAACAACAAAATAAGTATAAATATAAGCAAAAATATGATATAATTATCTATAGTAGGAGACTACTACAAGGAAGGAGAGAAATAATGTACGCGATAAACGTAAAAAGTGAGATAGCGCCTCTAAAGAAAGTGTTACTTCATAGACCAGGTAAAGAATTACTTAACTTAACACCAGATTCATTAAGTAGATTACTATTTGATGATATCCCATTTTTACCAATAGCTCAAGAAGAACACGATGAATTTGCTCACATACTAAGAGCAAATGGAATAGAAGTTGTCTATCTAGAAGACTTAATGGCAGAGGTCTTAGAACTAAGTGATGAAATAGAAAATAAATTCATCAGACAATTTATCTATGAGGCAGGAATTAGAACTCCTAAATATAAAAACTTAGTATTTGAGTATCTAAAAAGCTTCGTAAACAAAAAAGAATTAGTTTTAAAAACAATGGAAGGAATAAAACTAATTGAAATACCAAGAGCCAAAAGAGAAATAGAAAAATCTCTAGTTGACTTAGTTAGTGAAGAGTCTGATTTTCTAGCAGACCCAATGCCTAACTTATACTTTACAAGAGATCCATTTGCTAGTGCAGGAAATGGTGTAATTCTAAATAAAATGTATTCAGTAACTAGAAATAGAGAAACAATATACGCTGAATATATCTTTAATTACCATCCAGATTATAAGGGCCAATTAGAAAAGTATTATGATAGATACTTACCATATCACATTGAAGGTGGTGATGTTCTAAACTTAAATAATCACATTCTAGCAGTAGGTATTTCTCAAAGAACTGAAGCAGGAGCTATAGATGAATTAGCTAAAAATCTATTTAAAAATCCAGATTGTGAAATGGATACAATCTTAGCCTTCAATATACCAGTATCAAGAGCCTTTATGCACTTAGATACCGTATTTACACAAATAGATTTTGATAAATTCACATACCATCCAGGTATAATGGAAACACTTCAAGTATTCGAAATAACTGAAGGAGATATTCCTGATAGTGATGAAGACTTAAATGTAAAAGAAGTAACTGGTTCACTAGAAGAAATATTAGAAAAATACTTAGGAAGAAAAATAGAACTAATACCTTGTGCTGGAGGAGAAAAAATATCATCAGAAAGAGAACAATGGAACGATGGAACAAATACACTTTGTATAGCTCCAGGAGTAGTAGTAGTCTATAATAGAAATAATATTACTAATAATATCTTAAGAGAACACGGTATTAAAGTATTTGAAATGCATAGTGCAGAACTATCTAGAGGTCGTGGAGGCCCAAGATGTATGAGTATGCCATTAATTAGGGAGGATTTGTAACAAAATGAACTTAAAAGGAAGAGACTTTTTAAAATTACTAGATTATACACCTGAAGAAATCAGATATCTTCTAGACTTATCAAAAAAACTAAAAAAAGAAAAACAAGAGGGAATTAGACAAGACCAACTAAAAGGAAAGAATGTAGTCTTACTATTCGAAAAAGATTCCACTAGAACAAGATGCGCCTTTGAGGTAGCAAGTTATGACTTAGGTATGAATACTACATATCTAGGACCTACTGGTAGTCAGATGGGTAAAAAAGAAAGTATTGAAGATACTGCTAAAGTATTAGCAAGAATGTATGATGGTATAGAGTATCGTGGTTTTGATCAAGAAATAGTTGAAAATCTAGCTAAATACTCAGATAAACCAGTATGGAACGGACTTACTAATGAATTTCATCCAACACAAATGTTAGCAGATGTAATGACAATAGAAGAGTCCTTCGGTCACCTAAAAGGAATAAAATTAGTATTTATGGGAGACGCTAGAAATAATGTAGCTAATTCTCTTATGGTAATATCTGCTAAAATGGGTATTCATTTTATAGCTTGTGGTCCAAAAGAATTATGGCCAAAAGAAGAATTAATTAAAGAATGCCAAGAGATAGCATTAACTACAGGAGGAACTATCAGTACTACTGAGAATGTTCAAGAAGCTACTGCTAATGCCGATGCTATATACACAGATGTATGGGTTTCAATGGGAGAACCAGATGAAGTTTGGAAAGAAAGAATATCTTTATTAAAACCATATCAAGTAAATAAAGATGTAATGAATAATGCTAATCCAAATGCTATATTCTTACACTGCTTGCCATCATTTCACGATCTAAATACCACTATTGGTAAGAACATATATGAAAAATTCGGTTTAAAAGAAATGGAAGTAACTGATGAAGTATTTACATCTCCTTCTTCTAAAGTATTTGATGAAGCAGAAAATAGACTACACACTATTAAAGCTGTAATGCTTGCCACTCTTGGTGATATAGATGAGTAAAATAGTAGTAGCACTAGGAGGAAACGCTCTTGGAAAAACACCTGAAGAGCAATTATCTCTATTAAAACAAGTAGCAAAAATAATGATCAAGCTAGTAAAAGAGGGTAACCAAATAGTAGTTACACACGGGAATGGTCCACAAGTAGGACAAATAGCTTTAGCTATGGAGTACTCTTCCAATGGAGAAGCAGGTACTCCTAGTATGCCATTTGCCGAATGTGGCAGTATGAGTCAAGGTTATATAGGTTATCAACTTCAGCAATGTCTTCAAGAAGAATTAACTAAAGAAGGTATAGCTAAAGATTGTGGAACCTTGATAACACAGGTCTTAGTTGATCAAAAAGATAGTGCTTTTACTAATCCAACTAAACCTATAGGAATGTTCTATAGTAAAGAAGAAAGTGATAAATTAGTAAAAGAAAAAGGCTATACAATGATTGAAGACGCTGGTCGTGGTTATAGGAGAGTAGTACCATCTCCTAGACCAATAGATATTATTGAAAAGAACTTAATAAAAAAACTAGTAGATGAAGGTAATATCGTCATAGCAGTCGGAGGAGGAGGTATCCCCGTAGTAAAAGAAGGTAACACTCTTAAAGGAGTAGAAGCTGTAATCGATAAAGATAGATCAGCAGCTCTTTTAGGAAAATTAATCGATGCTGATAAACTTCTTATCCTAACATCAATAGATAAAGTATACCTAAACTATAATACAAGTAATCAAATAGCTCTAGATACACTAACTATTGAAGAAGGAGAAGACTATATCAATAAAGGACACTTTGCTAAAGGAAGTATGCTTCCAAAAGTAGAAGCCTGCATCGACTTTGTAAAAGATTCCGATACTAAAACTGCTATAATAAGTTCCTTAGAAAAAGCTAGTGAAGCACTAAACGGACTAACAGGTACAGTAATAAAGAGGAGGTGAATCACTACTAAAAATGCACTACCCCCAATAATTAAAACAGTGCATTAAAATTACATTAAATAATTATCTATAATAACAAAAAGAAATATATAGTAATATACTCAAAACTATATATAAGGAGGTAAAAAAGAAATGAGTAAAAAAAGAAAGAAAGTACTACTTTCGTCATTCTCAATAATCCTTATTTTAATATTTGGATTAGGAATATTATCTCACGTACTTCCTAAAGCACAATTTGTAGACGGTACAAAAACTACTACTACAGAATATGTAGATGGAACTAAAGAAGAAGCTGAAACAGAAGAAGTACAAAAGATTGTAGACGGAAGTGGAACAGTAGGTGCAAGCTTATCACAAGTATTAAAAGCACCAATCTTGGGGTTTGAAAATGCAATTGATGTCGGCATATTTATTATGATGCTAGGAGGCTTACTAGCAGTAATCAATAAAACAAAAGCTTTAGAAACAGGAATAAAAGTATTAGTAAACAAACTAAAGGGAAGAGAACTACTACTAATACCAATATTAATGTTTATCTTCTCAGTATGTGGAACAACTTATGGTATGCTAGAAGAAACAGTAGGTTTCTATGTATTACTAGCTGCTACAATGATGGCCGCTGGTATGGATCCATTAGTAGGATCAGCTGTAGTATTACTAGGAGCAGGTTCAGGATGCCTAGGTTCAACAGTAAACCCATTCGCTACAGGAGTAGCTCTAAGTGCCTTACCAGCATCAGTTAGTGCTAATCACGGAGTAGTAATACTAATTGCCGTATTCATATGGCTAACAACATACGCTATATCAACATTCTTTGTTCTACAATACGCTAAAAAAGTAAAGAAAGACAAAGGATCAACATTCCTATCATTAAGAGAACAAAAAGCTGCAGAAAAGAAATACGGTAGTTTTGAAGAACACGAAAAAAATAGTAAGAAAGAAAATGAAGTTGTAACATTATCTGGTAAACAAAAAGTTACATTAATCCTATTTGCTTTAACATTCATCGTAATGGTAATAGGCTTTATCCCTTGGGGAGAATTTGGTGTAACATTCTTCTATAAGTTTACAGGATGGTTAACAGGAGAAGCACTAGGAGATTGGTGGTTCTATGAAGCAGCATTATGGTTCTTAATAATGTCAATTATCATAGCAATCATTAATAAGTTTGGTGAAAAGAGCTTTGTAGACACATTTGTAGATGGAGCAGACGATATGATTGGAGTTATTCTAGTTATTGCTATTGCAAGAGGAGCAAGTGTTCTAATGCAAGAGACATACTTAGATAACTATATCATTTACAATGCTGCTAACATACTATCAAAGATGCCACAAATGGCCTTTATCCCACTTAACTATATCTTACATATAGTATTATCAATACTAGTACCATCATCATCTGGACTTGCTACATTATCTACACCAATAATAGCGCCATTAGCATCACAATTAGGATACAGTGTAGAAGTAGCAGTAATGACTATCGTATCAGCAAACGGACTAGTAAACTTAATAACACCAACTTGCGGAGCAATAATGGGTGGACTTGCTCTAGCAAAAGTAGAATACTCAACTTGGTTTAGATGGGCTCTAAAAATAGTAGTAACAATTGCTATAGCAAACATATTAATACTAAGTATTTTCTCATTAATACTACAAGTAGCTCACTAAAATATATTAATAAATAAGAGAATATAAAATAAAAAGTATTCTCTTATTTTTCTTTACATATATTATTTAGAAGGGAGTAATATATGCAAAGAAATAAATATAAAGTATGTGTATATGGAATATGTAAGAATGAAGAGAAGTTTATAGATACTTGGTATAACTCAGTAAAAGAAGCAGATGCTATCTATGTATTAGATACAGGATCTACAGATAACACTGTAGAATTACTAAAAAAATTAGACAAAGTAGAGGTAACTGTCGCCAAAATAGATCCTTGGAGGTTTGATACAGCAAGAAATAAATCTCTTAGTTTAGTACCAGAAGATTTTGATATTTGTGTTTGTCAAGACTTTGACGAAGTATTTAAAGAAGGCTGGCGTAAAGAACTAGAGGATCACTGGAGTACTTCTACTACTAGGGCAAGATATAATTATAACTGGAGTTTAGATAATAATGATAAACCAATAGTTAGTTTCTACATAGATAAAATTCATCAAAGAAAGAATTATAAATGGACACATCCTGTTCACGAAGTGTTAACCTATACTGGTAGTGATAAAGAAAATATGATAACAATTGATACTATAACATTAAATCATTATCCTGATCAAACAAAGTCTCGTAGTAATTATCTACCTCTATTAGAGTTATCTATTAAAGAAAGTCCTAATGATGATCGTAATACTCATTACCTAGGAAGAGAATATATGTATTATGGTAGATGGGAAGAAAGTATAGATACTCTAATAAAACATTTAAACTTAAAAACCGCTACTTGGAAAGATGAAAGAGCAGCTTCAATGCGTTTTATAGCAAGATCGTATAAACACTTAAATAGACTAGAAGAAGCTAGAATGTGGTTAGATAAAGCTATTAAAGAAGCTCCGTATTTAAGAGATGCTTATGTTGAAAGAGGTATACTAGAGTATGAGGAAGAAGATTATAAAAGAGCTTCTAAATATTTACTTAAAGCTTTAAATATTAAAAGTCATCAAAAGACTTATATAAATGAAGTATTTAGTTGGGATAACACAGTCTATGATCTCTTATCTATTTGTATGTATAAACAAAATAGATTAATAGAAGCTCTTTATTATACTAATAAAGCTCTTGAAATGTCTCCAAAAGATGAAAGATTACTAAGAAATAAAGAAATACTAGAAGAATTATTAAAGTAATATTTATTTATTATTTCTCGGGAAGCCTTGAGGTCTTCCCCGAGTATTTTAGAGCCTTATTCCTAAGTCTCTAAAATAAACTATTTATGTTTTGTATAAAAGCAATAATTAAAGAAAAACAAGTATAAATGTTTACATAAAAGCAAAAATATGGTAAAATAGCATATGTAAAAAGGAGATATTATGGAAGAAATATTAAATAACACAGAATCAAAAATGATGTTAACTATCGAATCACTAGAAAATAAATTTTTAAATGTTAGAGCAGGAAGAGCTAATCCTTCAATGTTAGATGGTGTATTAGTAGAATACTATGGAGTACCAACACCAATAAAAAGTTTAGCAAATATCTCAGTTCCTGAAGCAAGACAACTATCAATAAAACCATTTGATAGAAGTGCTCTAGGAGCTATCGAGAAAGCTATCTTTGAAGCTAACTTAGGAGTAACACCAAACAACAATGGTGAAGTAGTATTTATAGTAATACCTGCACTTACAGAAGATAGAAGAAAAGAATTAGTTAAACAAGTAAAAGCTTTAGCAGAAGAAGCTAAAATAGCACTTAGAAATATTAGACAAGATGCTAATAAATCATTAGAGACTCTAGAATTACCCGAAGATGATGAAAAGAATGCTGAAGTAAAAGTTCAAGACTTAATTCAAGAGTACAATAAAATAATTGATGAAAAATTAAAAGAGAAAGAAAAAGACTTAATGACAATATAGTTTTAATTAAGGGGGAAATTAAAATGACTAGAAAAGAAGTAAATGATGTATTAAAAAATAATTATGATTTTACCAAAAGTGAGAGTAATTACAAAGAATTATTTATGCCTACAACAGAAGAATTATACAAAATGCAAGATAAAGGAGCAAATATTTATAAGTATATCTTAGCTAAAGCAATTGAATCAATAGCTATAGATGGAACTAATAAACCTATGAAAGGAAAACTTAAGTTTGCTTATAATTACCTAAAAGAGGATCCAGAAATATCACACGCAATATGTAGAATGTATCCTGAAGAAATAGCATACTCGGAGTTTGCTCAAAACGATGTACAGTTATGCACTGAACTACTAAAGCAAGAATCAAGTAGTATAATCTACAATCTAAATAGATTAGCCCTATTTGAAGAACAAGAAATTGATACTCCATTTATAATAGATGAAACAGTAAAAATATTAAGTAAAGAATTGCCAAAAGAACCAAGATTTCGTTTTAACTATAGAAACAATAAATTATTAAATGAAATTTTTGGAGGAGATCTAAAACTAAGTTGCATTATGTTAGATCAAACAAGAAGTAGCATAATTAGTAATATAACTAAAGTAGAACCATACTACGCAATTAAGTTTGGAAGCGATGAGATATTTAAGAAAACAACTAGCAGTATACCTAATCCAAAGACACTATTAATAGAGGGCGTAAACTCATATGCTAATAGATACGGAATAAGTACAGAAGCTGGTTCAGAATATTATGGTAAAGACATATTAACAAATAAGCCAGAAGAAGTAAAAAGATTATTAAAATGTATTAAACAAAGAAATAAATAAAACCAAGATAAGGAAGTAGTAATATTAAAGATGCTTTATAGAGAGTTAGGAATGGTGGAAGCCTAATAAGATATTTAATACGAATTCACCCTTTAGTTTTATACCATTAATCAGGTTATAGATTTTAAGAAGTATAACATTAGTTATAAAGAAAGGTGGTACCGCGGATAATAATTCGTCCTTTTATGGTATCACCTTTTTTCTATTTAAAAGAGGTGCATATGAATTATAATATAGAATATTTATTAAGATATGTAAGTAATGAAACATATAAAAAAATACTTAAAAATAAAAGTCCTTATGTTCTATCATTAGTTGAAGATAACTATATAGACACTGATTTAAATATAAAATATCTAATAAAGTATGGTGTTAAGAACATTGATAAAATAGTATATGATTCATTAGAGGAGTTAACTATTAGTCATAATAACTATTTAAATAAAATAAAAGAATATGAAAAAAAATTAAGTAAAGAAGAAGTAATAATGCTTCTTGATAATGTATAGGGAGGAATTATGAATACAGAAGAAATAAAAAAACAAATAGAGGGCGATTTAAAAAGTTTAAGTAAAAATCAAGAACTTTTAGATATTAAAAGTAAATATTTAGGTAAAGAAGGAGTGATTACTTTACTTCAAAGTAAAATCAAAGAAATACCAAATGAAGACAAAAAAGAATATGGTATCAAAGTAAATGAAATTAGAACTTACTTTAATACATTGTTCGAAGAAGTAAAAACAAGAATAGAAACTGAAGAAATAAATAAAAAACTAGAAAAAGAAGCAATAGATATTACTTTACCTAGCGAAGAAATAATAACAGGATCTCTTCATCCATTTAATAGAATAATTGAAGAAGTAGAAGACATCTTTGTAAGTATGGGCTATGATGTAGTACCAGGAAATGAAGTAGAGACAGATGAATATTGCTTCAAAAGACTTAATGTTCCAGATGGACATCCCGCAAGAGATGCTCAAGATACTTTCTACATAGATACAGAGTATTTACTTCGTACTCAAACATCTTGTGCTCAAGCTCATACTATGGAGGAAAATACAGAAAAAGGACCAATTAGAATAATTTGTCCTGGTAAAGTTTATCGAAGAGACGATGATGCTACTCATTCCCATCAATTCGGTCAAGTAGAAGGTTTAGTTATTGATAAAGATATCTCATTAGCAGATTTAAAAGGAACACTAGAAATATTTGCTAAAAGAATACTAGGAGATAATACTAAAGTAAGATTTAGACCAAGTTACTTCCCATTTACTGAACCAAGTGTTGAAGTAGATTTATCTTGTTTTAAATGTGGTGGAAAAGGTTGTCCTTTATGTAAAAACACTGGTTGGATTGAAGTATTAGGAGCAGGTATGGTTCATCCTAATGTACTTAGAATGGGTGGATATGATCCAGAAAAATATACTGGTTTTGCCTTCGGTACAGGTTTAGATAGATTAGCAATGTTTAAATATAACATTCCAGATATCAGATATCTATATACTAATGATGTCAGAATGTTAAGACAATTCGATAGAAAGGATGAAGAGTAATGAAGTTATCAAGAAAATTCGTAAGTGATTACATAGATCTAGAAGAAGATATAAATACAATAGCCGAAAAAATGACTGGTGTTGGTAATGAATATGATAGTGCTGGTAAGTTAATAAACTGCACTAACCTCGTAATAGGAGAAGTACTAGAATGCAACATACATCAAGACTCTGATCATTTACACGTATGTAAGGTAAATATAGGAAATGAAGTACTACAAATAGTATGTGGTGCACCAAATGTCAGAAAAGGCTTAAAAGTAATTGTTGCTCTAGCAGGAGCTACACTACCAGGAGGTACAATTAAAAAAGGCGTTATAAGAGGAGTAGAATCTAATGGAATGTTATGTTCTATTGCTGAACTAGGTCTAGATCATAAATTCCTAAAAGACGAAGACATTAATGGTATTTGTGAATTAGATAGTACTGCTAAAGTAGGAGAAGACCCAATAAAATATTTAGAATTAGATGATGAAGTAATAGACTTTGAACTAACATCCAACAGAGGGGATCTACTAAGTATATTAGGTATGTCTTATGAATTAGGAGCTATCTATGACAAAAAAGTAAAAGATATAGATTTATCACATAGTAGGGGTACTGGTAATATAAGTGATGAATTAAAATTAAGCGTAGATACATCTTACTGTTCATTATTTCTAGCTAGAAAAGTAAAAGATGTAACTATCAAAGAAAGTCCAAACTTTATTAAAAATAGACTAATAGCCTCAGGTATCAGACCAATAAACAATGTCGTAGATATCTCTAACTATGTAATGTTAGAAACAGGTCAGCCACTTCATTATTATGATGCTGATAGATTAGGAAGCCTTCTAGGAGTACGATTAGCAACCTCTAATGAAGAACTAATTACACTAGATAATCAAAAAAGAACACTAACTACTTCTGATATAGTAATATATAACAATACTGGTGCTATTGGCCTTGCTGGTATTATGGGAGGACTATCTACTGAAGTAGAGGCTGATACTAAAAATATTGTTATTGAAAGTGCTATCTTTGATCCTGTACTAATTAGAAAGACAAGTAAAAAAGTACTTAGAAGTGAAGCTTCAAATAGATTTGAAAAAGGTCTAGATCCAAAAAGAACATATATGGCTATTGAAAGAAGCTTACATCTATTAGAAAAGTATGCAGATGCTAAAATAGTAGAAGGTACTCTAGAATATAAAAATATTGATATAAAAGATAAAAAAATAGAAATATCATATAATAAAATAAATAAAGTATTAGGAATAGAGTTAAGTAAAGATACTATCCTAGATATATTTAGAAAATTAGATTTTACTACTGAAGATAAAGAAGATAAAGTACTAGTTACCGTACCTTCTAGAAGAATAGATATCGAAATCGAAGAAGATTTAATTGAAGAAGTAGGAAGAATATATGGCATAGATAACATAAAAGGCAGAGAAATGATCTTGCCAGTTAAAACAGGAAAGATAGATAAAACAAATAGAAGTATTAGACATCTACTTAGCACTTTAGGTCTATCAGAAACTCTTACTTACTCCCTAATAAAAGAGAGTGAAGTACATAAATATACTAATGATGAATTTGATAGTATAAAACTTCAAGATCCAATGACTGAAGAGAGAAGTACTCTAAGATATAGTCTAATACCAAGCCTACTGTCAGTATATGACTACAATACTAAACATAATAATAGTAATATAAATCTCTTTGAAATAGGAAAAAGTTATTATGTAAAGGATAAAGAACACTATGAAGAGGAAAAATTAACTCTTCTAATGAGTGGAACTTATTATAATAAACTAGGTTCAAATAGAGAAGTAAACTATTATATAATAAAAGGAATATTAGAAAAAGTATTAAATTATCTAGGTTATAATAATAGGTACTACTATAAGAAAGAAGACTTACCTAAAGAATTACATCCTGGAGTAGCTGCTAGTATATATATAGATAATAAAAAAGTAGGTATAATAGGTAAAATACATCCTACTATTACTAAAGATAATATCTTTGTAGCAGAAGTTAACTTATCACTATT
The DNA here is from genome assembly GCA_934091055.1 of uncultured Bacilli bacterium. GTDB lineage: Bacteria > Bacillota_I > Bacilli_A > RF39 > UBA660 > CAG-302. The sequence continues at coordinate 171,451 of CAKOKN010000001.1, read as the reverse complement.
AAAAGATATTAAAACATCAAAAATGAAATACAAGGAAATAAATAAATTCCCTGGCATAACTAAAGACTTGGCTTTCGTATTAGATAAAAATATAACTTCTGAAGAAGTAATTAAGACTATCAAAAAGTCTGGTGGAAGATTACTTACTAAGATAGAAGTATTTGATTTATATATAGATCCTTCACTTGGAGATAATAATAAATCATTAGCTTTCTCTCTATACTTTGAAGATCCAAATAAAACTCTTACTCTAGAAGAAGTAACAGAAGTGTTTACTAAAATAACTGATGAAGTAGAAAAAAAACATAATGCTAAGTTAAGAAATAATTAAAATAGAACCTTAAAAGTTCTATTTTTTTTTACTAATCCCAATCTATTATTTTTAGACTACAGGCTAAAAATAACACTACAAGACCTAAGACTTGTAGTGAAAAAAGCAGGAATATTTACCTGCTTTTTATATACATTCAACAAATGTATCATCAAGACATCTAAGTACACAACAGCAACCTAAGTTAATAGTAAAGAATGAGTTAGTAGCTTCATATGGAAATACACTAGTCTCATCAGTATTAGGAGCAAGTACTCTACAAGTAGCACAGCAGCCATCTAACTTCTCTAATCTAAAGACAGTACTTGTAGTGGTAACACTTGGATCTTTACTAATTGGCATTGCAAGTGGTGTACTTCCCCCTGAACAAGTATATAGCTGAATAGGTCTAGTATTGTAGCAGAAACTACTATTCTGACCTAAGAAACCTCTATCACAAGTCTCTAGGCAGCAGTCATTTTGACATACACTTTGCTGAAGTATAAGGATAACTTTAAGAATATCTGCGATACAATTCTCGCAAGTATTATTTTCATTATTACACATATAATCCACCCCTTTTTTGTATTCAATATAACTTATGACAAAAGTAAATAAAAATGCACTACGAATACCTATATAATCCAATATTTTCATAAATTTTAGTCCTATTACATATATATTAATATGAAAAAAATAAAACTAATAAGTAAACTAGATAACTATATAAACGATAAAAAATTTAGTATTATCTATAAAAATAACAATCTAGATATAATAAACTATACCAAAATAGTAGATTTCTCTAGTACTCTAATATCAATAAGTAATCAAAACAATCTCTATATAATTGAAGGAGAAAATCTAGTTATATCAAAGATGTTTGAAGAAGAAATACTAATAACAGGAAAGATAACTAAAATAACCTTTTCCTAAGAGAGAAGAGTGATTATGAAAGCTAAAATACTTAAAATATTTTCTAGTAATATTAAAATAAAAGTAACTGGGAAAAATATCAATAACTTCCTAAAAAGATTAATATATAATAATATAAATATTATTAAAGTAGTAAATATTTCTTATAAAGAAGCAGATCTAATAATTAACTATCAAGATCTAGAAAAGATAAATAAATACAAAACTATCTATAATATTGAAGTAATAGAATACCAAGGTAAATTAAAACTATTAAAACTAATTAAAAAAAATATCTTTATAATATCTTTTCTAATACTAGGTCTAATAATAATTTATATATTATCTAATGTAATATTTAGTGTTGAAGTAATACACTCCAATAGTAGTATAGTAAAACTACTAGAAAAAGAGTTAAATTATTATGGTATCAAAAAGTATTCTTTTGTAAAAAGTTATAATGAAATAGAAAAAATAGAAAATAAAATATTAAAAGATAATAAAGATAATTTAGAATGGTTAGAAATAATAAGAGAAGGTACTAAATATATAGTAAGAGTAGAAGAAAGAATAATAAATAAAGATAATCAAGATACTGCTATATATAATATAACTGCTAGTAAAAATGCTATAATAAAAGTAATTGAAGCTACTAAAGGTGAAAAACAAAAAGAAGTAAATAATTATGTAACTAAAGGAGAAGTAATAATATCTCCCTATATTACTATGCCAAATAACGAGAAAGTATTAAGTTCTGCTAAAGGTAGTGTACTAGGAGAAGTCTGGTATACCATAAATATAGAATATCCATATTCTTATAATGAAATATCATATACAGGAAAGAGTAAAAAAGTATTAACTTTTACTTTTCTAAATAAAAGAATATCACTATTTGACTTTAAAAAATATAAAAGTTTCAATAAAGATACTAAAGTAATATTTAAAGATAATATCTCTTCATTATCTCTAAATAAAGAATATCAATACGAAACAAAAGTAATAAATGATATTCTAACTTATGACGAAGTAAAAGAAAAAGCTATCAACTTAGCCAAAAAGAAACTAAAAGATAAATATAGTAGTATAGAAGACATTACCAAAGTAATAACTATAAATGAAGAAGATCTAGGAGAAAAACTCTCTCTAACTCTCTTTATAACTTGCATTGAAGATATTACTTCTTATAGTAGGGTAGATCCTAATCAGAATACTCAAGAATAAGAACTAGAATTTAGTTCTTTTTTTTAGTGTAAATATTATTACAAAAATCGACAATCTACTTGAAAAATATTTTTATTTTGATATAATTATATTAAAGATAGGGAGACTATCTAAGAAAGAGAGGAGAATAAAATTGAAAAAGAAATTATTATTTCTTGTGGCTGCTATAGCACTATTTGTTCCAGGTGTTAAAGCTGCTGAACTAACAGCAAGCACTGATGCTGAATTAATAAATGCATTTAGTACAGCTGCTAGTGGAGACACAATCAAACTAACTGCCAATATTGAAAACCATAAAGGTGGTAGTAATTCACTTATGGTAACAGGTGGTAAATCACTAACATTAGACTTAAATGGTCATAATCTTAGTACTGAACCAACTATGTTACCAGATAGTAAAGGAAAACTTACTATACCAGAAAACAAATCAATCATAATTGATAATGGATCATTAACTATTACTGGTACAGGTACTATTACTCATAAAGGACACGTTGCTGTAAGTGTTTGGGCTAGTACTACTTCTACTACTGAACCATATTCTACATTAACAGTAGGTAAAAACGTAACTCTAAACGGAAATACAGGTATTTCAGTATTCTACGGAACAACAACACAAAGTTACGGTGGAGTAGTAAACTTCCAAGGAACAATCAATGCAACAGAAAACGGTATAACAGTAAACGGTTATATCAAAGAAACATCTAATCGTCCAGTTATTAATGTAAAAACAGGAGCTACTGTTAACGCTGCAGGAAAAGATGCTGTAGCATTATATGGAGCAGGAAACGCTGTATGGAACATCGAAGAAGGTACTAAAATAACTGGTGAAGGATCTGCTATCGGAGCAAAATCTGGTACATACAACATTAAAGGTGGAGAATTCACTGCTACTGGAGCATATGTAGCAAGACCAGAAAACTATGGAAATGGAATAAATCCAAGTGGCTCTACTATTCAAATTGAAACAAATCCACAGTCATACTATGGAAATGTAGAAATGTATATCGAAAATGGAATATTCACAAGTAAAAACGGTAACTCTATCCTAGAATACGGTAGTGATGAGGAAACTGCTGTTGGTGTAATTAAAATTACTGGTGGAGATTTCTCTAATCCAGAAGGAATAGCACCAATATCTATATCAGAGCCATTAAAAGGATTACAAGAAAGTGAACAAGGAGTTGGACCAATATCAATAGTAACAGCTTCATTCACAAATGAAATAGATAATAAATATCTAGCAGAAGACACAATATCTATTAAATTAGCTGCTATACTAAGCGATACAAAAGAATCAACAATATATAACACTATAATCGTTCCAAAAGAAACAACATTTGATGAAGATGTTATTGCTGACCTAAATAAACTAATTGGTGAAGAAGAAGATGGTTACAAATTAGAAGGTTACTATCTAGATAAAGAACTTAAAACAAAAGCTGACTTTACTAAAGCTTTCAATGAAAATACTACTTTATATATGAACTTCGTAAAAGTAGAAGCAAAAGGTAATAATACAGAAACTAAAAACCCTCAAACTTCAGACATCAACTTAGTATTAATTCTTAGTGCTATAGCTCTTGCTAGTGCTGGAGCAGCTTTAAGTATTAAAAAAAGAACTGTTAAAGTAAGTAAATAATTTATTTATTATTCATTACCTCTTAAGCCTAAGGTCTTAAGAGGTATTTTATAGCCTTATTCTAAGTCTATAAAATAAAATATTTTTCAGGATAAACACACAAGTTTAAAAAACTCATGCATTCATCTTGCATTTTTAATGAAATTTATTGACTTATTATGATAAATAATGTAGAATGGATTACAAGTTTTGGGAAGTTTGCCCATTAGATGAAAAGTTGTATATTGTGAAAAAAGTGCAATTAAAAAATGATATTGTAAAAAATCTAAAAACAAAACTTTCAGACCAAAAAATTAAAATTTCCTTTGGAAATAAAATTGGATTGGGTTACGACGGTTGTGGAACCCACACACATAAATAATTTATTAAAATCAAAAAATAAAATAATTAAATTTACCCTATGTTGTGTATTTATTAATGGAGGAATAAAATGATAAAAGTTGTTGCATTTGATTTGGTTGGTGTTCTTGTTAATGAAAAGGATATAGAACTATCAGAAATAGAAGAAAAGTTAGAAAGAATGTTTGGACCAAACTTAAATGATGCAGATTATTTAATTGAAGCAAGAAAAATTATTGAAAAAGATTCAATAATTATGAATATTACAGAAACATTAATTGACAAATTATATAAAGTAAAAGATAGAAAAATATTTAAAAAAGTAAAAGAAAAAAATAAAAATGTAAAGGTTATTATAGCAACTAATCACTTATCATTTGTAAGAAATTTTATTGGAGAGTCTTTTAATGTTGATTACTTGGATGATTTAATTATCTCTGCTGAGATACATAAAATAAAACCTAATTCAGAATTTTACGAATATATATTAAACAAATACAACATCAATTCAAAAGAACTATTATTCCTTGATGATAACATTGATAATGTCAATGGAGCAAAACAATTAGGAATAAATACAATAAAAGTAGAAAAAAATACAAATTTAATTGAAGAAATAGGCAAATTTATTTAGTGAATTTTATGAGTAAATTATATGTTATAGGAGTTGGCAATGGAAATTATTATGATTTAACGTTGCGGACAATTAATATATTGAATGATGTCGATTTAATATATATGGATGATATATTATTTTATAGACTTAGAATAAGGCTATAAAATACCTCTTGAGACCTAAGACTCAAGAGGATATAAAAAAATTATTAATAAAATATAAATACTCTCATTAGAGAGTTTTTCTTTTTATCACTTGTCAATATATAAAAAAATTAGTATAATTATATTAAGGTGATAATAAAAATGAATAACGATTATAATAATGAAGATAATAACACTTATACTCCAAGACACGCCTCTAGTAGTGATAATCCACCTCTTGATATAACAAATAATAATATCAATGATAATATTTCTTCTCTTGATATTGAAGATACTACTATTTATACCAATAATAGTAATAACACTGAAGAACTATTATTTACTACAAGTGATCTAAGAAAAATAAAAGAAACTAGAGTAACCTCTAGTATTGAACCACCATCTAATAATAATTTAGAACATAAAAAACATAATAGAAAAAGAAAGAAGAATAAATTACTTTGGACAATTCTTTTAATATTCTTTATAATAGTAATTATCTTCTCTCTCTTAAAAATATTCTTATGGAGTAAGGACAATAAAAATACTTCTAATATAGTAGACAGCCTAAACAATAACACTGAAGTAAAAGAAAAGAAAGACGACGAAAACACAGAATTAGTAAATGAAGATAAAGATAAATCAAGTGATTACTGGTATTACATAACATTCCCTTTAATAGATGTTGATATAACTAAATTAAAAACTAAGAATAGTGATACTGTCGGCTGGATCAATGTTAATAATACTAATATTAACTATCCATTCGTTCACTACAAAGACAATGATTATTACTTAGATCATTCTTATGACAAAAAATATAATGAAGCTGGTTGGGTATTTATGGACTATCGTAATAACAGTGTAATGTCAGATAAAAATACAATTCTATACGCCCATAGTAGACTAGATAAAACAATGTTTGGTTCTCTTAGTAAAACATTAAAGCCTTCTTGGTTTACTAATAAAGATAATCATATAATAAGACTATCTACTGAAACAGAAAACACTCTTTGGCAGATATTCTCTGTCTATAAAATAAAAGAAGAAAGTTATTATATAACAACTAATTTTAGTAGCGATGAAGAGTATAATAAGTTTCTAAATACTTTAAGTAGTCGAAGTATCTATAACTTTAATACTAAGTTAGATACTTCTGACAAGATACTAACTTTAAGTACTTGCTACTCTGATACTGAAAGAACTGTAGTTCACGCTAAACTAATTAAAAGAAGTAGTAAGTAAATTTAATTTAAAAGATTAATGTATGAAGTTATTAACTTAATAATAGGTTAATAACTTTTTTATTATCCTAAAATTAGTTCTATTTTGGTAATAATACACTCGTTTAAGTGAATATTTGGTAATAAACTAATAATTTAAAAGAAATTTACAAAAGAGCGGGGAATTTCATAAAGAAAAGTTGTATATAAATGCGAAGGGAGGAAAAAGATGAAAAAAATCATTGCATTTATAATTATTAGTTTATCATTACTACCAAACGTATTAGCAGAAGAAATTATCTGGAGTGATAAAAAACTAGAAGATTATAAAGTAGTCGAAGAAGAAAAAAGATATAAATTCTATAAAGAAGAAAAGAAGGGGGAATACATAAAGAAAGGAGAGGAAGATAAACGATATACCAACATAGACGAAAATAATACCAAGATAAGTGATAAAGTAGAATATACAGATGCCTGCAGTAATGATAGTAGTGTCTTAGAAGAATATCAAGAAGTATATCCATATTTAGTAATACCAAAAGCCAAGTCACTATCATTTCAAATATCAAATAAAGATCTTAATATAGCTAAATTAGATATATATGATAAAGAAGAAAAAATAAGTTATGAAATAGATAAATGTAGTAACTGTAGTGGTTTAAACATTAAAGCTAATAGCTATATAAAGTTTATCTTTGATGAAGAACACTTAGTCGGAGATTTAAAAATAGTATTAACTACTGTAGATAATGCTGAAGTAAGTTTCTATATCTACTTCAATGATAAAAATGATTATCTAATTAAAAATGGTAGTATAAACACTAAGAATAAAGAATACAAAGTAAAAGATTATAACTATTCAATAAGTAACTTTAAAGACATAAATTATTCACTAGAAAAGCCTGAGTTAAGTCATAGTATTTACCCCTTAGATAAGACTAAAAAGTGCACTAGAAGAGATATAATGACTTATAGATACAATATAGTAAAGAATTATTATAGTGAAGAATATTATGCTTATATAGATGATGCATCCTATATAAAGGATGAAGAAGACTATAAAATATATTATAAATATATTATAGAAGATCCCAAAGATCTAGAAGAAATAAAATCGCAAATAGAAAATACTGATACTAAACTATTAAATAATAAAATAGAAGAACAAAATATAACACCTGTAGATACTGGTTATAAGAAAAATATAAACTCTAAAGATACTATAAAAATAATAATTGTAATTATATCATTTATCACATTAGCAGTTCTTCCATTGATAATAAAAAGTATATATAAAAGAAAATTAAGTCAAAAAATGTCGATGTAATAAAATATCTAACTTTGTCGAATAAGTATATTTTAATTACAAAATATGCTAAATTAATAATGAGGTGACTGAAGTGTTAAAAACAAGTATGGAGTTTAGCAAAGGAATATTATTTATAAGGTTGAAGGGTGACCTAAATAAAGATACAATAAAAGGAATAATAGAAAAGGATTTTAGGTACATCGTTCTAAATATAGATAATATGTATTCAATAGATAGCTACAGTATCAAATATCTAAATAAAATATATCAAGAATATAATACTTATGGCAAAATGATAATATGTGATAAGTTCAATATTTCAAGAAAACTACTAAAAGATATACCAAAAATAGATAATGAAAGAGAGGCTTTTAAATTATTTGAAAGGATGATCTAATATCAAAAATAAATATGAAGAAGTAATTAACTCTTGTCAAGGGTTAATATATATGATAATAAATAAATACTTTAAAGGTTACGAAGTAGAAGACTTATATCAAGTAGGAGTTCTTGGAGTTATAAAAGCCTATAATAATTATAAGCAAGATAAAAATGCTAAGTTTTCTACATATGCTTATAAATACATATATGGAGAAATCTATGCTTTTATTAACAATACCAAGACTTTAAAAGTAGCAAAAGATAATTATTCATTATATAAAAAAATAAATGAAGCAAAACAAATATTAAGTCAAAGACTAATGAAAGAGCCAAGTATTAAAGAATTATCAGCTTTTCTTGAAATAGATCCTAATATAATTACTACAGTATATGCTTCGATGGTTCCAACAGTAAGTTTAGAAAGTACAATATATAATAATGGTAAAGATATAACTTTATTTGATACAGTAAAAGATAATAAAGATTACTATAATATAGATTACCTATTACTACAAGAAGAACTAAATAAGCTGCCAGAGGAAGATAAAAAACTAATTTATCTAAGATACTATGAAGATAAAACACAAAGTGAAGTCGCAGATATTTTAGGTGTTAATCAAGTAAAAGTATCAAGAAATGAAAAGAAAATCTTAGTAAAAATCAAGAAAGAATATGAAAATGTGGCTTAAATAAGCAAAAAAGATAAAAATGTAACCAAATAGTTTACATAAAAATTTCAAAATTTGTGAGAAAATAACATTAAGGTGATGGTGTGAAAAAGATCAAAGAAAAACGTTGTGACGTTTACGAATTAGTAGCTAAAAATATAAAATATTATAGAAAAAGCAAACATATGACCCAAGCAGAACTTGCGGAAAAGACAGAATATTCTCACGAATTCATCAGAAGAATAGAAGCTCCTAATACTAAGAAGAACTTTTCTATTGATGCTGTCAGTAATATTGCGGATGCTTTAGATATTGATATTGAGTTATTATTTGAAAAAAACAAAATTTAAAAAGAGGAAAATAGTCATTTGGCTATTTTTTTCTTGATATTTTGTTTGATTTTTCTCCGTAATATAGTATAATAAATATGGTGATGTAAATGGAGTATAAATCAGAAAAAGAACTATATCGAGGATTAAGAGGAGCCTTTAATGTAAAGTTAAGAATGATAAAAGATAATTATGACTATATAAAAAGTATAGATATATACAATTATCTAAAAATAACCAAATGGTGTAAAGCTACTAATCTATCAATATCAGAAATGGTAAACGATATAATAAGTGTTGATATTCAAAAAGTAGATGAATATATAAAAGAAAAAATAAAGAAAGAGAGTAGGGAGATATAATGAAATACATTTTAATAGCACTAGGAGTAGTCCTACTCCTTAGTGTAATACTAATTATCAAAATAAAGAATAAAAAGAGTAAAGTAATAATAGGTACATTAATGACTTTAATAGTATTATTTCTATCAGCTTATTTATGTATCCCAGTATTTAAAGGAATAAATTATGGCTTAGATCTTCAAGGAGGATTTGAAGTACTCTATGAAATAGAACCATTAGATGGCAAAAAACTAGATGCTGATATGGTTAATAATACATATAAAGCTATATTAAAAAGAGTAGATATACTAGGAGTAAATGAACCAGAAATAAATATAGAAGATGAAAATAAAATAAGAATAGCCCTAGCAGGAATTAAAAATGAGGATGAAGCAAGAGAAGTAATATCTTCAACTGCAGTACTTTCATTTAGAGACTATAACGATAATTTACTAATGAATGCTGATGTCTTAGGAGGAGCTGCTAAAGTAGTCACAGATAAATATGGTAAACCAGCAGTAAGTCTTTCCATTAAAGATAAAGATAAGTTTTACGAAGTAACTAAATCAGTAAAAGATTTAGATAACAATGTTATTGTAATATGGTTAGATTATGATGAAAATACAGATTCATTCTTTAAAGAAAAAGCTTCTTGTGGATCACTATCTACTTCTAAATGTTTATCTGCTGCTAGAGTAGAAGAGGCATTTAGTTCTGATGTAATAATCCAAGGATCATTCACTAAAGAAGAAGCAGAGTCTCTAGTAGAACTAATAAACTCTGGAGCATTACCAACAAAATTAACAGAATTATCATCAAGAACAGTCGAGGCAACATATGGAGAGACTGCCCTAAATAAAACACTATTCGCAGGAATAATAGGAATAGCTTTAGTACTAGTAATAATGATTTTAATATACCATTTTAGTGGTTTAATTGCAGGTACTGCTCTAACACTATATACTACATTATCATTCCTAGTATTCTATCTAATAGAAGGCACTCTTACATTGCCAGGTATCGCAGCAATGCTTCTAGGTATAGGTATGGCTGTAGATGCTTCTGTAATAAGCTTTGAAAGAATAAAAGACCAATTAAAAATAGGTAAACCACTAAAAGAAGCTGTCGAGTTAGGTAATAAAGAGTCACTATCAAGTATACTAGACGCCAATATAACTACCATAATAGTAGCTATAATATTATTTATATTAGGACAATCAAGTGTAAAAGGTTTTGCAACAATGCTAATAATAAACATAATATTAACTGTAATAGTATTAGTATTCCTATCAAAATGGGTAGTAAGATTATTTGCTAATTCAGGAGCTTTTGATAATAAACCAAATCTATTCATAGGTTTATCTAAAAAGAAAATAATACCAAGTGAAGAAGTAAGAATACCATTTAAGAAAATAGATTTTGTTAAATCAAGAAAAATAATACTACCAATAATACTATTAATAATAGTAGGAGGACTTACTTATTCATTAGTAACACACTTTAACTTTGCAGTAGACTTTACTGGTGGAACAAGTATCACTGTAAATACTACCGAAGACATAAAATTAGATAATTATACAATTGAAAAAATAGACAAAACAAAAGATTCTACCACTATCGTAGTAGCAGAAAAATTAACTAAAGAAGAAATAAAAGAACTATCAACTAATTTAGAAGAAGAATATAATACTTCTACTAATATATTTGTAGTATCAGACTTCGTAAAGAAAGAACTAATTAAAAATGCCATACTAGCAGTTATAATATCACTAATAGGTATTATAATCTATGTAAGTTTTAGATTTAGATTTAATTATGCTATAAGTGGAATAATAGCTCTAATTCACGATGTACTAATAACTATAATCTTCTTTGGAGTATTCCATTTGCAGATAGATTCAGTCTTTATCGCTGCTATACTAACTATCATAGGATACTCTATAAACGACACTATAGTAACATTTGATATGGTAAGAAGAAACTACAACAGTAGGAAGAAAGTAACTAAAGAAGATCTACCAGAATTAGTAAACGATTCTGTAAGACTAACATTCTTTAGAACCATTATGACAACAGCCACTACAATAGTACCAATAATATGCTTAATAATATTTGGTTCAAGTGAAATATTAAACTTCAATATAGCTCTATTAGTAGGATTTATCGCAGGAGTATTCTCATCAATCTATATATCAAATAACTTATGGTTAATGTTAGAAACAAGAAGACTAACAAAGCCAAAAAAAGAAAAGAAAACAAATAAAAAAGATGACATTGAAGAAATGCGAATAAAAGGAATAAACTGTTAATCACCAGGAGGTGAAATTATGAGTAAAAAAACAATCAATTTAACTATTGATGACTTAATAAATAAATTTAAAGAATATAATGACAACAAAGAAGATGAAGAATTAATAAGAAGAGCCTATGATTATGCTGAGAAGAAACACTTTGGACAAAAGCGTATCTCAGGAGATGATTATATTCTTCATCCTTTAAATGTTGCCCTTATATTAACAGAAATATCCGCAGATGCCCCTTGTATGGCAGCCGCTCTAATGCACGATACAATTGAGGACTCTGACGCCACTAAAGAAGAAATAGAAGAACTATTTGGTAGTGAAATAGCTCTTCTAGTAGATGGCGTAACTAAAATAAACAAGATAAACTTTTCTACCGACACAGAAGCTTCAGCAGCTTATCAAAGAAAAATTCTAGTAGGTCTATCTGAAGACGTAAGAGTAATAATAATTAAATTAGCAGATCGTCTTCATAATATGCGTACTCTCCACGTTCTATCTGAAGAAAAACAAAAAAGAAAAGCCAAAGAAACTCTAGAAATATTAACGCCAGTAGCTCATAGACTAGGTATATATAAAATAAAGAGTGAACTAGAAGACTTATCACTAAGATATTTAAAACCAGAAGCCTATTTTGATATAGTAGAAAGATTAAATCAAAAGAAGACTGAAAGAGATGAAGCAGTCGGAAAAATGTTAAATGAAGTATCTAATCTACTTCACGAACACAATATCAATCACGAAATAAAAGGAAGAAGTAAGAGTATCTATAGTATCTATAACAAAATGTGTAAAGGAAAGAAATTTGACGACATTTATGACATACTAGCTCTTAGAGTATTTGTAGATACAGAACAAGATTGTTACTTAGCGCTAGGTTTAATCCACTCCAAATATAAACCAGTACCAAAAAGATTTAAAGATTATATAGCAATGCCAAAAACAAACCTATATCAATCATTGCATACAACAGTCTTTGGTATCGATGGTGAATTATTTGAAATTCAAATAAGAACTTATGAAATGAATAAAATAGCAGAGTACGGTATAGCTTCACACTGGTCTTACAAATCAGGTATCAATGGAGCTAAAGCTGCTAAAGACAAAATGGAGCAGAAACTTCAAATATTTAGAAATATTATTGAATTAAACGAAGACTCTGTAACTCCTGAAGAATTTATCTCTTCAGTAAAAAAAGATATTCTATCAAACGATACTATCTATGTATATACCCCAAAAGGAGATGTCATAGAACTACCAAAAGAATCTACTCCTGTTGATTTTGCTTATAAAGTTCATAGTGAAGTAGGAGATAGAATAGTAGGAGCCTTAGTAAATGATAATATAGTACCATTAGACTATAAGCTTTCTACCGGAGATATTATTAAAGTAAACACTAATAATGCTTCAAAGCCAAGTAAAGATTGGTTAAACTTCGTTGTAACAAATGGTGCTAAAAATAAAATAAGAGCCTATTATAGCAAATTAGAAAAAGATGAAAATATTGAAAAAGGAAGAGAATTATTAGAAAAAGAATTACGAAAAGAAGATATATCAATAAATAATTTTCTTTCTAATAAAAACATCGATATCATACTAGGAGAACTAAAATTAAAAGATATAGATGATCTATATGTAGCCATAAATATTGGTAAATATACACCATCTAGTATCATAAAAATAATAAACAAAAAAGAAGAGCCTACTAAAGACATAACTACTAAAATAAATGAAACAACCTACTATAAAGAAGAAGCTCTAAAGAATGACGTCCTAGTAGAGGGTATGAAAGAAATAAAAGCTAGTTTAAGTGGCTGCTGTAAACCATTACCTGGAGACAATATCATAGGATATATAACAAGAGGATCAGGAATAACAGTTCATAGAACTAGCTGTAGGCATATACTAGATACTGAAGAAAGACTAATAAATGTTAAATGGAATGAAAATATAACTAAAAAATATCCATCTGACATAATAATATATACTAATGCTTATGATAATCTATTAGACATCATAACTAAAGCTTCTACTAACAACATAACCATAGACAGCATATCAACTATTAATAAAAGTGAATACAAAGTATATAGCATAACAGTACTAGTAGAAAACAAAGAAAAACTAGAAAAATATTTAAACGACTTATTAAATTTAAAATTCGTTCAAAAAGTAGAAAGGCTGATTAACTAATGAAAGTATTAATACAAAGAGTACTATCTTCTAGTGTAACAGTAGAAGATAAAATAGTAGGAAAGATCGATAAAGGTCTATTACTATTTGTCGGCTTTACTGAAGGAGATAGTGAAAAAGAAATAGATTATATGGTTGACAAAGTAATAAATCTTCGTATCTTTGATGATGAAAATGGTGTTATGAATAAATCTCTTTTAGATGTCAAAGGAAGTATATTATCAATAAGTCAATTTACACTATATGCTGATGCCTCAAAAGGAAGAAGACCATCTTACATTAAAGCTCTAGGAGGAGATTACGCTAGTGTACTATATAATAAATTCAATCAAAAACTAAAAGATACAAATATTCCCATCGAAGAAGGTATCTTTGGCGCAGATATGAAAGTAAATTTAATAAATGATGGACCAATTACTATAATGTTAGAAAAGTAAGGAAGTAAAAAAGTATGAAGAAGAAGAGTAAAAAGAAATTAGCCCTAAGTCTATTATTAATCCTGCCAATTATCTTTTATGACTATTATAAAGAAGATATAAATAAATACTTAATAAAAGATACTTTTGCAGAAACAAATACTATTACTGATATTCCCTCCTATAGCGGTTCTCCCTATGTAGTAATAAATAATAATGAACCAAATTTTACTAAAGAGGAGATGACAACTAAAGCATATGAAGAATATGGTGATTTAGACCATCTAGGAAGATGTACCACTGTTTCTGCCAATATATCAAAAGAATTAATGCCAACAGAAAAAAGAGGTTCAATAGGTTCTATTAAACCAACAGGTTGGCATACCATAAAATATGATAATGTCGATGGTAAATATCTCTATAATCGTTGCCATCTAATAGGTTACCAATTAACTGGAGAAAACGCTAATGAAAAGAACTTAATTACCTGCACAAGATATATGAATACCGTAGGAATGTTAGAATTTGAAAATAAAGTAGCAGACTACATAAAAGAAACAAATAATCACGTCCTATATAGAGTAACACCAATATTCAAAGATGATAACCTCTTAGCAGATGGAGTTCAAATAGAGGCTCTTTCAGTAGAAGACCAAGGTGAAGGAATAAAGTTTAATGTCTTTGTCTATAACGTTCAAGAAGGTATAACCATAGACTATAAAACAGGAGATAGTTCTAAAACAAATTAAAAATAATAATTGACAATTAACAATAATAATTATATAATAAGTATAGATTTTCTATTATTATTAGTGACAGATAATAACAAAAAATAGAAACGGATAGTTCCGATATAAACTATAAAGAGCACATTAGTGAAGTAGGGTGGCACCGCGGATATAATCCGTCCCTATAGAATAATTAATGTGCTCTTTTTCTATAAGAAAGGAAGATAAAAATGAAAAACAAATACAGAACAATCTATTGTGGAGAAGTATCCACTAAAGAGATAGGCACTGAAGTAAGAGTAGCAGGCTGGTTAGAGCAAAAAAGAAATCTAGGAAGCCTCGTATTTATGACATTAAGAGATGAAACAGGTCTAATCCAGTTAATAAGTGAAGAGATGGAACAATTTAAAGACATCACAAGAGAAAGTACTCTTACCGTAACAGGAACAGTAAGACATCGTGCTGAAGGAATGACTAATCCAAATATGAAAACAGGAGAAGTTGAAATACTAGTAACTTCCTTTGAAGTTCTAGGAGAGGCCAAAAACGTCTTACCATTTGAAATAAATAGAAGTACTGAAGCTTTCGAAGATACTAGACTAAAATATAGATATCTAGACTTAAGAAATCCTAAAATACATGATAGAATACTATTTAGAACCGAAGTATTAGATTATATGCGAAAAATAATGAAAGAAATGAAGTTTACTGAAATACAAACTCCAATAATAACAGCCTCTTCACCAGAAGGAGCAAGAGACTTTATAGTGCCATCAAGAAAATATAAAGGTAAATTCTATGCACTACCACAAGCACCACAAATATTCAAACAATTACTAATGTGCTCTGGTTTTGATAGATATTTCCAAATAGCACCTTGTTTTAGAGATGAAGATCCAAGAAGTGATAGACTATATGGTGAATTCTATCAATTAGACCTAGAAATGTCTTTTGCTACAGATGAAGATGTCTATAAAGTAGGAGAAAAAATCTTCTATGATATCTTTACTCACTTTGGTAACAAAAAAGTAAGTAATACACCTTTTAGAAGAATCCCTTATAGAGAGGCAATGTTAACTTATGGAACAGATAAACCTGACTTAAGAAATCCATTAATTATCAAAGATTTAACTGAAGTATTATCAAAAAGTAGTTTTGAACCATTTAAAACTTCACAAATAAGAGGAATAACAGTAGAAAAAATAGACAAATCAAATTCTTGGTATAAAAAAATGGAAGAATATATGAAGAGTGTAGGAGCTCCTGCTCTTGCATATATTAAAGTAGGAGAGGATCTATCATTCAAGTCATCAATAGATAAATTCTTAGATGATGACATAAGAAAAGAACTAATAGAAGTAGCTAACTTAAAACCAAATAGTGCTCTATTTATATTAGCAGACACTAAAAACAAGATAAATAAACTAGCAGGTCTTCTTAGAACAAAACTAGGAGAAGAATTAGAATTAATAGATAAAGAAAAATTTGAATTTTGTATCATTAACGATTTTCCAATGTATGAATACAATGAAGAAGAAAACACTTGGGACTTCGGACATAATCCATTCAGTATGCCACAAGGGGGACTAGAAACTCTAACTGAAGAAAATATTGATAAAGTACTAGCATATCAATTCGACTTTGTATGTAACGGTTACGAAATGGCTTCTGGAGCAGTAAGAAATCACGATATTAGAATAATGAAGAAAGCCTTTGAATTAGCAGGATATACTGAAGAAGATGTTGAGAACAAATTCAAAAGCCTATATACAGCCTTTCAATATGGTGCGCCTCCTCACGCTGGTATGGCTCCTGGTATTGATAGAATATTAATGCTATTAAAAGATGAAGAAAACATAAGAGAAATGGTTGCCTTCCCATTAGGAGCCAATGGTGCAGACGCTATGATGGGTTGTCCTAATGAAATATTTGAAAAACAACTAAGAGAAACACATATTAAAATAAGAGACTAATTAACTATAAGGGGGATATATAATGAGAAAAGCACAAGAACTAGCAGTTATTTTTAAAATAACACATCCATCGTATGGAATTGGAAAACAAACAATAGAGTTTATACCAATAAAAGTAATCGAAGGAGTATTCGATCAGGACAATGAAGTTTTCACAGACAAAGATAATACCATATATCATCATCTAATTGATAATCCAGAGACATACGGCTTTGCAAATTGCATAAGCATTGAAAATATTCGTAAGCAGTATCCTCATATACCACTACCAGTAGTAAAAGCATTACTTCTAAAGAACAGTCGTGGTTACTATTATCAATTAGCACAAATAGTAGATGATGAAGTGCCAGTTATAATTATCACAAGTAAGCAAAATCCTAGCAAAAAAACACCACTATTTGATTCCACACTCTTACCATACTATTTAGAGTATTGTCCTGATTTATTAAAAAATTATCTAAAAATCGAAGAGAACGAAAAACAACAAGAAGATAAAAAAATAATAAAAGAAGCCATCGAAGAGCATATTAAAACCGCAGAGATAGAGAGTACTAGTAGTCAAAATAAAGATAATCAATCTATAGACATAAATGCTCTATATAAAGAATTAACTTCTAATGTTATAAATCAAGATGAACCAATAAGAAAAATACTCGTAGGTATATGGAAACAGTATAACGATTTCTCTGACAATAAATCAAGAAATATCTTAATAAATGGAAGTACTGGAGTAGGTAAGACTGAAATATTTAGAATAATTGCTGAAGAAATAGGCATTCCAACTGTAATAGCATCTGCTCCTCAATACTCAGCCACTGGTTACATAGGAAGAAGTGTTGAAGATATGTTAACAGCACTACTAGAAAAAGCTGATGGTAACTTAGATAAAGCTGAAAGAGGCATTCTAATAATAGATGAAATAGATAAAATATCCCAGACAAAAGACACTTCCTCAGTAAACCAAAGAGATGTTCAAGAAAACCTTCTAAAGATGATCGAAGACGGTTCTTACTTAGTTACCTATAAAGGTAGTCAAACAACTTTTGAAACAGGAAGACTAATGGTAATAGCAATGGGTAGTTGGTCTAGAATAGAATTAGAAGAAGAAAAAGTAGTAGGGTTTGAACAGAAATCTAAAAAGAGACAATATAAAGATTTAACTAAAGAAGATTTTATAAAGAATGGTATGATTCCTGAATTGGTAGGTAGATTTAATATTATTGTTCAGATGAATGAATTAGACTATAATAGTCTTTTAGAGATATTAAACCGTGCTAAAAATAGTGTTTTAAATACTCAAAAAGAGTTTTTTAAAAAGAGAGAAATAGATCTTATAGTAGAAGAAGCAGCAAAAAAAGCTATTGCTCTAAAAGCCTCAAATAATAATCTTGGCGCTCGTAGTCTAGATGAAATAATCGAAACAGCACTATCTGAAGCTTCTTTTGAAATAGCCACTAATCCTAATACCTATGAAAAGTTAATTATAACTCCAGATACTATCGAAGATAATAAAAAATATACTTTAGTAAGAAGAAAAACGAATTAATTATATTTATCTTTTATTACCCCGTAAGCCTTTTGTCTTCCGGGGTATTTTTGAGTCTTGAGGTCTCAAAAATAAAAATACTTTAAGTAAAATAATTGTCAAATATAATCAAAAATATTGAATATAAATTAAGACTATGATATAATTAAATTGCCTAGAGGATACGACATCTTTAGTATAAAACCGACTAAAGATATAAATAGGGGAGCTAATACAATTTATGTGTTGAATACTTGCTTATGAAGTAAGGATCCTAATTAGATTGTTGTGCTGACCCACCTGTGACTTACGCCGCGGGTTTTATCTTACAGAATCGGTCCATCTGGGTCTTTTTTTTTGTCCTCATTTATGATATACTATTTCTGAGGTGTAACTATGAAAGAAATAAAAACAACAACAATATATAATGAAAATATATTAAAAAAATTTCTCGAAGTCCATTACTTTGAATCAATGAAAACAGTAAGAATAATACTAAATATACTAATTCTAGTAGTAATTATTAACTTCTTTACTAAAGATCAAGTAAAAACTATAGATATAATAACTTTTATCTTTGTAGTATTAGGTATCCTAGAAGTAAATACAGGTATTATACCTAAAGTAAACTATAAAAGATTACTTAAAAAGAAAGATAGCGTATTTAACACCAAGTTAACTTATACCTTCAAAAAAAATAATTTCGAACTAATAAATGATAAAAAAGAATATATAGATTATAATACGCTAAAAAAAGTAATTGAAGTAGAAGAATCATATTATCTATATATTAATAATACAAGAGCTTTAATCGTAGATAAAACAAATCTCGAAGCAAAAGATATAGAAATATTAACTAATATATTCAAAGAAAAAGTATCCACCTATAAATATATAAAATAATGTTTGAAAGAACAATAGCCCTAATAGGATTAGATAATTTAAATAAAATTCAAAGTAAAAAAGTTCTTGTTATAGGAGTGGGTGGAGTAGGTGGATATGCCATAGAAACTCTAATAAGAAGTGGAATAACTAATATAACCCTAATAGACTATGATACAATAGATTTATCAAATATAAATAGACAAATAATAGCAAAAGAAAACAATGTCGGTAAATTAAAAGTAGAAGCTTGGCAAGAGAGAATACAAGAAATAAATAGTAGAGTAGAAGTAACTTCTCTTTCAATAAAACTAGACGAAAACAATATAGACACTATATTTAATAATGATTATGATTATATAATAGATGCCTGTGATACAGTAATAGTAAAAAAACTATTAATTAAAAAATGTAAAGAAAAAAATATTAAACTAATAACAGTATGTGGTTGTGGTAAAAAACTAAATCCACATCTAGTAGAAGTATGCGATATCAAAGATACTTCTTATGACCCATTAGCTAAAAGCATTAGAAAATATGTTAAAGACGAAAAAATCAGTGGCAAAGTACCAGTAGTATTTTCAAGAGAGAAGCCTAACAACGAAAACAAAGATATTATAGCTTCGATGGCTCCAGTACCCGCAGTTGCAGGTATCTATGCAGCTAATTACGTAATAAGTAATATTATAAAAGAAACTAAACAGCAAGTATATCACGGTAGTCACATATCTGGATTAAAAGAAATTAAAAAAAGTAAAAGTACTCACAACAAAGAATGGGTTTATGCAACTTATTCTAAAGTAATAGCGCTCATTTTCTCAAGTGAAAGACATAGTGACTTATATTATAGCTTATCTGGAAATGGTAGAGATAGTAAAGTAACTTTAGTAGAGAGAAAAGAAGGAATGTTTAAAGATATATTTAATACTAGCGGCTCTATATATACATTAGATGCTAAAAACTTTTTAGAAAATCAAACAGGATGGAATGCTGAAATAGTAAGTAATCATAACGAAAAAGTATTATATGAAGAAAAAATTGATAATATATATAATGAACTATTAATACAAGCAAAAAAAGGAAATATTAATTTATACTTATATCCCAATAGACCAGCAATGGTACCATTAGATAATAGCGATTTAATTCCAAAATTTGCTAGATATAGTAAAGATAGTAGAGCAGTTGCAGCATTTACCAAAATATATCCAGAATTAAAAGATAAATTATATAAAGAAATAGAAAACAAAAAAGGAATACAGTGAATGTATTCTTTTTTTATAATTTACTTAATCTATCAATAATCTCTTTGTATATTCTCTCTTGCTTATTATCTTTAGGAGTATAATAAACCACATCTTTTATATTATCAGGCAAATACTGCTGCTTAACATAATCATTCTTATAATTATGTGGATATTTATATTCACTAGATGGATTTCTCAAATGTTTAGGGACATCAAAATTATTACCACTTCTAATATCATTTAAAGCTTTATCTATAGCCATTTCTGCACTATTACTCTTAGGAGATAAAGCAAGCTCTATAACAATTTCTGCTAAAACAATTCTAGCTTCAGGAAAGCCAAGTCTTAAAGCACTGTTAATCGCCGCATCTACTCTTGGACCCATACTAGGATTAGCAAGTCCAATATCTTCATAGACAATAACAGATAATCTTCTAACAATAATATCTAAATCCTCAGCATCAATAAGTTTAGCTAAATAATAAAGAGAAGCATTAACATCACTACCTCTAATAGACTTCTGAAAAGCCGATATAACATTATAGTAACCATCACCATTCTTATCTAAAAAACTATTAGATCTATTACTTATCTTATTTAAATCATCTACAGTAATATTCTTATCCTTCTTTGAATAATAAGCAATTTCTAACGTATTATAAGCATATCTTAGATCGCTCCCAGATAAAAGAGCCAAATAATTAATAGCTTCTTCAGTAACAGAAATACCCTCTAAATAACCTGAATTAATAGCTCTATTAATACCTTTCTTAATATCATCACTGGTAAGATCCTTAAGTTCAAATAGCTGACATCTACTTCTAATAGCGGGATTAATTGCGTGATAAGGATTAGAAGTAGTCATACCAATCAATATAATAACTCCAGACTCTAAATAAGGAAGTAAAATATCTTGCTTATCTTTATTCAATCTATGAATTTCATCTACAATAAGAATAATATTACCATATAACTTAGCTTCTTCAATAACAATATCAAAATCCTTCTTATTATTAACAACAGCATTTAAACTTCTATATCTAAGACCTAAAGAATTAGCAATAGCAGTCGCAATACTAGTCTTACCAATACCAGGATGTCCATACAAGATCATTGAAAACAATTTTTTACTCTTAACTAAGTTATAAATAATTTTATCTTCACCAACCAAATGTTCTTGACCAATAACTTCCTCTAAAGACTTAGGTCTTAATTTAATAGATAATAATTCCTCCATCTAAATCACCTACAAACTATTAATATTATACCATATACTAAAACAAAAATCTTCCTAATATTGTATTTTATTTCATATTATGATACAATCTAATAGTAGGAGTAGAATTATGAAGAAGTATAAATTAGATAAAGAAACATTAGTATTAATATTACTACTAATGATGTTTATCGGTGGTGTTTTTGGTTATATATACGAAGTAATTTTCTATAAAATAGATACGGGGAAATTTATAAATAGAGGAACTACAATAGGACCTTGGATACCAATATATGCTTTTGGTAGTCTCTTAATATATTTAACTACCTATAAAGTAAAGGATAAATGGCCTTTAGTATTATTAATAAGTGCCATCTCCTGTGGTCTATTAGAGTATATTACAGGTTACTTACTATTTAATATAAGTGGTACTAGATTATGGAACTACAATACTGAAATATTAAACTATGGTAACATCGGAGGTTTTGTCTGTGCTAGATCAATAATATTCTTTGGATTATCAGGTTGTTTCCTAGTATATGGTATTGTTCCATTACTAAAGAAATTTGCCGCAAAAGTATCTAAACAAGAATTAAAAATACTTAGTTTATCATTATTTTCATTATTCTTTATAGATTTCCTTTATAGTAGTATCTTATCAAAAATATTTTAATTGAAATAGAAGAAAAAGTCTGCTATAATTAAGTAAAGGTTAGGTAATTATGTTAAAAATAGAAAAATTGTCACTAAATAATAAAAACAAAAAAATACTAGATGATTATCAAATATATTTAATAACAATAAAACATATGGATAAAAATACATCAGTATCTTCTTATATAACAGATATATACAAATATTTAACATATCAAGAAGAAAATAATATAAACAATCCATTAAAGATAAAATATAATGATATAATTAAATATTTAAAATATCTAGATGATAATAATCTAGCAAAAACTTCTATAGCTAGAAAAATAGTGGCTATTAAATCATTTCATAATTATCTTAGTGAAACTTATAATATAAATAATGAAAGTAGTAAAATAAAAAGTTTTAAAGAATATAGAAAACTACCCAATATTCTAACAATCGAAGAAGTAGATAATCTATTAGATATTAAATTAGATACTCCGTTTGATTATAGAAATAAAGCTATGTTAGAACTTATGTATTCTTCAGGACTTCGAGTAAGTGAATTAGTAAGTCTAAAATTACAAGATATTGATTTAGATAACTCTTATGTTAGATGCTTCGGTAAAGGAAGTAAAGAAAGAATAGTACCAATTGGAGAATATGCAAATAATTACTTAAAAATATATATTCAAGATTATCGAGACAGTATGAAAAAAGGCTACTATACCGAAAATATATTTTTAAATAATCACGGCAAAGAAATGACAAGACAAGGTTTCTTTAAAATAATAAAAAAGATAGCTAATGAAAAAAATATTGATAAAAACATAACACCTCATATGCTTAGACATTCCTTTGCAACACACTTACTAAATAATGGTGCCGATCTTAGAACTATCCAAGAAATGTTAGGACACGCCAATATTACTACTACACAAATATATACAAATGTAAGTACTGAAATATTAAAAGAAAACTATAAATTATATCAAAGAAGGGACTGATAAAAATGAAATTAAATAAATTAATGTTTAGAGAGTATGATATAAGAGGAATATGGCAAGAAGATATAAACGAAGAAGTATCATATCATATAGGAAGAGCATTTGCTACAAAACTACTTAGTAAAAAGAAAGATACTGCTATTGTAGGATATGATAATAGATTATCTTCTTCTATAATTGAAGAAAACTTAGTAAAAGGATTAACTGATGGAGGAGTAAATGTTGTAAGACTAGGATTAGTTACTACACCAATGTACTATTATGCTTGGGATAAATTAAATATCCACTGTGGTATAATGATAACAGCATCACATAATCCAAAAGAATATAATGGCTTTAAAATGAGTTATAACGGCATACACAATTGTTTTGGAAGTGAAGTAAGTGAATTATACTATGTCATATTAAATGGTATATATAGCGAAGGAAAAGGTACAATAACAAATGTAGATATAAAAGAAGACTATATTAAAATGATAAAAGATCATATAAGTCTAGGTAAAAATAAAGTAAAAGTAGTATATGACTGTGGTAATGGTACCACAAGTATTGTCGCAAACGAAATATTTAAAAATACAGATAATATTGAATATATACCAATGTTTAACACCTCTGATGGAACATTTCCAAACCATCACCCAGATCCATCAGTTGAAGACAATCTAACTGCTTTAAAAGCAAAAGTAGTCGAAGAAAAAGCAGACTGTGGTATAGCTTTTGATGGTGATGGTGATAGAGTAGGAGTAGTAGATGAACAAGGTAAATTTATTGACATAGATAAATATATGATAATTATATGGAGAGATATCTATGATAAAGTAGATAAGAAAGTTGGCTTCTACGACGTAAAATGCTCTAACGCTCTAAAAGAAGAATTAATAAAACTAGGCGTAAAACCAGTAGAAACAAGAACAGGAAACTCTTATACAAAATTAATATCTGTAGAAAATAACTATCCTTTTGGTGGAGAACTATCAGGACACTTATATTTTAGAGATAGATTTATAGGTACAGATGATGGCATATATGGTGGTTTAAGACTAGTAGAAATACTATCACGCACTAATAAAAAAACAAGTCAATTACTTGAAGGTATATCAGTATATTATAATAAGCAAGAAGGAAAAAATCATGTCGATGACGACAAAAAAGATGCCGTAATGGCTAAAATAGAGGAGTACTGCAAAGAAAAAAATTATAAATACTTAACTATAGATGGTATTAAAGTAATATATGATGATGGTTTTGCTTTAGTAAGAAAATCAAATACCACTCCTAATATAACAACCAGATATGAAGCAAAAACAGAAGAAAGACTACAAGAAATTAGTAATGAATTTGATAGCCTATTAAATAGAGTAAAAGAAGAAGTATAAAAGAGTAGGGGAGTAAACCCTACTTTTTAATTATTAATATAAGTATTAAAAGAAGAGAATAGGAAAATACCCTATCCTCTTATATACTAATTATAACATATCTTTTGTATCGTCTTGTTTCTTGCAAGAAGTTTTATTATCTTTATGACAATCACAGTTACAACTATCGTCACAATCGTGTTCTTGACAATTACAATCAAAAGAATTAGACTTATCTAACTTATTATTAGTTTTGTCTTTTTTATTATCTTTTTTACTCATTTTAATTACCTCCAATTATATTATTTACTAAAATAAATTTTATATACAAAATTAAAATAATATCTTAAGGAAGTATTTGTAAATTTTTTTAAATTTATTTTTTAATTTTAATTATACTAACAATTATACCAAACCAATTACTCCTACAATAAATAAAAACAAAAATAGGGGATGTTTTAATATTTCAATCGACATATTAGTACTTAATTCTTTTAATGACATTTTTAAACTCCTTCTTCTTCTATTTTATAGAAGTTAACATAATATTAATTATAGGAACTATCATTTTATAATAAAAGTAAGTTAGTTGTTAAGCTTAAAATCAAACTATTTTTAACTATTTAACTAACTATGTTATTTATTATTAGTATTAGTAATTATTTAACTATAATTACATTAATTAATAAATAAAATTAAAATAGATTTTAAATTTTAATTTAATTAATTTAAAGTCTACTTTATTATTTATATTTATATTAATTCTATAGTAGCACAACAATAACATTTAATTAATAGATAATCAATTATATTATTGTTTTATTTAACACTTTATCCTCTACTACACTGCAAAAAATTAAAGTAGGGGACTTGTACTAAAATTTTTGAGACATAATCTCTGCTATTTTATTTAATACTTCGCTAGCATTCTTCTCATCAATTTTAGTATAACCAAGTTCACGAAGTGCCTGTATCTTTGCCGTATTTAATTCTTGTGTACGACTTAATTTTTCTTCTTTTTTAGAAGCAAGCATATCTTCCCATCTATGATGAGACTCTGTAAGTCTTGTTCTAGAAGCTCCCCCATTGCTATATAATGTCATTGCTGAATACATAATACTCTCTAAAACATATTGACCATTTTCATCAAACACAAACTCATTAGGACCAGTATAACCAAAGTTCTTTGAAAAATAACCTAATATATATTTCAATTCTTTAGTGGTAGATAAGTTCTGTATAAATTGATATAAGTAACGAACAGTAGCCAAAGTATCACTACTCCTACCCTTCCCTTCTGTAAACATACTCTTAAGTACCAAAACAATATCATTAATTAAAGCAGCTTCTTCTTTACCTAAACCATTTAATTCAATAATTTCTTCCTTTTTAGGAGTACTCTTCTTTGAATCAAAAATTTTACTTCCAACCTTCTGAAGATACTCATTAGTAAGTTGAACTTTTATTATCTCTTCTTCAGAATTAACATCTAATAATTCAAATAATAATTGACACTTTTCATTAGGAAGTTTTGACAGGTCATTACCATCCAAATAATTGTAAACCATTTGTCTAGATACTCCAAGATATTTAGCTAAGTTTACTTTAGAAATATTTGCTTTTTTTAAAATTAGATTTATTTTTTCGACAATACTCATTATGCTAATCCTCCTATCTATATTGTAACATTATTAGCAAAATTATGTCAAGTAAATTAACTAATTTATGCAAAAACCAAAAGAAAAAATGGTTAACTTTATTTAACCACTTCTTTAATAATTCCACCACCTAAACAGATACCATCTTCATTGTAAAGTACACAAAATTGTCCTGGTGTTACTGCTTTAGACTTGACATAGTTTAACTTAAGTTCTTGATTATCTAGATACTCAACTTCTGTGTCAATATCGGGCTGACGATATCTAAATTTACACTTACATTTACTAGGTCTATCATCAGTTAAATAATTAAAGTCTTCTATAATAGCACTACTAGAATATAAGTATTTATTTTCATCACCAATAGCAATATAAAGAATATTCTTATCTAAATCTTTTTTTACAACAAACATTCTTTCTTTAGTACCACCAACATTTAAACCTCTTCTTTGCCCAATAGTATAATACATAAGGCCAATATGTTTACCAAGTACTTCACCAGTATCAATATTAACAATATCACCTGGTATATTAGGTAAATAATTCTCTAAGAATTGTGTAAAATTTCTTTCTCCAATAAAACAAATACCCGTAGAATCTTTTTTCTTCGCTGTAATCAAATTATATTCACTAGCTATCTTTCTTACCTCTGGTTTTTCAATTTCTCCTAATGGGAACAATACATTCTTAAACATATCTTTATTAACATAAGCTAAAAAATAAGATTGATCTTTATTCTTATCTAATGCTTTAGCAAGCTTACCATCTACTATTCTAGCATAATGCCCTGTAGCAATATAATCAGCTCCTAATTCCTTAGCTTTCTTAACAAACATATCAAATTTAATATATTTATTACACATAACATCAGGATTAGGAGTTCTTCCTTTCTTAAGTTCATCTAAGAAATAAGTAAACACAAAATCCCAATATTCTCGCACAAAATCAACTCTATGAAGAGGAATACCAATCTTTTCACAGACTGCTACGGCATCATTATAATCTTGTTCCTGAGGACATATATTATTGTTTAAATTAGGATTACCTAAATAATCATTATTAATAGTACTGTCCCAATTTCTCATAAATAATCCAATAACATTATAACCTTGCTTCTTTAAAAGAATAGCAGCCACTGAACTATCTACTCCCCCACTCATACCAATTACTACTGTTTTCATACTTCGCACCTCTTGTAGTATTATATCACAAAATAATATTTAAATAAATAGTTTAATTATTACTTTAAAAATTGAAGGAACTAAATAACTTTCTGTAACTGAAGATAACATAACTAAAATTGCTGTTATTCCAAGTATTAACAAATATTTTTTAAAAAATCTTCCAGTATTATAATTCTTATCTTTCATAAAAATAACTTTCCATAAATTTATAGTAAATATAATTGAATAACTACCAAGTATTAAAGCTACAATTATATTAATAACTGAAGTAGGAAAAGCATATATAACACTAGCTATAATACCTTTATATTTATAAGTTAGAATAAATGAAGATATAGAAAATCCTATCATAAATCCTTTCATATAAATAAAAAATATATTAAATATTACCCCAATTATAGACATACCAAGTATCCATACTAGAATAATAAAAATTAAATTCTCTATAATAGCACTCTTTAAAGCATTAAAATTGTTAATATTATTATCGTTAATATTCTTCATAAAAGTAGTTATTTGATTAATAACAGTACTCTTATCATTTTCATTAATTACCATCAAAAATATAGATCCAGATATTATTCCAAGTATTATTACAAACATTACAAATAGATTTGTTTTTTTATTAGGTAAAATAATAGCAAGTCCATTACTAAGTTTCTTATTCATATTCTATCACCAATAAAATATATTAAAAAGTAATTGAAAATATGCATAAAATTTAGTATAATTAAAAAGAGGTGTATAATTAATGAGTAAAAAGAAAAAAAAGAAAGTTAAAAACTTAGGTAAAAAGATAGTTTGTTATGTACTACTTGTCTTAGCAGTAGCTTCTGCATTAACATCAATAATAGCTTATACATTAAGATAATATATTAAAAGAAATACCACTTTATTGAAGTGATATTTTTATTTTACTAATAGAAATAATAGTGCTAATGAAGCTCCAAATGTAATAATTCCAAGTAATATATATGATACATAACCAGCACTTTCTTTTGCCTTTCTAGGAGGTATTACTTCCTCCTCTTTTAAGGAATTTCTAGCATAACCATCAAATGTTTCAACCTCTATTTGATGTGTAGCCTCTATATCAGGATCAGCATTTCTTCCCACTACAAAATTAATATTAGGGGTCTTAACTACATCTAATGTAGTATAATCCTTATCTTCCTTAGCAAGTTCTATCGCAGTCTTATATTCAATTCTATTACCATATCTAGATACAAACCAATTAGTAAAATTCCTAAAGGAATCATTATTTATAACATAAATATTACTCTTTACTTTAATATTATTCTTTGTTAAAAACATATAAGCTTGATTAAATATATGTCCTAAATAACGATCTATCTTTTGATATATTTCCATATCATTAACAGTTCTTATTCTAGATAAAATATCATCATAAAAAACTGGTAATACTAATGTTATATTATAATTATCAATATCTTTATAGTAGTTAACTAATTCATCTACTACTTGTTCCAATGGATTTTTACTTAAATCATACATCTGATAATTACTCTTTAATCTAATTGAAATATTAGTTTCATTATAATCTTTATAAGGAGTAAGTATATAAAAACTACAATTTGCATCACTTAAATAGTATATATTATGTTTTTTTAAAGTACATATTAGTGTTTCTTTCATCTTATCCTCCTACTCTACTATACAAGTATAGCAAAAAAAAAGTAATTTGTCATTACTTTTTGTCTTTTTTCTCGATTAAATTTAAATTATACTTTTCTTCAAGAGTTAATTTATCTAATAATTTAGTAGGTAACTTCTTATGTCCTATAGTTAAAAGTATTTTAGCTTGAGTAACTGCTGGAACATTATTTATAACTGCTGTTAATATCGTACTAACTTCTTTTTTGGCTAAATTAATATCTTTTTCTAATTGTCTATTCTTTATTTCTTCCTTGCAGCACTTAAAGGATAATTTTTCATAATCTTCTATCTTGATAATATTAGATCTATCTTTAATAATATTTCCCTCTTTAGTAACTATATAAGCTTTAGGAAAAAGAAACTTCACCTCTTGTACTAACTTATCATTTAAAATAACATCGTCCCCTAATACAATGCCAGAAATAGCATTAATAGGAACTCCTCCAAGTATTAAGGCTTTCTTATCTAATTCTTCTTCATTATTATTAATGAATCCTTTTATATCACTACTATAGTCAAACTTACTATCAAGTATATCATAATATAATATTCCTCTTATTTTACTAGTAGAATTAATTATAAAAGCAACACTACCATTACAATTATTAAATGGATAATTATCTTGACTAGTAAAATTATCATTAAATTCCTTTAATAAAATATCATTATCTATCTTATAAAAATGTACTGTATAAGCACTTCCAATAGAAGAAACTCCAAAGAATTCATCTGCCAATATACCTTTATTCTTAATTCTTTTTAAATTACTTAAAGTACATCCCCATACCAAAGATCCTTTAGGTAAATATACTTCTTTATTTTTATTTAAAAATAGTTGATATTGATTATCATTTAATTCTTCTTTAGCTAGTTTTTGTATTCTTTGATATTGACTCTTTAGTAATTCTAATTGTTCTTTATTTAAATTACTATTTATAATCATTTCCTTAGGAAATGTAACTGTACTACTTATTGTATTATTACTCATTATGTCATCACCATATTAAGTATAGCACAATTATATAAAAAATTAAATAATAAACTTTAATAACATAAAAATTACTCCTAGTATAAAGAATATTATAGCTGTTTTTTTATTATTATATTTCTTAGTAGTAGGAATTAATTCACAAAAAGATATTTGAAGCATTATACCTGCTATTATAGAGAATAGTATTCCTAGTATTATATCATTCATTATATCTTTTAAAAATAAGTATGCAAGTAAGGCTCCAAATGGTTCTGATAATGCTGATATAAGAGTATACATTATTGCTCTTTTTTTACTACCAGTAGAATAATATAAAGGTACTGATATACTAATTCCTTCAGGTATATTATGCATAGCTATAGCAAGAGCAAGAGTAATACCTAAAGATACACTGCTATTAGTAGCCACAAAAGTTGCAATACCTTCGGGTATATTATGTAATATAATAGCTATCATAGATATAATACCTACTTTAAATAAAGATTTATCTTGTGTATTACTAATTGGTTTATCAGGTAAATAATAATCTATTAACATAGAAATAACTACTCCTAGTATAATGCCTAAAATACATAATATTATTGAAGAACTATCACTAACACTCCCCCTTAAGAGCGTCAAAGCTTCTGGTACTAGATCAGTAATAGATACACATATCATAACACCTGCTGCAAAAGCTAAAGAAGATAATACTATCTTATTATGATTATACCTCTTTATAAAAATAACCACAGTTCCAATCATTGTTGATAATCCTGCTAAAATAGTAAGTAAAAAAGCAAAAGAATAATTATTCATATCAATATCACCATCTAATTATATGCTTAGAATAAGCAAAATATTATTGATTAAAAAATAATAAACTTCATATAATATTAATGCAAATAAAAATTTGTCTGTTTTATGACAAAATATTGACATTTTTTATAAAATATAGTATATTACTGTTGTATTTGGAGAAAGTATAATAATAATATAAATGTTAATCGCTTCTAGGTGGTGCGAGTAATAAATGATCCTAGTCGTGAAATGTTAATCGCTTCCGAGTGGTGCGAGTAATAAATGATCTCGGTTGTAAATGTTCGAAAACTCTGTTAGTTATAATAGAGTTTTCATTTATTTTAAGCAAAAAAATCTACAGGAGTTGATCAGATGGAAGCACAGACAGGATATTTATATCATATCAAAGATGAATTTTTCGATAAAATTAATAATAAAGGGTTGATGATAAATCACGAGAACGGTCACTCTAGACCTTCTTATTTAGCGATAAAAGATCAAGATATGCTATGGTTTATTCCACTAAGTACTAAAATAGAAAAATATAAAATTATTATTGAAAAAAAGAAAAAGAAATATGGAACTTGCAAAACAATATTAATTAAAAAAATAGCCGGAAAAGAGCAAGCTATTTTAATCCAAAATGCATTTCCAACATTAGAAAAATATATTCAAAGTAAACATACAATTGATGGTAAATTTATAAAAGTGTCATCAGCAGTTGAAAAAATAATTATAAACGATTTTAAGTATATATTATCTTTAAAATCTAATGGTCTAAATCTATTTTTTACAGACATAGATTATATTAAAAATATATTATTAAAGGAACTAGATAAATCGCCAAAAGAATAATATAAATTATCAAAAAAATATTATTGATTATAACCACTAATTGTAGTATAATTAAAACAGTTAGAAAGGAAGATAAAATATGAAAAGAATATTAACAGGATTACAACCAAGTGGCAGTATAACTTTAGGTAACTATATTGGAGCAATCAAACAAATGGTAAAGTTTCAAGAAGAATACGAATCTTTTATCTTTGTCGCAGATATGCACGCTATTACCGTACCTCAAGATCCTGAAGTACTTTCAAAAAATATAAAAAGCCTAATTGCACTTTATCTAGCTTGTGGCGTAGATCCTAAAAAGAATACCATTTTTATTCAATCAGAAAATTTATATCACGCTAATGCTTCTTGGATATTAGAGTGCCTTACTCCATATGGAGAATTAGGTAGAATGACTCAGTTCAAAGATAAGAGTAGAAAACATAAAAACTTCTCCGCAGGACTACTTACCTACCCTATACTTATGGCTAGTGATATCTTACTATATGACCCAGATTATATTCCTGTAGGAGGAGACCAAAAACAACACGTTGAACTAGCAAGAAATATAGCAGGAAGAGTAAATAATAAATACCATAAAGAAGTATTTAA
Source organism: uncultured Bacilli bacterium (assembly GCA_934091055.1). GTDB lineage: Bacteria > Bacillota_I > Bacilli_A > RF39 > UBA660 > CAG-302. Next base: position 138,800 of record CAKOKN010000001.1, on the reverse strand, counting down.
ACTACCAGAACCATTAATACCTGAAGATGGAGCTAAAATAATGGATCTAGTAGACCCTACTAAAAAGATGAGTAAATCCGGAGATAATCCAAAGGGTATAATATATTTACTTGATGATGAAAAAGCTATAACTAAAAAAATAATGTCTGCAACTACAGACTCAGAAATGGAAATAAAATATAATCCAGAAACAAAGAAAGGTATAAGTAACTTAATAAACATATATACATCACTTACAGACCTAACTATTGAAGAAGTAGAAGAAAAATATAAAGATAGTAACTATGGTACATTTAAAAAAGACTTAGCTAAAATAATTGCAGATACCCTACTCCCTATTCAAGAAAAATATTATCAAATACTAAATAGTAGTGAATTAGATACAATCTTAGATGAAGGAAGAGATAAAACAAGTAAAATAGCTAAAGAAAAATATATGTTATTAAAAAATACTGTTGGATTACATAGATAACAAATACATATACTATAAAAAGAGGAATATCACTTTCCTCTTTTTCTAATATAATCAATAGGATACTTATACTTGCAGAGCCTCTTAATAGTCTTATTAAAGCCATCATTACGATTATAAAGAAATAAATCATCTACTCTATATAAATTATATTCTTTATTAATATTATTAGTGTTCCCATTACTTTCTATACAATATCTATTTAAAGCTTCTAAATATAAATCTCTAAATAAACCCTCAACTAAAAAATTATTATGAAGTGCTAACTTTTCATCATCCACCTTATGATACAAATCAGTATCAATAACCGTAATATCCTTAGAATTAAGTACAACATTACCAGTATGTAAGTCCTCTACAAATATACCAAGTTTAGATAATACTTCAATCGAAGAATATATATTAAATAAATTATATAAAGTATAATCACTAGGCATCGTAAGAATATTAATATCATCCTTTTCACAATACTCCATAGTATACCCACCAAAATTACCACTTGAAGTATATAAAAGAGACTCAATATTATAAAAATTCTTAAGATGCAAATCTCTAATCAAAGTAAAAGTCTCTTTATCATAATCTTGTTTTCTTTTTTTAAATACTTTAATACATAAAGAAGAAGAAAGTAAATATACATACCCATAGTAGCCTTCCCCTATTCTATTCTCACTATTATAAATAATCCGTTCTCTCTTATCATTATATAATCTCATTAAATACCCCCAAAATAGATTATCTTCCTTTTCCTTTCTTTTCACTAGCTTCCATAGCTTCTAATTCCATCATTCTAATAAGTAATTCTTGTTGTTTCTTTGTATTAATAGTATATAGTTTCTTTCTAAAGCCATCAATAATAATCTCCATCTTCTTTAAAGTAAGCGTAGTATAACTATTACCTAAATACTTACGGTAAGTATTAATTATCATAAGTTTTAATCTTTCTGCCTCTACAAGCATATTTCTTACTCTAGAAGGATCTCCATCATCACCATCATCTATAGTATTAAGTTCTAATAATAACTTAGATATCTTATGATCAATCTTCTTCTTTAATAATTTCTTAGTAAGTTCAGGAGACACAAATACTATTTTATTTACTTCTATAGCGTCTTTTTTAGTAGTCTTAGGTTTTACCTTATATCCTTTTTTATCATATTCTAAATAAACAATTTCACCCGTTTTACTGTCTTTGCTAACAAAGTAATTACTCATCATCTTCCCCCTTTAATAGATCTGGTCTATTCTCTTTAGTTAATCTAAGTTGTTCTTTTTTCCTATATTCATCTATATTCTTATGATGACCACTTATAAGTACTTCAGGTACTTTCATACCTCTATATTCATATGGTTTAGTATAATTAGGATAATCAAGTAAATTATTATTAAAGCTTTCTGACTCTAATGAACCACTACTAATTACACCATCTACTAATCTAATCACAGAGTCCATAACTACCATCGAAGGTATTTCTCCTCCTGTAAGAACATAATCTCCTATAGATAACTCTAAATCAGTAATAGACTTGATTCTCTCATCAAATCCCTCATAATGACCACATAGTATAATAATATGTTTCTTTAAAGCTATTTCTGTGGCAATACTTTGCTTATATACCTTACCTGAAGGTGTCATCATAATAACTAAACAATCTTCAGTATATAACTCATCTATAGCTCTAAATATAGGATCACACATAAGTACCATACCAGAACCACCACCATAAGGATAATCATCTACTTGATTATTCTTATATACAGTATAATCTCTAATATTATGAACATTAACTTCTACCTTACCATCTTCTATAGCTCTTTTAATAATAGATTCTGAAAGAAAATTATCATACATATTAGGAAATAAAGTAAGTACATCTATCTTCATATTATTACCTCTCTCATAATAATTATAATATATTAAATATTAAAAGTAAACTATTTAAAATAAACCACTTATATTTTTAATATATATTCTCTTATTATTAATATCTATTTTATCTATTAAATTATTATTATATGGTACTAGATATTTACCATTATCAATTACAAATAATACTACTTTATCATATCTTTCTATATTAGTAATAACCCCTTTTACTTCATTATTAAATATAACACTAAGTCCTATTAATTCTTCATCTAAGTAATTATCTTTATCTAATATAATATCTTCTTTATTAATATACACATACTTACCATTGTATTTAAGTACTTCATTGATATTATTATATCCTACTAGAGTAATCATATCAAAATTCTTATGTTTTCGATAACTATTAATTACTTCTTTATATTTTTTATCTATGTATATAGTATTATCTTTTACAAAGACTTTATCTTTATATGGAAACTTAGATAATAATCTAATTTCTCCCTTTATACCGTGAGTATTTACTATTTTACCAATCTTAATTAATTCCATTATTTATTATATATCTCATATAGAAGTATTGAAGTAGCTACTCCTACATTTAAACTTTCTACGTTATCATTCATTTTTATATATAAATACTCATCACATAACTTACTCACATTATCACTAATTCCATTTCCTTCATTACCCATTACTAGAGCATATTTATTATTAATAGTAATATCTTTAATATTAACCCCTTTATCTACTTTTGTACCATATATTTTATAATTATCTTGTTTTAGTTTAGTAATAAAACTATCTAGTTCTCTAACTATTATATTTATATGAAATAGCATACCTTGAGTAGCTCTAAGTACTTTAATATTATATATATCTACTGTCTTAGGACTAACTACTATTGTATCTATACCAAAAGCTGCACTAGATCTAATAATAGTACCTAAATTACCTGGATCTTGTATATCGTCTAATATAAGTATAGAGTTTCCTAATTCTTTTTCTCTAATTTTATTAGCTACTCCTATAACACTAGGATAACTATCCATACTAGATAATTTCTTCATTACTTCACTACTAACTTTAATAGTAGGTATTCCATCTAATATAAAATCACTATCATCTAATACTATTAATTCTTTAATTAAGTTTTCTCTATAAGCTTCTATAACTAGATGTTCTCCCTCTACTAAGAAACTATTACTACTATCTCTATATTTTTTTTCTTTTAATTTATTAATATCTTTAATTTTATTATTATTAACTGAAGTAATTACCATAATACCACTTCCTCTTTATTATTATAATATATTTAACGAAAAAAGAAAAGAATAATCTCATTCTTTTCTTATAAGTCATTGATTTATACAAGTATTTTTTTAAGAATTTCTTAAATACTTTCTTACTTCTTTATACTTAGGGTAATACTTACCTACTAATAGCCAGAAGTCCTTAGAATGATTATGATGAATAAAATGTGATAATTCGTGTACTATTACATAATCTAATGCTTTAATATCATACTTAGATAATTCAGAATTTAATGTAACATTATGATTTTTAATATTACACACACCCCATCTACTTGTCATTTTTCTAACCTTTAGATTAGGTACTGGTATATCTTCTTCAAATTTATTATACCAGTAGTCTAATCTTTCACTATATATATTAGTTATATATAAAGATAAATATTTATTCAAAGACTTTTCATCTTTAGTATATATCTTGTTATTATCTACTTCTGTATCCTTAAAACCATATATTATATCATATTCTCTACCAAATAATTTAAATGAAGTATCCTCACTCTTACTTATACTTTTAGTTAATGCTCTATCTATAAATTCTTTATTAGAAGTTATTAATTTAGATATTGTTCTATTTGAAGTTAAATAATTAGTAGTTACTACTATTTTATTATCCTTTACTCTAAGATAAGTATTTTTATTATTTTTTCTTATTACTTCTATTTGGTATTCCTTATTATTAAATATATATGTATTCATTATCTAGAGCCCATAGATCCTCCACCTCCGAAGGATCCACCTCCTCCACCACCAGAAGCAAAGCCGCCTCCACCAGCAGAGTATCCTTCAGCTTTTGCTTTAGCAGTACTCGCAGCACTTACACTAGAAGTAGATATATGATTTATATATAAAAGCATACCATAATCTATATTATTATTACTCATATCTTGTACTACTTCTGGATATAAGTTCTTTAATTGCTTAGTAACTTTATCTGCTATTCCAAATAGATAGGCAAAAGTTAAATATTCATTCCATAAATGTACTTCTAATACTTCTCTAGTACCTATCCTAGAAAAGTCTACTAAAAACTTCTTTAATCCATATAATTTAATAGTCTCTTCATATAAAGTATCATCCATAACATTCTTACATTTACATTCTTTCTTATCTTTTCTTTTATAGATATGATTTTCACTCTTTAGTCTTTCTATACCTACTTGTTTAATTCTTGTAAATAGTTCTAAGAACTTAGTATAGTTCTTTCTACACCATTTTTCTAATTCTTTAGTTTCTAATATACCATCATTACTAGCTTCATACATCATATCAAACAATTCTTCTTCTAATCTAATATCAAAAGTAGGTTTAATAGTTAAATCTATCTTACTATTATTCTTATCAAATACTCCCTTAGTTTCATTTATAAATCTAATTTTATCTTCATCTACCCATTTTAATATTATAGCTCCTAGTATATTAGTTTCTTTATAAGGGGCAAATAAAGTATTATTTAAACTAATTAAAGTATTAGCATAATACATATTCTTATTACAAGGTATATCTCTAAATGGTAATACTTCTTTTTTATTTATCTTCTTATTATTAATATATCCATAACCATTTCTAAAAGCATATATAATAGTTAAAACTATTACTAATGTTGGAAATAGAAAACCTATTATAGCTATTATTATATTAGATAGACTATTTTCTTCATAATCATCTGTATATAACTCTGCTCCTTCATTTGCCATAGTTAAATATTCATCAAATGTTTTATCTAAAGTTTCACTTACATTAAATGTATCTTTAGGAAACTTAACTAATATTGTTATATATTCATCAGAAGTTAATGCTTCTTCTGAAGATACTTCTATTACACCATCACTAACGTAAGTAGGAGCCCCATACTTACCATAACCCCATACATCTAAAGTATCTTCATATTTAAAATCACTATATATTCTTATATATACTTGATCTATTCTATCACTAGACTTTTGTATTAAATTCCAATAAGCCATTTGATAACCATCACTCGTATTATATATAAAATTAGTTATATTATAACGTAATGTATAAGTATTATTACCATAATTACTTATACCAAAACATAACTCAGTACCGTCTTCAATATAGTTATAACCATATTTATATGCTTTTTCATTAAAGCTCTTATTAATATCCCAATCTACTAATTCAAAGTCTTCTTCATTCATACTAACTCTATAATCAATAATATTAGAATTAAATAAATTCTTATATTGTTTATAAAACTCTGTCTTTTCACTAGCAGTAACATCCCATACTTCTGTTACATAAGCAGTGCCTTCACTATCTATATAAATATTCATATTTATATCTTTAATTTCATTAGCCATAACAATACTTGGTACTAAAAACATTGTTAAAATAAATATTATTTTTTTCATAAAAAACTCCTATCAAAAAAGGACTATTTTAGTCCTAAAATTTAACATTTGGTACTTCTTTTTCTTTATCTTCTGTTTTAAAGAATTCTATTTTTCCAAAGTTAAATAACTTAGCTATAATATTTGAAGGGAATTGTTCTCTTAAATTATTATAGTTTAAAACAGTATCATTATAGAAAGATCTAGCATAACTAAGTTTATCTTCAGTTTCTTTTAAATCTTGTTGTAATGACATAAAGTTTTCATTAGCTTTTAAATCAGGATATGCTTCTGATAGAGCAAATAGTTTATTTAATGCTCCTGTAATCTGATTAGAGGCTTCTAACTCTTCATTAATTCCATTAGCAGTATTCATCTTATTTCTAGCTTCTACTACTTCTTTTAATGTTTCCTCTTCGTGCTTAGTATAACCTTTTACCGTCTCTACTAGATTAGGTATCATATCACTTCTTCTTTTTAATTGTACATCTATTTGTGCAAATTGATCATTAACTTTATTTCTAGCATTAACTAGTTTGTTATATATACCAATTATATAGAAGACTATAAGTATAATAACTGCTACTATTAAAATTATAATAATAGTTCCTAACTCCATAATATCTCCTTTCTTATCATACTTTAATTTTATCATTATTTTATATAAAAGTAAATACTTCTTACTTATCTAATTCTTTATTAATTATATTATTAGCTACTACTACAGCATCATATACTGCTGTAGTAAGTTGATAATAATCCTTCCTAATAACATCCCCTATCGCAGTTACATATGGTATATTAGTCTCATACCTATTATTTACTACTATATAACCATTATCTTTATCTACATTAAATAATTCACTATTAGGAGTACCTCCTAGTGCTAAGAATACTCCACTAGTTTTTACTTTCTTCTTATTATCTAAAGTAACAGATACTAAACTATTATTCTTAGTATTATATTTAATAATATTACTATTCTTAATAACTTTAATATTCTTAGTATTATTTATTCTATCTACTAAATATTTATCACCAGTAAATTTATCCCTTCTTATTATAATAGTAACACTACATACTATATTAGCTAAATATAAACTCTCTGACAAAGAAGAATTACCTCCTCCTACTACAATAACATCTTTATCTCTATAAAAGGTCCCATCACATAAAGCACAAGTACTAACTCCTCTTCCTAGTAGTTCTTTCTCTTTCTCTATACCTAACATTCTACTCTTTCTACCAGTAGCTATAATTAAGTAATCAAATTCTATTTCATCATCTATTATTTTTTTATCTAAATCTATATTATTAATATTCATAAATTTAATTTTAATACCAAGATTATTTACTTGATTGTATATATTCATAGCTAAATCAGGACCTGATATATTACTATAGCCAGGATAATTCTCTATATTAGGTATATAATTAAGTACTCCACCAGGAGTATTATTCTCTATTATAAGAGTATCTATTCCTCCTCTTTTTAAGTTAATCGCCGCAGTCATACCTGCTATACCTGATCCTACTATTACTACTTTATATCTTTCCATTTTTTCCTCCTCATATAAATAATTCCTATTACTCCTATCAATATAAGTATAATAGATACTATCTGACTTACTCTAAAAGAACCTAAGTATAAACTATCTGTTCTAAGTCCTTCAATAAAAAATCTACCTATACCATACCAAATAAAATATATAAATAATAAAAGTCCCTTATGTTTAAATTTATCTTTTCTTCTAATTATAAGAAGTATTATAAAACCAATTAAACACCATATAGATTCAAAATAGAATGTTGGTATATAATAATGTCCATCTATATACATACCCTCTATTATAAAATTAGGAACTTTTAAACTCTTTAGTTTACTAAATGTTGTAATAGTACCATAAGCTTCTTTATTAATAAAATTACCCCATCTACCTATTGCTTGTCCTAATATTAAATATGGTACTAAAGTATCTATAGTAAGTAATAGATCTTTCTTCTTCTTTTTAGAATAAACTACTATAAATATAATCGAAGCAATAACTGCTCCATATATAGCAAGACCACCTTCCCATAACTTAAATATATCTAGTAAATTATTTTTAAATATAGAAAAATTAAATATAACATAATATATTCTAGCTCCTATTATTCCTATTGGTATTAAATAAAATATTAAATCAGTAAGATATTCTTTAGTAATACCATTCTTATCTGCTACTCTAGAAGAAAAATATATACCGATTATAATTGCAGTTATTATAAGTACAGAATACCAATATATAGTAATAGGTCCAAAACTAAAAAATACTCTATCCATAATTATCACCCTTACATATATAATAATATCATAAAATAGTTTAAAATAAAAGAATATTAACACTTAAATATTCTTTATAAAATGACAATTATTTATCAATATAAATATCTCTAATAGTATTAATAGGAATATACTCCTGATCCATAGTAATTAAATTAGTCTTATTCTTGCCTACTATTCTCTTTTTACTTTTTCCCTTATCAGTAACAATAATAACATCTATCTTATAAATATAATTAGGAGAATTAAATATATTATATATTTTTTGTTCTACAGTATAATTATTTTTATTATCAATATAATTATTGTTACTTCTTATATCTATATCATTATTATATATAGTAGAAAATACTCTCTCATTATTAGATAAATCTTTATCTATTCTACTATGATACATTTTAGGTAAATCTTTCACCATATCACCTTCCTAATATAATATATGAAATTATAAATATATATATTTATTATTTTTCTTTTTTGTGATAGAATAAATACTGAAAGAGTTGATGCAAAATGAAAGAATCAAAATTTAAAGTAGAAAAAAGTATCTTAATACCAATAATATTATTCGCTATAATAAGTGTTATAACTATATATACCACTAGAAGTATCTTACCAGAAAGATTTCATAGTTTATATTTAAAACAAATACTATGGTATGTAATAGGTTTTACTATAGCTTATATTATGATGACTGTAGGTAATAAGTTTTTATATAATAATGCCTATATCTTCTATATAGTAGGAGTTGTCCTCTTAATATTAGTATTATTCCTAGGAGAAGATATTAATAATGCTAAGTGTTGGTTTGTAATACCTTATATAGGTAGTTTTCAGCCCTCAGAGTTTATGAAAATATTCTTAATAATAACCCTCTCCAGAATGATAAATGACTTTAATGAAGAAAAAAACTATAGCGATGTCACTGAAGAATTTAAATTTCTAATAAAAATATTAATAGTAGTAGGAATACCATCAGTTCTAACATTTATTGAACCAGATACTGGAGCAGTCCTAATATATTTTATAATAACAATAGTAATGCTCTTTGTAGGAGGTATAAGATCAAGATGGTTTATCATAACCATAATAACTCTCTTACTAGCAGGAGGTACCTTCCTTGCCATATACTTTTTTAAACAAGATTTATTTATAAATTTATTTGGTACTAGTTTCTTTTATAGAATGGATAGAATACTAAATTGGTCTAATTCTAGTGGCCTTCAGTTAACAAAAGGATTAACTGCTATTGGATCAGCAGGAATAAAAGGAAATGGACTAAATAATATACCAATCTATTTCCCAGAGATGCAAACAGACTTTATATTTGCTGTCTTTGCCTCTAACTTTGGACTACTAGGAGAATTACTTCTAATATCATTAATGGTATTCTTTGATATAAACATTATAGGCTTAGCTAATAAATCTTCTAATGATAATGATAAACTATTAGTTGGTGGTATAATATCAGTATTATTATTCCAGCAGGTACAAAATATCAGTATGACTATAGGACTATTACCAATAATGGGAATAACCTTACCATTCATATCATATGGAGGATCTTCTCTATTATCATATATGATTTTAGTAGGAATGCTATTTAATATATCAAATGAAAACTTAAGATTTAAAAATTAATATTAAGGACAACCCTTAATATTTTTTATTTTAATACATTAATAAAAGCTTCTAACATTCCAATATTATCTAAAACTCTACTAATTCTATCACTAGTAGTAAGTTTATATTTATTCTTCATATCATTAACAAAATCTTGAAATAAAGAAGGATCTCTATTAAGTCTTTTATACCATATAGGATATTCTCTTATAAAAGCTTTAAGTCTTGGATCATTATTTATTTTAAGCTGAACCTCTACTGTCATTAATCATCAAACTTCCTATAGATAGGTCTAGGAGTATAACTACTATTAGTACTACTAGTGCTATCTTTACTAATTATATCACCAAATAATCCAATAGCCTTCTGAAGAGAAGAAATTCCATCACTAAGTCTATTAGCATCAATATTCTTAGCCATATCAAGTATATTACCTAATGAAAAATTACTCTTACTACTATTATCAGAAGTCCTACTAGTACTAGTATTATCTATCTTCTTATTAATATAACTATCCCATATACTATTATCTTCCCCATATAAATCATATAATTCATAAAACTTCTGCCACGACATACTACCATCTCTAACATAAGTAATTAAATTAGGATTTTTTCTAACAAAAATCTTAAAACCATTTATACCATCCACATACATCACCTATCTAATTATATGCAGAAACTATCTTAAAAGTGAAAAAAAGAAGAAATATTATTTTTCTTCCTTTATTTTATCTAAAAACTCTTCTTCCTGCCAAATAGGAATATTAAGACTAATTGCTTTATCATACTTACTACCAGGATTATCTCCTACTATAACAGCATTAGTCTTTGAACTAACTGAAGAAGATACCTTACCACCTAAACTCTCTATAATAGAAGTAGCTTCATCTCTCGTAATATTAGTAAGAGAACCAGTAAGAACAAAAGTCTTACCACTAAATAAATCACTTTCTTTATAGTTAGTATCTTCTATATACAAAGTATTAACTCCAATACTCTTTAGTTTATCAATAATTCTTTTATTATCTTCATTAGCAAAATAAGAAATAATACTACTAGCAATAACACTACCAATATCTGGTGTATTAGTAAGTTCTTCATAACTAGCAGTCATTAACTTATCTAAAGACTTATACTTTCTAGCAAGCATTTTAGCAGTCTTACCTCCAACATTTCTAATACCAAGCCCAAATAAAAGTCTCTCTAGAGAATTACTTTTACTACGAACTATAGCTTCTCTTAAATTATCTATCTTCTTAGTACCATAACCTTCTAAATTAATAAGTTCCTCTTTATAACTATCAATATCATAAATATCTGCAATATCTTTAATAAATCCTTCATTATATAAGTCCTCAATAACAGCTTCTCCCATACCATCTATATTCATAGCTTCTCTTTCCGCAAAATGAATAATATTCTCAATCTTTCTCGCAGGACAATATATATTAGGACAATAGTAGTCGGCTTCTCCTAACTTTCTTTCAAGAAGAGAAGAACATATAGGACAAGTACTTATCATTTCAAACTTCTTTTCTGTACCATTTCTTCTTTCTTTAATAACTCTAACAACTTCTGGTATAACATCTCCTGCTTTTCTAATAGAAATTGTATCCCCTATTCTAACATCTTTTGCAGCGCAATAATCTTCATTATGTAAAGTAGCTTTTGATATTAAAGAACCTGCTACGTGTACTGGAGAGAATATAGCATTAGGAGTAATCTTGCCAGTTCTACCTACCGTAAACTTAATATCTTTTAAAGTAGTAAGAACTTCTGGAGCAGGAAATTTATAAGCAATACCCCACCTAGGAACTCTCGCAGTAACTCCCAACTTATCTTCATCATTAAGATCATTAACCTTTAATACAACGCCATCTATCTCATAATCTAATTCATTTCTAATCTTACCTAATTTCTCTATATCACTAATTATTTCATTAACATTATTAGCTACTGTATTAAGTTTATAATTAGTAACAAAGCCAAGACATCTTAAAAACTTAAGAGATTCTTCTTGTGTTTTAATTCCATAATCTTTAGGATTAGGAATGAAATAAGCCATAAAATCAAGTCCTCTTCTTGCAGTCACTTTACTATCTAATTGTCTTACACTACCAGCAGCAGCATTTCTAGGATTAGCAAATAATGGTTCGTTATTTAATTCTCTCTCTTTATTTGCTTTAGCAAAAGAAGCCTTACTCATATAGATTTCTCCTCTTACTTCTATATCAATATTACGAGTAAGTCTAAGAGGAATAGATTTAATAGTCTTAGCATTAAGTGTAATGTCCTCACCAACTAATCCATTACCCCTAGTAGCCACTCTAACTAATACTCCCTTTTCATATATTAAAGAACCAGATAAACCATCCATTTTAGGTTCTACAGTATAAATAGGATTATCTATTGTCTTCTTAATTCTCTCATCGAAAGCAATTATCTCATCTTCATTAAATATATCATCAAAAGAAAGCATTGGACTTTTATGAGTAACTTTATTAAATTTACTTATAGCCTCCCCCCCTACTCTTGTAGTAGGAGAGTCTTCTCTCTTAAGATTAGGATATTTATCTTCTAATCTAAGTAATTCACTATAATAGTCATCATACTCCTGATCTGTTATACTAGGAGTATCTAAAACATAATACTCATAACTAGCCTTATTTAATATACTAATTATCTCATCTATTCTCTTTTCTATATCACGCATTTTATCACCATAATCATTATATCATATTAAAAAAAAGAAGGTCAATATATTTTAGAAAAATGACATTTGACCTTCTACTTCTTTATCTATCTTCTCTTTAACTTTCTTTTTACTCTTAGTACTTTTAAATAAATGCTTATAATCTTGATCTGTTGATTTCTTAACTAAAGCCTCATCATACTTAGAAATAAACATTCCAAGATCTCTAAAAGCTTTATAATTAAGTTTATATTTTTCTTCCCTTTTATCAAAACGGCTAACTTCTCTGTCATAAAAGTCCTGAAGTACTCCAATAACACCATAATAATAATTATTAGATACCATATTAGCAAGCTTTAAAACATTAATATTATTAATATAACTCCCACGATAATAAGCGGCTAATTTCTCTAAAAACACTTTATCATTTTGTTTAGATAAAAGTATATATTTAAGAGAAAGATAATCTAAGTATTTAGTATCTTTTTTATATACTAATCCTTTCTTAACTTTCTTATAATTATCTCCACTCTTCATACCTATAGATATATCTTTAGATATGTCTTCAAATGGTAAAATAAAATAATCTACTAAATCTTTCTTTAAATACATTATATTCTCATACTTTGAAGTACATAAATCTATCTCTTCTAAAGAATAAGTCTTACTATCTTTATATTTAGATAATCTCTCAAAAGTAGGTAAATTACTAATATCTAATTTAACTAACTCTTCACCCTTTTTAATCATAATAGAATAAGCCATATATTCCTCCTAATATTATAATTTCTTAGTCTTAATCTTCATATCATTTACTAACATTGCTTCGTAATCACCATATATATTAAGTCTATTATTAAGTCCATAAGAACTAATAATAGAACGATATTGATTAAGAAGCGCTATCTTATCTTCTGAAGAAGCCTCTTTTCTAGACATAGCTTTATCAGTAGTAACAAGTATTTGTGTTGGAATAACGACTTCTTGATCTCTAAAAAAGTCATCAGCATTAACTGGAGCCATCAAAGTTTCTACTGCATACTTCTTCGGAGTACTTTCTTCTGCATTAAATCCATTTTGTGGTATAATACCCATCATAAAGTACGGAGCTACTCCTTCATTACTTTGTACATATAAATATTTCTCACTATTACTATTTATATTTCTTTTAGAAGTATTTATATAAGTATTCTTATCAAAATTAATAACACCAAAATTAAACTTACCAAAATCAGATAATTTATCAAATATAGCACATTTAATTACTATACGATAATAATTAAGTAATTTACCTCCTATATTAAAGTCATAGTTAAGTACATCATCAATATTATTAATAATAGCTTTAAGTAAATCATAAGAACCAGTATCATTAAAATCTGGTATAACTTGTTTCCTAAAAGTATCAAAATAAGGACCACTTAAATTCTTATAATCAATACCTAACATATGACATAAATTCATATTTAAAATTTCAAAAAGAAATTCTTCTCCATTAGATAAAACAACATCATATTCTTTACCACTATAGTACTTATTAAAGTTCTCAAAAGCATTAGATAAATTATCCGCAGCCATCTTAGCATAAGAAATTCCTGGATATGGTACTTTATTAGCCCACGAAGTTACATAACCAAGTTCTTTATTAGTAATCATTATATTCCCCCTTAAAACACCTTTATATTAACATATATAGCTCTAAAAGTCAAATAAAAAGTAGGCTCTTATTCAGAGTCTACTATATCTATAGTTTTTTTAGTTTCTATTTCTTTATTCTTAGAAGTCTTAACAGTAAGAACACCATTCTTAAAACTAGCAGTCAAATTATCTTCATCTACATCTCCTAGATAAAAGGTTCTAGTAAGTTTACTATAGCTCTTTCTTTCACGATGAAGATACTTTTTATTTTCCTCATCTTCTTCTTTCTTTTCAAAAGTAACAGATAACTCACCCTTATCAATAGAAATAGAAATATCTTCTTTAGTATAACCAGGAGCTTCCATTTCTACAACAATATTACCATCCTTTTCATAAATATCACTTCTTACACCTTCTTCTCCTTTAAAGAAATTGTCATCTAGAAAAAATCTGTTAGTAAGCATATAAATCACTTTCCTTTCTTAATTATAATTACTTACTTGCCATTATATCACACATAAGATTACTAAATTCTGTTGGATTATCTATAGGTAGTCCTTCAATTAATCTAGCTTCCATATAAATAACCTTAGCATACTTCTTCATCTCTTCTTTATCTTTATTATAAAGATCTTTAAGCTTCTCAGTAATCTTATGATTATTATTAATTTCTAATACCATCTTAGCATTAATCTTTTCATCAGTAGGCATAGCATTAATTACCTTCTCCATTGAAGTAGATACTTCTCCTTCAGTAGTTAAACAAGCTGGATGATTTTTAAGTTTATTAGTAAACTTAACTTCTACTACTGAAGAATCTAATGCTTCTTTCATAACACTAAGCATATCTTTATTATCTTCATTAATCTTATTTATCTCTTTTTTCTCTTTTTCTGAAGATAAATCAGTACTATCTGAAGATACATTAACAAACTCTTTATCATTATATGAATGAAGTGTCTTAATAGCAAACTCATCTACATAATCAGTTAAGTATAACACTTCATACTTATCTTTTACACTCTCCACTTGAGGTAACATATCTATCTTTTCAATAGTCTCACCACAAGCATAATATATATTTTTATCTTTGTCCTTCATTCTTTCAGTATATTCTTTTAAAGTAACTAACTTCTTTTCTTTTGAAGAATAAAACATAAGTAAATCTTGAAGTTTATCTTTATTCATACCATAATCATTATATATACCAAACTTAATACCAGTACCAAAAGCCTTATAAAATTCTTCATACTTCTCTCTATCTTCTTTTAATAGAGCTTCTAATTCTTTTCTTATCTTACTTTCAATACTCTTAGCTATAAGTTTAATATTTTTATCGTCTTGTAATGTTTCTCTTGAAATATTAAGAGGAATATCTGAAGTATCTATAACTCCCTTTACAAAACTAAAGTAATCAGGAAGCATATCCTTACACTTATCCATTATAAGTACTCCATTAGTATATAACTGTAATCCCTTTTCATACTCTTTAGTATAATAATCATAAGGTGCATGTGAAGGAATATATAATAAAGCAGTATAATTAACATTACCTTCAATATTAAAGTGCATTACTTTAATCGGAGCACTATAGTCATAGAACTTATCAGTATAAAAATTATTATATTCTTCTTCAGTAATATCTTTCTTATCTCTCTTCCATAAAGGAATTCTACTATTAATAGTAACTACTTCTTTATATGTTTCATATTCCTCACTATCTTCTTTCTTCCTATTATTTTCTACTTCCATCTTAATAGGATAAATAACATAGTCAGAATATTTCTTTATAATACCTCTAAGTTTATATTCACTTAAAAGCTCACTATAATTATAATCTTCATCATCGTCTTTTAAGTATAATGTAATCTTAGTACCAACTTCTTCTTTAGTACTAGAACTTAATGTATATCCATCTACTCCACTAGAAGACCATAATGTAGCTTTACCATCTTTATAAGACTTAGATTCTACAGTAACTTTCTTACTAACCATAAAAGCTGAATAAAAGCCTACTCCAAACTGTCCTATAACATTAACATCTTCACTATCTTTATTTTCTTCTTTAAAGTGAAGAGATCCAGACTCTGCTATTACACCCAAATTATTTTCAAGTTCCTCTTCAGTCATACCACAACCATTATCAGTAATAGTAATAGTTCTCTTATCTTTATCATAATCAACACGAATAAATAAGTCAGCCTTATTTATCTTTATACTACTATCAGTAAGTGATAAATAATATAACTTATCTAAAGCATCACTAGCATTAGATATAAGCTCTCTTAAAAATATTTCTTTATTTGTATAAATAGAATTTATCATTAAATCAAGTACTCTTTTACTCTCTGTCTTAAATTCTCTCTTCTTCATTATTATAACCATCTCCTATAACTTTATTACAAATATAATTATAGCACTATTTTAGCAATTGTCAATACCAATTGCTAAAATATCTAAATTATTTCCCAAAATATTTCTTTGATAAAGATCCAAGGCTTTATCAAACCTTTCTAAACTACAGGTTAGAAAGGAACAAAAAAAGAATTGCCATCTCTAAATTACAGATTACAATTCTCTAATTAAAACTATTTATAACTCTTTTAAACTAAAAAGTATCTCTATCTCTTAAGAATGGAGGAATATCCAAATCATTATCAATATCATTAGTACCCTCTCTAAATAAATCTTCCTTATTAGTAGAACTAAAACTATGATATAAAGGTTCACTCTGATTTTCAAAACCAGTAGCAATAACAGTAACTATTACCTCATCATTCAAGTTCTCATTAATAACTGCTCCAAATATCGTATTAATATCAGTATTAGCAGCAGTTCTAATAACTTCTGCAGCCTCTTCTACCTCATACAAAGTAAGTGAAGCTCCACCAGTAACATTAATAATAGCATCAGTAGCTCCATTAATAGAAGTCTCAAGAAGTGGTGAAGATACAGCCTGTTTAGCAGCATCTGTAGCTCTATTCTCTCCAGATCCAACACCAATACCAATTAAAGCATTACCTCTATCTTTCATAACAGTCTTAACATCCGCAAAATCTAGATTAACTAGTCCAGATACTGCTATCAAATCAGATATAGACTGTACACCTCTATGTAATACATTATCTACTTCTCTAAATGCCTCAAGCATTGGCGTAGACTTATCAATAAGTTCTCTCAAACGATCATTAGGTATAACTATCAAAGTATCTACGTGTTTCTTTAACTCATCAAGTCCTGCAATCGCTTGTGTCATTCTCTTCTTTCCTTCAAAACTAAATGGTTTAGTAACTATACCAACAGTCAAAGCTCCAAGATCCTGACTAATCTCTGCCATAACAGGTGCAGCACCAGTACCAGTACCACCACCCATACCACAAGTAATAAATACCATATCAGCACCCTTAATAGCCTCTTCTATCTCAGCTTTAGATTCAAGTGCTGCCTCTCTACCTATCTCAGGATTAGCTCCTGCTCCTAGTCCATCAGTAAGTTCTCTACCAATTTGTAATTTTATTGGAGCAAGAGAATTATTTAAAACTTGAAGGTCAGTATTAGCAACAATAAATTCAACGCCCTTTAAACCTGACTCAATCATTCTGTTGACAGCATTACAGCCGCCTCCCCCAACTCCAATAACTTTAATTTTAGCTAATTGATCCATTTCCAAACCAAACATATTATTCATCCTTAATCCTCCTTAGTGCCAATAAAATTTCCAAATATTTTGGTAATTGCAGTTTTGTCCTTTCTATTTTTATTAGGATTTATAAGTAAATCCTCACTTTCTTCATCTATCATTGAATACTCTCTACCTCTAGTCTCTGTCTTATCTACAAAGTACTTAATCATACCAACTGCAGTAGTATACTTATTGTCTCTTATACCAAGAGTATCCTCAATATATATTATAACATCTTTTCCTAGAATTTCATAGACTAAATTCTTAAAAGCCCTTATTTCTGTCAATCCTCCTGTTATTACTATATAAGAAATATCTCGTTTTGTCAACAAAAATATTTGTTTCCTAGCTAGCTTTAATATCTCTGCTAGTCTATCCATAACTATTTCCGTAACTTCAATCTGATTTAACTTAACAGTCTCATTAGCAGTATTCTTAACTTCATAAACATCATTAAGTGCAATAAATCTCTTATGTGAAGAAGCAAACTTCTCTTTAATAATTCTAGCATCAAACATATTAATATTAAACATATAGGCAAGATCTTTATCTACATTTATACCACCTAATTGTATAGTCTCTGTATTCATAAGTTTACCTCTATTAAATATAGATACATTAGTAGTCTCATATCCCAAATTAATAATAGCTCCTAAACTCTTATCTAGAGTATCATTTCTAACTTCATAATAATCTCCAAGACCTGATACAGTAATATCAACTACTTCTATACCAGCCCCTTCCATAACAGATAAAACAGAATAAATATTCTTCTTAGGAGCAGATACCATAATACCCTTTATTCCAAGTTTTCTACCACTCTTACCAATAGGAGTAGCCTCTACTTTATCATCAACTGAAAAAGCAAGAGGAATAACTGTAATAAGTTCATATTCTTGTGCTAACTTAGAGTATACTGAAGCCTTAATAACTTTATTAATATCATCAGTACTAATAATCCCATCTTCACTAGTAATATCAACTTCTCCAGTAACATAAATAAACTTAGAATTATAATCAGGCACATTAACAATAGCCTTATTAATATTTATACCAAGAGAACTATTAATCTCTTTTATTCCATCTTTAATAGCAGTAATAGCTAAATTAGGATCCACAATTAAACCTTTTCTTATCCCTTTTGATTTACCTTCGTAGGAAGAAAGAATATTAACTCTACCCTTAAAATACTCTCCTACAACAAACTTAATTGTATCAGATCCAATATCAATAGCAGTATATATTTTCTTCACGATATCGACTCTCCCTAAAATGATACAGTTTAATTATAACAAAAAATAAAGAAAATGTATATAACTTTCTCTATTTTTCTACATTTTTTCTTCTTTTTTTCCTCGTAAGCCACTTGTCTTCCGAGGCATAAGATAGCCTGTAGTCTATCTTATGATATTTTATTTATGTAACTTAGCACTCTCTATCGAAGATCTTTGTACTAATCCTAAAGCCACTAATAAACATATTGTATAACTACCACCATAAGACAAGAATGGAAGTGGTACACCAGTTAAAGGAATAAGTCCCATAACACCCATTAAATTAACTACTATATGAGTAAGCATATAAGCAAATACTCCATAACAAATTAATGAATTCTGTAAATTACTAGCCCTTCTAGCCACTTTAATTATTCTAAATAAAACAAATAAATATAAACATATAATAATAACTCCTACTATAAGTCCCCATTCTTCTACTATTATAGGAAATATAAAGTCTGTATAAGATTCTGGTAAATATAAATACTTCTGTGTAGATTTACCAATTCCTTGACCATTTAATCCACCATTCTTAAAAGCAATAAAACTATTACATAACTGATAACCAGAGTCTTCTTGATATCTCTCACAAGGGTCTATAAAGTTAAATCTCTCTAACTGATAATCCTGAAGAAAACTACCCTTTGTAGTAATAAGTACTAATGAAATAACTAATAATATTCCTAAAAAGATCTTATTAAAAATACTTCTACTCTTCTTCTCTACTGGAACAGCATAAAATATAAGTAATGAAATTAAAAATATAATACTAGCAGTACCAAGATCTGGTTGTATTACAACAAGTCCCACTATAACCATAACAAGAAGCATAGGTTTAATAATACCCCACTGACTATCTAATTTCTTCTTATTCTTTTCATAATAAGCTGCTAAATACATAATAACTATTACTTTAGCAAACTCTGATGGTTGAATAGCAATAGGTCCTATCTTATACCAACTAACTGCACTATTAGCTACGTGTCCAAATATTAATAACCCTATTAAAGCTGCTATTACAACAAACATAAGAAAACCAGTTATCTTCTTATAATTCTTTGTAGGAAACAATATAATAAAAGTAAATGCAAATAAACCTATCAATAAAAATATTAATTGTCTAAAGAAATAATGATATGGACTATAGTTATATCTCATATAAGACTCCATCGAAGAAGCACTAAGTATCATAATAAGTCCAAAAATAAAAAAGATAATTGTAACAACTAATAGAGGTTTATCCATCTTTGATAATAATTTCTTCATATTATCCCATCCCTATTATAATAATATCACAAAATTATCTTTTTGAAAATTATTTTTTATCTTCTTTACATTTTTTGCCATCTTTACCATCTTTTTTAAGTATAACTATCGAAGTATTATCAGTGTTAATCTTATCTATTAGATCCTCCAATTCTTTCATATTTAAACTTTCTATTACTTTAATAGGATCTTCTTCAACAGCTCCATCATATATAATATTATCTACTATTATATCATTTATAGTTTCTATATCTTCAAAAGCAAATAATTCATTACTAATTAATACTTTTTTCTTTCTATCAAAGTCTTTCTTATCTATAGTAATATTCTCTAATGTCTTTTTAACTTCCTCTAAGAATGCTTCATAATTCTTAGTTTCACTAATTAATGATATAAGTATATGAGTGTTACAATTAAGTAAATCAACATAAGTAGTATTATTAATAATACCCTCTTTCTTTAATCTTTCATCAAATATACTAGTTTCATCAAATAAAACAGTAAATATTATATATAGATATAAATGAAGCTTTCTTCTTGTTAATTTTATATTACTAACTGGAAGTTTAATAGTATAAGAAACTTTAGGTATCTCTGTAGAAGAAGATACTATCTCTTTATCTTTATATACTTTATCTTCTTCTTTTATTGTTTTAACTTCTATTTTATCTATATCAGGAAAAGACTTACTATTCTGATTATCTCTAATTACTTTCATTACTTCTTCAACATCAAAAGATCCAGTAACTACTAAAAACATATTTGAAGGATGATAAAAAGTATGATAGCAGGTCTCCAAATCCTCTTTAGTTATTTTATTTATCTCCTTTGTAGTACCTATAATACTATCTCTATATGGATTATTAGAAAGAGTATTATATCTTATTCTCTCAGTTAACATTGAAGCAGGATTATCTTCATACATATGAATTTCTTCAGTAATAATATTTTTTTCTTGTTCTACTGCTTCATCAGTTAAATATATATCTTGAACATAATTAAGTAAATAATTAATATTTTCTTTTAATTCTTTAGTTGTATAAAATAAATATGTAGTATTTCTAAAAGTTGTATAAGCGTTGCAGACAGCTCCTGATCGAGCAAAGAATTCCATTGGATCAGGTCCTTCTTTAACTGCAAAAACTTTATGTTCTAGAAAATGGGCTATTCCTTTAGGAAAGGTAGTCATTTTATCTTTATCAATTGGCACAAATTCATTATATATAGAACCATATTTAGTAGTAAATGTTACATAATTACCATATACATCATCTTTAGAATACAAAAACACTTCTAAACCATTATCTAATTTTTCATAATAAACATCTTCTTCTATATCTTCTAGTCTAATCTTCTTCATTCTCTTCCCCCTTTTCTAAAGTAAGAACTGTATAAAAATTAACTTTCTTACTAACTTTTACTAATTCTTCTTTAGTAATGTTATTAAACTTATCTATTCTCTCCAGAGGATCATCAGATCCAACTAATATTTTAGAAAAATAACTATTAATAACTCCAATAGGATTATCAAAAGAAGCTCTAATTGAAGATGTTATTGTATTCTTTGCAGAAGAAATAATCTCATCAGTAAACTTACCCTCTCGCATTTCTTTGATACATTTTCTAATTAATTTTAAACACTTATCTACATTTTCTTTTTCTATTCCAGAATTAACAATTAATATATTATCATAAGATTTAACCATTGAATTAATGTAGTAACAATACCCTTTCTTTTCTCTTACTGTATCAAACAATATTGAATTAGAAGATCCTCCAAGTATCTCACTATATAATTTTATAACATACTTCCTTTCATAATCAGTAAGATTATTTAAACTACATAACATAAGAAGTTGTGCTTGATTAACATTATCTTCTTCTTTATATTTAACTATTCTTTTTCTTATAGGAAGTTCTTTAACTAAAATATTCTTATTACTCTTTTTAAATGTATTAATTTTAAATTTATTTTTAAATATTTCTTTCATTTCATAAGAGTCAAAGTTTCCTAATACAAAGATATCTATTTGATCTTCATTTAAAACTTTTTGATAGTATTCATATAAGTTCTTCCCAGTTATCTCATCTATTTCTTCAATATAACCAAAAGTATTATATGAATATGGTCTATCTTTAACAGTCTCCATCATCTTTAACATTGAATATTTTATTTTATTATCTTTTATACTAATTATTTGTTGTCTTAACTTATTTTTTTGTTTTTCTACATTTTCAAATGCTTCATCTTTAACATTAGGATTAAATATTAAATCAAGAAAGAATGTAATAGATTCTTCATTCATATTTTCTTCAGTAAATTTTTCATTTAAGAACTTTGTCTGAAAAGATAAATTACTAAAATTACCTAATCTAGATATTGAAGAAGTAATCTTTATATCATAAAGATTTTCACTCTCAATAATTAGATCCCTTTCTGTTTTATACTCTTTATTAGAGTCTAAAAGAAGCATCTTAAGTAAATTTCTCTTTGTAATTTCTTCTTTTTTTATTTCTCTATAGAAATCTACATCTATTGTTATTGTTTTAAATTTTTTAGTTTTAATTAAATGGAGGTTATATCCCCCCATATCAATTGTTTCAAAATTCATTTTTTCACCTCTTCCCCTTTAGTATATACAAAATTTATAATTTTAAACAAGTTTCTAAAGCTAAAAATATTAAATTATCAAGTCCTTGTTCTCTCTCTATACTAGATAAATTATCTGTAAATAAGAAACTATCACTAACCATAAGCATAGCAGCAGCTTTCTTATTTAATAATTTAGCATTCATAAAAAGAGCAAAAGACTCCATTTCTACCCCAAGAACAGAATATTTAGTTACTTTATCTTTAAAGTCATTATTTTGTTCATAAAAAACATCTGATGAATATATATTGCCTTTATTTATTTTGATATTTTTTTCTAATGCTGTATTTTCAATTAAAGTATTTAATACATTACTTCCATCTATATAATTATTTTGATAATTACAAAGAACTCTACCATAATTAGAATTAGTAACTGAATTAGTAACTAAAATTATATCTTTAAGTTTTAGATCAGTATAACTACCCATCGTACCTATTCTAATTATACTATCTACATCATATTCTTTAAATAATTCATAAGAATATATCCCCATTGAAGGAATACCCATACCAGAAGGAAAAAGAGTAATCCTCTTACTCTTATAATCTCCTGTATAAGCAGTCATTCCTCTTACATTATTAACTATTTTAGTATTAGAAAGATATTTTCTAGCTATATACTCACATCTTTTAGGATCTCCAGGCATAAGAACTATTTTAGCAATATCTTCTTTATTACTTTCTATATGTGTACTCATATTATTAATCACCTATCTTACAATATCAATACTATATTTCTTAATATTATCTAATTTAAGATTATCATCTAAAGTAAATACTACTTCAAAACTAGTATCTGTACTAGCAAGTTCTTTAGTTTCTTCTGCTATTGAATTAGTATCATCTGCATATAATCTTACCACTACTTTAATATTAGAGTCTCCACTAATATTTTCTAATTTACCACTAAATTTAATATCACTATCACTAGTATTAACTTCTATATTACTAACTTTAACTTGATTTATAGTAAGAGTATAATCAGTATTTTGAATATCTACTATAGTCTGAGTATTATATGAAACAGTACTATTAGTATCAACACTCTTAGTAATATCTATATATACACTTTTAGTATCACCAGATGTACTAAATCTTATACCACTAGTAGTACTACTATCATTAATACTATCAATTGTATTTCTACATACTTGATCACTATTACCATAATATACACATACTATACTAGCAATTTCTTTATATATCTCTGTAATAATATCATCATTAGTACCATCAAAATTAATTTGAAGTTCATTACCCACTAAAGGTATATTTAAATTAATATTAACATCTTCTTTAACATAAGAAACATTAAGTAAATTATCTGAAATAGAAGTACTAAAAGTTGCTCCATCATTTTTATATCTATTAGCAAGACTACTATTAGTAAGTGAAGTAGATATATTATCCAAAGTAATAACACTACTAATAACATTATCTGTAACATTAGTATTATCTTCTGTCCTAATAAATTTAATATAAACCATAAATAATATACAAGCAAGTAGTATCACCACTAAAAAATAAGCAATTATTGTATCAGTCTTTTCTCTCTTTAATATTTTTTCTCTCATCATTAATTCTTGATCATTCATTATTTAACCTCTTTCTTTCTTCTTTAATTAATTGCCAGTAGCTCCTACCGTAAGTGTAGCTTTAAAATTATGATAGTTCATCATATCTAGACTATTTTCCATATTAGCATCTATATAAATATAAAATTTATAAGTAGACACTCCACTAGGAAGAGTACCAGAATAAATATCTAAAGTGTTATTATTACTAGCATTCATAAGATTACCAGTAGCTAATTGATTATTACTAGCATCCACTAAAACATACTTAAAACTACTACTTTTAAGTTCATTAGGAATAGATGTAACACTAAGTCCAATATTAAATGTAACACTAGAAGTAGCTTTATTAGTTATTGAAATATTAGTAACTTCTCCCTCATTATAGTAAAATACTGGAGCAAGACTAGAAGTATCAATATCAGGGCCTCCATCAAAAGTTACACTAGCTATTTCTCCTATTGTCATAGTAAGAGTAGTATTCTCAGTACTTTGCCAAGTAAACCAAGCATATGTACCAGCAACTACCACTAGAGCCATTAAAGCAATAATCAAAATAACTATAAAATATTTTTTATTAACCAAACTCTTAATCTTATCCTTCATAACATCCTCCTACTATATATCAAATATACTATAATTTTAATTTTTTTTCAAGTATTTATTATAAATCTATTTTACTATTTCTACCTTAATTTTTTCATCTCTACGACAAGTAACATCAAACTTATTACCACAACTAGGACATTTAACAGTATGTTTGCCCTTCTTTAAAGGTAATCTAACCCTTTGATGACATTTAGGGCACTTCTTATACATATGTGTATTTCTATCTTTATATTTCCTCTTTTGAAATAAATAATACTTAACTATCTTATTTTTAAGATCTAAATATCTTCTATTTTCTATACTTCTTCTTCTTTTATCTTTAGAAAGACATCTATATATAGTAAAAGCAAAAATAACATATTCAATAATTCTAAGTACTAAATTATTAATAAATAAATTAATTATAAGTATAATTAAACATAATATAAGTAAAAATTTATATAATTCATCAGTACCATATCTTCCATAAAAAAATCTATATAATCTATTCATTTATCCTCCCTTATACTCTACATAATTATATCAAATCTAAATAAAAAGTACAACTATTAAAAAAATTATAGTGTTAAAACTATAATTCTTTATATTATTATTTATTATTTTTAGGTCTAATAACTTCTACTCCACCCATATATGGTTGTAGAACTTTAGGTATCTTAATACTACCATCTCTTTGATAAGAGCATTCTAATAAAGCAATAAGTGATCTCGGACTAGCTATTACTGTATTATTTAAAGTTGCTAAGTATTTATTTCCTTCTTCTGTCTTCATTCTAATTCCAAGTCTTCTAGCTTGAGCATCTCCTAGTGTACTACAAGAACCTACTTCAAAATATTTCTGTTGTCTTGGACTCCAAGCTTCAACATCGCAAGACTTAACTTTTAAGTCAGCTAAATCACCACTACAACACTCTAGTGTTCTAACAGGAATATCTAAACTTCTAAAAAACTCTACTGTATAACCAAGCATCTTATTATACCATTCTTCAGAGTCTTCTGGTTTACACAAAACTACCATCTCTTGTTTTTCAAATTGATGTACTCTATATAATCCTCTCTCTTCTATTCCGTGAGCCCCAACTTCTTTTCTAAAGCAAGGAGAATAAGAAGTCATAGCAATAGGTAATTTCTTTTCATCAATTAATTGACCTTTAAACTTACCTATCATAGAATGTTCAGAAGTACCAATTAAATATAAATCTTCTCCTTCTATCTTATACATCATAGCATCCATTTCAGCAAAAGACATAACACCATTTACTACATCACTTCTAATCATAAATGGAGGAATACAATAAGTAAATCCCTTATTAATCATAAAATCTCTAGCATACGCAATAGTAGCTTCGTGAAGCCTAGCAATATCACCTATTAAATAATAAAAACCATTACCGCTAGTTCTACCAGCGCTATCTTTATCTAACCCATTAAATAATTCACAAATATCTGCGTGATAAGGAATTTCATAATCTGGAACAAAAGGTTCTCCAAATCTTTCTAATTCAACATTCTCACTATCATCTTTTCCAATAGGAACACTATCAGCTATAATCTGAGGAATAAGCATCATCTTTTCTCTCAAACTAGTAGATAATTCTTCTTCTTCTTTTTCAATATCTACTAATTTATTATTAATATCTATTACTAGTTTTTTCTTATCTTCTGCCTCTTCCTTTTTCTTATCTCTCATTAAAAGACCAATTTCACTACTAATAGTATTTCTCTCTTTTCTTAAATTATCTCCCTCTATCTTTAGTTTTCTAACTCTCTCATCAATAGAAAGTATCTCTCCAACTAAAGGTAACTTCTCATCTTGAAACTTTTTTTTAATATTTTCTTCTACTAAATTTCTATTATTTCTAATTATATTAATATCTATCATTTCTATCTCCCCACTTAATTATTACTGGATGTATTATATATGAAACAAATTCTTTAAGTAATAATATAACTTTTTCATATACTTTTTTATCTTTAAAACTAACATTAACTTCTTTAGTCTTATTATTTAATTGATTTATATATGCCATAATACTCTGTATTTGAAAATACAACGTTAATATAAATAATACTATAAATATATAATAAAAGCCATTTACTTTAGTTGCCAAAAGAGCAGTTATCATCATAGGAAACTCAACTGCAGTCTTAAACTTACCTACTCTTTCAGTATAAACATTTTTTCTTTTAATTATTGTTATATAATTAATAATCGATATTATAGCTTCCATTATTGCAGGAATAATTACAAAATAATTACCTTTAATTATTGATAAAATAATTATTGATAAAAGATATAGTTTATCACTTATGGCATCTAAATACTTACCAAAATTAGAATAAGCATCTAATTTTCTAGCAAAATAACCATCGAACATATCCGATATTGCTCCGTAAGCATAAAAAAGAATTGAAAACAAAAATTTGTTTTTAATGAAATATATCATTCCCATTATTATAGCTATAATTCTCGACATAGTAATTATATTAGGTATAGCCTTTTTAATTTTTAGTTTCATAATTATTCCTCACACTAAGATTATACACTAAAAATATCAAAAAATCAATTGATATCTCTATATTTAATTATAATATTATAAAAGAAAAAAAGACCAAAAGTCTTATATTTTCACTTCTGATCTTTTCTTATAAAAGTAATAACCCACTCCAAGTCCTAATACTGCAATAACAGAAATTACTGTTACTAACATATCCCCTGTAGGAACTTGTTCTGGAATACGATCATTCTTCATAATTACTTTATCTACTGTTCCATCTTTTTGAATAGTAAATTTTACACTTTCTGGATTAACTTCATATCCCTCTGGTGCTATAGTTTCAATAAGAGTGTATTCTTTTTCTGTTAAAAGTCCTGTAATTACATGTGCCTCCTCAGTTGAATCCCATTCTTCTACTATCCTATCTTCACTATCTTTTAGTATTAAATGAGCACCAGCTAATTCTTTACCAGTAGTAGCGTCTTGCTTACTAATTTCTACTCTAGTAATTTCATTTTTCATAACAACAGGATCTGCTGTTCCATCTTCCTTAATAACAACTTTAGTAGTCTCTTCACTAAGTATATAACCATCAGGAGCTATAGTCTCAGTAATATAATACTCACCCTTTATAAGACCATATATTACGTGTGGCTCTCCTTCTGACTTCCATTCCTCTATTAATTTACCATTACTATCTTTTAGAGCAAGATATGCTCCTGGTAACTCCTCATTAGAAGTCATTGAAACCTTACTAATACTAACTTTAGTTTTATCATTAGTCATATATATAGTAGGAATATCTCCTCCATCTGTAATAGTAAACTTCTGTTCCTCAGTACTAAGTGTATATCCATCTGGTGCTATAGTTTCAATAAGTGTATACTCACCAGGTTTTAAATCTGTAATATAATGTGGCTTATCAGTAGAGATCCATTCATCTATTACATTACCATCAGAGTCCTTAACCATTAAATGAGCTCCAGGTAATTCTTTTTTACTAGTTAAATCAATTTTAGATATTCTAGCACTATT
The DNA here is from genome assembly GCA_934091055.1 of uncultured Bacilli bacterium. Taxonomy (GTDB): domain Bacteria; phylum Bacillota_I; class Bacilli_A; order RF39; family UBA660; genus CAG-302. Next base: position 109,919 of record CAKOKN010000001.1, on the reverse strand, counting down.
AACTGTCAAAGAAAAATCAACTTTATCAGTAACTGGAATTACTCTAGGTTTAATTATAGTTATATCTTGAGCTCCGCCAGCACAGTCATAACCATATGGATCATATATTCTATTACTTTGAGCATCTGTCTTAAGAGAAAACTTAATATTAGTAACTGAACTAACTGCTGAAGTAGGAACCTTAACATAAAAGATTTCATTTACCCCAAACTTAGTTCTAGATGTGCCACTACCATCAGTAACAATTGTACCACTAGGTGCATTCAATAAAGTAACAGTGTGTCCTCCCTCTATATTTACCGCAGTAACACTAATTGCCGAACTAACATAATAATCTCCATCTCTTTTAAAAGATATATTATTAGCATTTAATTTAATACTTGCTGTCGGAATAGTTGCAACAGTATTTGTTCCTTTTATTATATTAGCAATTTGAATAGCTACATCATTGCTTACACTAGCATAAGTTGAAAGTTTTGGTGTGTCAAAATTAAATTCAAAATTATTAAATGTCCTCCAATCAGTAGCAGAGCATCTGTAAGTACCAGTTGTTTGACAATTACGAAGTAAATACCAAAGAGCCATTTGTGTTATAAAATATTCTTTATGAGATAATTCTTCATTTAGATGTTTTTTTTGAGAAAAATCAATTCTATCATAATAGGATAAAATATAACTTATTTTAGAACGAAACAGTTCAGACCAAGTTGTATCCATTTTAGTACAAGAAGCATCTACTGAAAATGCAACCGTTGGCTGTATACAATAAGCTATATATTCATTTCCTTCGCTGTCAACTGCTTTTTTTCTAGTAAAGGATAAACTACCAGTTCCCATAATATCACTTTGGGAACTCTCCAATTTTTTAACTATTTTACCTTGTACTACTTCCGCAGCATCTACTCTATCTACTCCCATTATAATAAATAACGATAATATAAAGATAAATAAACATTCAAATAATATCTTAACCTTCTTTTCCATATCTACACTCCTATCATATATCATAATTATAATATAATTATTTACAATTTTCAAGAATAATTTAACAATCAAATCAAATATTATTGACATATATTTAAAGATTATATTATAATGATAGAAGTTAGGATGTGATTAAATGGATGGATTAGTAAAAGCACTAGTTGACGCCTTTGGAGGCCTAGGTAAAGAAGTTATAGTATTTATAATATCAATGATGCCATTATTAGAATTAAGAGGAGGACTACTTGCAGCTGCTCTACTAAAAATGGACTTTGTCCCTGCTTATCTTATTAGTATAGTAGGAAATACACTACCTATTCCACTAGTACTCTTATTTTTAGATAAAGTATTTAACTTTCTTAAAAAGTCAAAAAAACTAAATAAATTAATTTCTAAATTAGAAAAGAAAATATTATCCAAAAAAGGACAAATTGAAAAATATGGTTACTTAGGTCTATTATTATTCGTAGGTATACCACTGCCTGGTACTGGTGCTTGGACTGGTGCAGGACTAGCAGTACTACTTAATCTAAATAAAAAGAAAGCATTTGTTAGCATAATGCTTGGAGTAATATTAGCTAGTATAATTATGAGTATTTTATCATATGGTATTTTAGATAAAATAATCCATTAAATATTAATATATCATAAAAGAAGCACTTCTATAGTGCTCCTTTTATTTAACTATTTCTTATTTTTTCAATATAATTATTAACTTTAGAAGACCAAGTAGGATCCTCTGCATACTTAGGGTTCATTGCTTCAGCAGTCATAAGACCATAATCAACATATTTATTTTTAATGTTTGCAATAAATCCATAAATACCAGCATCTAAGGATTCAAATGATTGGTATTCACCACATCCAGTACCCTTTTGACCACCTACGTTATTACATTCTTTAGTTAACTTAGAACAGTTCCAAGTACAACCAGTCTCGTGCATTGCAATAGCAACTGCAAGATAAGGATCTACTCCAAGTTCTATTGAATAACTAGCAAATGTATAACCCATACCTGACAAATCAGAAGATAATGTTCTATCTAGCTTTTCAGCAAGCTCTTCCATTGTCATATCTTCATACACCGTAATTCTCTCTTCTACCGGTTCTTCTTCTACTACAGTCTCTTCTGTAGCTTCATTAGAAGTATCTTCAGTACTTACAAGATCATTACTTACCAAATTCCCCTCATATATTACTGGTTCATAAAGTTCACTATCAAGAACCACATTTTCTTTTTTATTAATATTATCATAATAGATTACATTAGTAATCATTCCTAAAGTTAATACCGAAGCCATCATAGTCTTTAACAGCCCATTAGGTTTCATAATTTCACTTCTTTCCGCCTTTTTGAAAAAGACGGGCTCTATTATAACACAAACTAATATATTTGTCAAATAAATAGCTAAAAGTAAAAGATCATACTACTGTATGATCTCTATTTATTAATCAATCTTCTTCTGTTTCTTTAATATAATTGTCATTAATATAACACCTACAACACCTAAAGCTAATATAATCATATATAGTACTATACTATCCCCAGTATTAGGATTGACTGTCTCTCCATCAGTAGTAGCCAATACATAATTACTAAAATGACTAGTCTTAAAAGATAAGTATTTATTACCTTCATACATAACTGTATCAACATCATATACTTCAATATCATTATTATCCTTAATATATAACATCTTTAAATTCTTATTAGAGTAATCATTACTATAAGGAATAAGAACTTCAGTTACTCCATTAAACTTATTAATAACTTTATCAAGTATACTAGAATATAACTTTAATGAATAAGCATTAATATTAGTATAACCATTATTCTTTAGTAAATTAACCTCTTCTTCACTAAGATTATATAGTTCTGTTATTAAAGATGCATCTAATGGTACATTACCACTTTTAGTCTTAAGTATAATGCCTGTCTTACTATCTAATGAAGATATAACACCATACTTATTAGAATATTCTTCACTCATTGGTATAATACCAATCTGATAACTATCTCCATTTATTTTTAAAGTATATATCTTCGCTGGCATAACATTCTTTGTCTTATTATATCCTTCATCATTATTACAATAAGAAGAATTACCATCAATATGACAGTCTTCCTTTAGTTTAGCATATTCAGTCTCGTAATCACTACCAATAATATTGTAATAGTCTTCTCCAGTTAAATCTGTTATCTCTGTAATAATCTCTGAAACATCAACATAATCACTATCAGCATTACCGCCTTCTTCAATGCTAATATTTACGCTGTCATCTTTTACATAATCTTTAATTTTATCTAATAATACATTAGCATAATCTTCTTCTTTTGTACCTACTGGAACAAAATAAAACTGTGACTGATAAAAAGTTTCAAATGCAAAATCATATATAACTCCATCATAACTAACATAAGATATACCATTAGCTATACCAGTTAAAGCAATACCACGTCTAGTTTCTTCAAAACCAACAAAAATATCAAATTTTGGATTTTTCTCCACTACATTTTTAATCTTAGAAAATTCTAAAGTAGCATTTTTTGAAGAAAAGAATGTTGTTGTATCAGTTTTATAGTTAACCAAGTGATTAATCATATCAATATCTCCAACATTTAGTGTTCCATATAAATCACTAGCTACCTTACTAGCCTCCCTACTAATAGATGCATCGCCACTAACTTCTCTTATGTTACCATAAATAGTAGTAGAATAATAGTCTTCAGTAGTATTGTAATAAATACTAATATCACAGTGATCTCTATCTACCACTTCACTAGTATTAGCATCAACATATTTACTATCCCCTTTATAGAAGCAATTCATATCAATACCCATAACATTGTCATAATCTAAAATACTACTAAGATCTCTAAACACTAAATAACTAAGAAAACTAAATTTTAGTCTATATTTATATTCATTAGGATGATTAGCTATATACTCATTATCTTTACTTAAATATTCTAAATTACGTTCTATACTATCATCTAAATTAGCATATTTAAAATCAAAAGTATAATTTTCTAATGCTTCTTTATTATGTTCTTTTATTTCATCTAGTGTTTTAGCAGACACGCCAAAACTTCCCATCAAAAAAATCATCAAGCTAAAAACAAAAAGTAAAATCTTTCTCTTCATAACTCCTCCTCTAGTTTAATAATACACTATTTAAAGTAGTTTGTAAAGAACTAAAAAAATGCCTATATTCCAAAGCATTTCTCTTCTTATATAATTTTATAACTAAATAGTTATTGTAAACACATTAAGCTACTCTTCTTACATCTAGAATTGGCATAATATACAAACTAGTTACAACAATACCAACATCAGAGTTAAGAGCGTGTACTAATTGTCCATTTCCAATATATATAGCTACGTGACAAACTTGACCACCATAACCAGATAATACTAAATCACCTGGCATTATATTATCAAGTCCAACGCTAACACCTGAATACGCCTGTTCTGGTGCACTTCTAGGTAAATAGATACCATAATTACTAAAAATAAGCTTAGTAAATCCAGAACAATCTGTACCGTTAGTTAATGAATTACCACCATAAACATATGGATTACCAACAAAATTCAATGCATAGTTTACTATCTGATTAGAAACAACTTCATTATAAGGCACTCCTGTCTCTTCTTCTTCCGCTAGATTAATACTATATGCCTGATTTTCTGAAACCACTTCTTTATCAGTTACTTCTAAAGTCTCTTCTTCTTTTTTCTTTGCTTCCTCTTCTTTTTGTTTTTCTTCTTCAGCTTTCTTTAATTCTTCCTCTTGCTTTTTTAATTCTTCTTCCTTTTTCTTTTCTTCCTGTTCTCTTAATAAGTTTTCTGTAGGTAACGCAAGCATCTCAACTGATGTTTGTTCCTTACTACTATTACTACTTATCTTTCTCATAGATAAAAGTTCGTTACTTAAAACAAAGCTTTGTTCACTGTCTTTAATATTGCAATCATAAAATGCATAGCATAATACTCCAAGTAAAAGAGTTAACGCTGTAATTTCTAATTTATGTTTTTTCAACTTCAACACCTCATTTTTTTAGCGGACAATCAATATGGTAGCATAAATAGAAATGTTTGTCAAATACAAATTTTTATTTCCTTGTAAATAAAGGGCTTATAAACTATTTTGTGTTTTTGCAATAGTTTACTGTTCGTTAATTATTATCACATTTTAGTTAACTACTTGTTAAACAAAAGAGAAGTATTTCTACTCTCCTCCATTATAAATTATTAAATTATGCTGTGCTCTTGTGCAGGCAACATAGTATAAATATTTATCTTCTTTGGTATATTTATTATCAATATCATTATAAATAATTACTGAATCAAACTCCAATCCCTTCGCTGTATATGAAGGAACCACCACCAAATCTCTCTTTATATGACCATAACCTCCAAGTAACATAATATCAAAGTCATCCTTTAAAGAATTATATACCTTCTCTGCTTCACTATCATCCTTAGTAATTATAGCTATACTCTTAGATATATTCTTTAAATAATTAATATCATTTACAAAGTCCTCTTTAGTAACATTATTTCTAAATATAATATCGTTAGATTTTTGATTTCTAATAGCCACTGCTAATGAAAGATTTAATATTCTATTTGTATAATCAATAATCTTATCAGTAGATCGATATGTCTTAGTAAGTGTTATATATCTAGATCCTTCAAATAAACTTGTTAATTCTTCTAATGACTTATACTTATAATATGGATTAATCGTTTGATTAGAGTCTCCTAATATCGTATAAGAAGCTGTTTTAAATGTCTTCTTAATAATTAAATACTGAAGTTTATTGTAATCTTGTGCTTCATCTATTACAACTTGTTTTATAATATGATTAGTATTAAATCCTACAAGTAAACTCTTTAAATACAAGAATAAACAAGCATCTTCATAATATAAATAATTACCATTAACACTATCTTTATATTTACTATACTTACTACTTAAAAAATCATTATATAAATACTTCAAATCAAGTTTAATATTAAGTATCTCTTTTAATTTATTTTCAATTGAAGAAGCCCTCTTATAACTACCATTATAGTTATCATAAGCAATTCTTTTAGCTATCTCACTAACCCTTTCAAATAAAGGAAATCTATTATATTTATAAGTTAACATTTTATTTAGATCATCTTTTGTTATTTCAATAAAATTATCATATTCAAAATCACTAATAAATCTAATATTATCTACTATATCAGAAACATAATTATCTAAATCATTAATCACTTCATCAGATTGTTTATACTTAATAACATCATAATTATCTACATTCTTTTTATAATATCTAGCAATAAACTCAGTAAAATTTTCTATATTTTTATATTCATTTATATTTTGACATAATAAATCATAAAAAGTCATGTCATAAGTATTATCTTCACCAAGTTCTGGTAAAACATTAGAAATATACTCTGAAAAAACTTTATTTGGCGTAAATACTACAACATTATTAGAAGTTAAATTAGGTATTCTATAAAGTAAGAAGGCTATTCTATGTAATGCTACACTAGTCTTACCGGATCCTGCTATACCTTCTACTATTAAATTCTTATCTTCAGTATTTCTAATTACTTTATTTTGTTCTTCTTGAATAGTATTAACAATATTCTTCATCTTATCTGAAGACTCTTCTGCAAGTACTTCCTGAAGAAGACTATCACTAATATTTAAATCATTATCAAAAATATGTTTTAACTTAGCCTCTTCAATTATATATTGTCTTTTTCTCGTTATATTACCACTAATTTTTCCCATCGGAGCTTCATAACTTGCTCTACCAGTCTCATAGTCATAAAACATACTACATATTGGACTACGCCAATCGTGAACATAATAATTAAGTCTATCTTCTATATGTGTTATACCAATATAAATATCTTCCTCATCTTCACTACCATCTTCAATAAACCTAATAGACCCAAAATAAGGCTTATTCTGTACTCTAAATAACCTCTGAAGATAATTACCCTTACCTTGCATAATAGATACCTGAAGATCAGACTCCGCCATCATACTTCTCATTTCAGTAGGATCCATCTCACTTCTTGTATCCCAAATAAACTTCTTAAACTCTAATATCTTAGAATCATCATCATAAAGTTCCTGTCCTAAATTAGAAATTTTTCTTCTAACTAAATCAACTGTCTTATCAAGATACTTCTCTTCTTTTTCAAATTCTTCTTTAGTAATTTTCATAACATCCCTCCTAACACGACCAAAAACTACACTTATTATGTAGTCTCTAGCTGAACTCTAACCAAATTGTAAACTAGCAAATGTCCCTTTAATTGTATTACTTTTTTAAATATTTGTCAATTATTAAGCCACTAAAATATCATTAAAATATACATCTTCCTCTTTAATTTCTTCAAGTAATGATGCTATATCATAATTATTCTCTTTCAATAATTCTACATATTCATAAAATAAATCACTATCTGTTACACTGACAAACTTATTAATAATAGTTCTATTACTAGGAAGAATTATTCCCTTACTAGATAATTTAACAAGATTATCCACACTAAGTTTATTTAATTTCTTCACATAATCATCATTATCTAATAACAAAACATTAACACTATCATTTATTATCTTACTATCAGAAGCCTCCAAACAAGCACTAATAAACTTATCTTGATTAATTTTATTAGTAAGTAAAGCTACTTGTATTCTATCAGACAAATATATAAAATTATCTATCTTTTTATGTTTAATTAAATAATCAAAATATGGTTTACCAAAATTAAGATTTAAATTCTTTAAATATTTCTTTAACTTATCATAATCTTCTATCACATCAATAACGCATTCTTGTCCTAAAATATATTCTTTAGCTAAAGAATCACAAGTAATAAGCGCAAACAACTTATCAAAAGCTTTCTTATCTTTTACAAGTCTCTCTAAAAAATCATCATCATAAAAAAAACTAAGATTTAGTCCCAATCTCTGCACTAAATAAACAAAATAATAATGATTATCTTCTTCAAAATATCTTTCTCTTACTCTTTTATTTCTAAGTATTTCTTCTTTTTCTTCGTTGCTTATATTATTTATATTGTTAATAATATAAGTAGTCATATCTTCTATATTATATTTTAATATATCTAAAACCATTTTACTACACCTACTTCATTTTATTATAGAAAGACATATCCCACCATAAGTGGGATATATTTATATTTTAATTTAGTTTATTTATTATGCTCCTAACTTAGTATCAGTTCCTGTTATATTACAGTTTATATCAAAATCAAAAGTTTGATCTGCCATATCTAAAGGATTATCACCAAGTGTTCCATCGATCCACAAATATAATATAAATTCATAATTAGTATCATAATCAATAGTTTCCAGAGTACTACTAAAAGTTATTGTACTACCATTAGTTATATTAGCAAAATTTCCACTACCATAAGAAACTCCAGTTGTATTATTTATTAATTCATACTTAAAGCTATTATGTTTTAACCCAGATGTTGTAGTTGTTGTTGTATTTATTCTATTAACTACTAAATTCCAAGTAATAGTAGCATTAGTAGCCATCAATTGTTTAGCATTTATCTTTATTATTCTTCCATTCTCCCTACTAGAAGTCGGTACCAAAAGTTTATCATTATCACTAGCTTTTTCACATACACCACTACCACTAGATACTGATACATCAACTATAGAGTCTTCATCTATATCAGAACTACTCCATCCAAAATAAGCCACTGTTGTACCTATTATAATTAAAACTAAAACAGTTATAGACAGTATAATCAATCTAGTTTTATTATTCTTACTTTCTTTCTTACTAAGCTTCTTCATTTTTACTCACCTTACAATATTAAGTATAAACTATAATTAAAAATAAAACAAGTATTTTTGTTTTATTTTTAATATATTAATGTCTCGGTTTAAAAATAAGAGCTAAAACAAAAGACATAACAATAGCTACTGATATACCTGCTGCAGTAAGATCAAATATACCAAAAGCTAATCCTAATGGTCCAATATTATCTGCTGTAGTCATAGCTCCGTGAATAAGTAAATGTCCAAATGAAGTAATAGGTATTAAAGCACCTGCTCCAGCATATAAAACTATCTTATCATAAATACCTGCTATATCAAGAAAAGCTCCAACTACCACAAAGATACTAGTTATATGTCCTGGAGTTAATTTAGTATTATCAAGTATTATTTGTGCTATCATACAAATAAACCCACAAAATAGAAAAGCATATAAATATGTAATCATTCTACTACCTCCAAACTAATAGCATTAGCAATACCAGGTATAGACTCTTTCTGAAAAGTAAAAGTTGGTGAAAAGATAGCCCCTGTTGGAACCACTAATACTTTTTTATATTTGCCCTTTAACATTTCTTTATAAATATAACCAAAGATAACTAAAGCCGAACAAACAGGCCCAGATCCACCTGCAAATACTGGTTGCTTATCTACATCATAAATTATAGTACCACAGTCATCATAATTATCTAAAAGCGAAATACCATAAGAAGTCATCATATATTCTTTTAATATCTCTTTACCATAAACACCAAGATCTCCAGTTACTATTAAATCATAGTAAGAGATATCTCTTTTAGTATCTTTCAAATGCTGATAAATAACATCTCCCGCCGCTGGAGCCATAACTGCTCCCATATGATTAGCATCCTTTATACCAAGATCAACTACCTTTCCTATAGTAGCACCCTCTATCCTAACACTACCTTTTTTATTAGAAATAATAGCACTAAGAGATCCAGTAACTGTAAAAGTAGCAGTCTTAGGTTTAGGAGTCCCATACTCCGTAGGATTCCTAAACTGTTTCTCACTAACCATATTATGACTAGAAGTAGATATTAATATTCTCTTCATTTTTTTACTTTCTATAAAAGTACTAGATAACATCATAGCCTCTCCTATAGTAGCACAAGCTTCATATATACCAAGAAAAGGAATATCAAACTCTCTAGCCATATAATCACTAGCAGCTATCTGATTTTGTAAATCTCCTGATATCAATAAATCTATATCTTTATCTTTATACTTATTCTTATCTAATATATTACGATTAGCTTCTTTTAATAAATAAGTTTCTGCCTTCTCCCAAGATTTTTCCCCAAAATATAAATCCTTCTCATAATTCTTATCAAAATAATCAGCTAAAGGTCCATCATTCTCATAATTACCACATATAGTATAAGCATCTTCTATATATACATTATTATATTTAATTGTCATATTATCCTCCCATTATTAATAATCTAACTATACCAAAAAGATATACAGACACTACCCCAAATAATATTACTGTACCAGCTAATTTAAATATATTAGCTCCTATACCAAGTACTAATCCCTCATTCTTATATTCTAAAGCAGCCGAAGACATCGAATGGGCAAAACCCGTAATAGGTATAATAAGAGCCATCTTAAACTTACTAACTAAAAGATCAAATACCCCAGTCGCAGTAAGTATCGAAGCTATTACTATCAAAGTCAAAATAACAAGTACTCCCGCTTCTTTCCTAGGTAAATCAAACCATAAACAATACCCTCTTAATAACAACTCAGACAAAACACCAAGTAGACCTCCTACTAAAAAAGATATAATAGCACTCTTTAAGCTATCTTCCTTCGGAGTATTTTTATCTACTATTTCTTTATATATTTTACTATTCATAAGATCACCACTAATAGTATTGTTAAATAAACATAAATTATACAAAAAAGATTATTTTTGAGACCTCAAGGCTCAAAAATACCCCGTAAGACAAACGACTTACGGGGAAATATAAACAAAAAATAGTCACTCTTTTCAAGTAACTACTTAATTTATACCATCTAAACAATTATCATAAATCCATTTCTTAATATTCACATAATCATTAGTTTCATAAAAATCTATTAACACCGTAAAATATTCACCAATCTTTTCTACTGGTACCGCTATAATACCAAGACCATTCCTAATCATTTCCTTATTAGCCACAAGATTAGCTACTCTCTTATTACCATCCAAAAACATCTGACTACGTTGTATCCATAAAAACAATGTTATACTCCTATCCAAAGGATCTTCCATCTTCATTATATTATCCAATTCTTCATCATAATTACACTCACTAGGTAATTTAGGTCTATAAGAAGTACCAGTAATACCTACTCCTCTATCCCTAAATTCTCCAAGCGGTTCAATATTTTGACCCTTGCATATCTGAAAGTGTATCTTTTTTATATAATCTGTAGTAAGTGGATAATCTATAGTATTAAGCACAAACTCCCAAGCATCCTTTAAACCTCTAAGTTTAAGCATATCATCTACTGATATCTTACCATTATTAACATTATTTACAAAATCCACAGTATCCGCAAATGTTACTGCTATTCCCTCTAAATTAGCACTCTTATATAAATTATCTATTAACTTTCTCTTAGCAAAAAAGATATTATCTTCTTTAGTCATATTATATTTGCTCTTCATAATAGCACCTACTTTCTATCAATTATTATAACATATATTAAAGTTCAGCTACCCAAACTTATTAACTAATGGTGCCAAATATAAGAATCGAACTTATCTCTAAGCATTACGAGGGCTTTGTTCTACCACTAAACTAATTTGGCAACACCTTTCTATATAATTATAACATAACTTATAATATATAGAAAGTATAAAATTTATCTTCTCTTCTTCCTAATAATACCCTTATTTCTCTTTATATTTAAAGTATCACAAAAAATACCCATCATCTTATCAGGATCATCAATAAGTTCAGCCTCATCATAATAAGTAACAAGCTTCTCAGTAGCATTAACAACATTATCAAACTCTTCGTAGCAGAACTTTACATCTCTATCAATAATATAAAACTTATAAATATCTCCTTCCTCTTCTAATACAATATCTCCTACTCCAAACTGAAGACCTTGTCCCAAATAAGGAATATAACTAATAATAGTCTCTTTCATAAGTCTATTATAAATAGTATTATTATTCTCCCAATTAAAATATTTTCTCTTATTATTATTTTCCATAAATCCCCCTCAAAATATTATTATATTTCTTTTAAAACATTATCAATAATAGAATATAAATATATACTAGTTTTCTTCTTAAATATTCTCTCTATATATTTCTTATAACCATTTAACTGCTTCAAATAAGCTTCATCACTAGTATTCTTAAGTTTATAATCAACTATCTTAATATTATCTTTATATTCAAGTATCAAGTCAATAACACCATTATAAGTAATACCATCTTCTTCATACATAAATTCATACTCTTTATATACTCCAACAGTATTCATATCAATCTTTTCTATAAAATTACTAATAATCTCTCTATCTCTACCCTTTAAATTACTAATATCATCAAAAGAAGTAAGTTCAAAAAGACTATGTACTCTCTTTCCTTCTTCTAATCTATCATTCTCTTCCTTGGTAATAAGATGATTACTCTTCTTAGAAAAAGACTTATTCTCTTCTACTTCTCTAGTAATATCTATATCTAAAGTATCTATCCTATCATCAACTTTATTTAAAAGCATCTTATAATTACCACTCTTAATACTATTATAATCCTTAGATAAATTTATCTTACTAATATCTATATTCTTATAATAATTCTTAGTAATATACTCTATAGAATACATAATACTAGCAAAACTACTATACTTTTCTCTAATACTATTATCTACTATATCACCAATAAACATTTCATCTTTAGTATTCTCTGGAAGAAGAAAGATCATCTTCTCTTTAGCCCTAGTTAAAGCAACATAAAATAATCTTATTCTCTCACTAATATTCTCTCTAACATAACTTCTATAACTAAGTATATGATAAATAGTATTATATAAGAACTTATCTTTATAAGGAATAATAATACCATATTTATCATCATAACTAAACTTATTAATAGCCTCTCTTATATTAAACTTACCATATAATCCCCCAAAGTAGCAGACATTAAACTCTAATCCCTTTGAGGCGTGTATTGTCATAATCTTTACTGTATCATTACTATTACTACCAACACTAAACTCTATCTTTAAATTATTCTTAATAATATTATCTAAATACTCTTGATAACTATAAATATCATAATCAAGATTAGTAAGTTCACTAGTTATCTCTTTTAACTTCTCTATCCTAAGACTATTTAAAGTATAATCTCCAAGTAAGAATAATTTATTATTAAAGTCATAACTACTAATAATAATATCTATTATCTCATCCAAACTAATAGTATCTAACTTCTTAGTAATATCATAACTTATCTTATATATATCACTATCTTTATAATTATTATTTAAAAAATAACCAAATAAAGTATTATCATCTATATTAAATAAAAAACTTCTTCCAAGAGATATAAATAACTTCTTAAACTCACTATCTATAACATTACTCTTAATCTTAATAATAAAATTTATTATATTCTTTATTATCGTAATTACTTCTCCATCAGTTAAATTCACTGACTTATTTATAACTACTGGTACTCCATTATATTCTAAGATCTTTTTATATAACTCAAAGTACTTACTACTATCAAGTAATATAGCAAAATCACTATACTTTATCTTTCTAATACCATTAGTATCTTTACCAAAAGCTAAGTATCCACCTTCTACCTTCTTCTTTATATCATTAGCTATAATAAAAGCTTCTACTTCTTCTTTTTTAAAAGATGTATCATTTAAATAATTATATACTTCAAAATTATTATTCTCTTTATTATCTCCTTCCCCCTTATACATTAAGTTACCATAGATCATTCTATGACTTTCTCTATAAGAGGCTCCTCCTATATCATCATCCATTATTCGATCAAACATTAAATTTATATTATTAATAACTTCTTCTCTACTTCTAAAGTTCTTATTTAAATCAATCTTTATACCACCATTATTACTACTATAATTATCATATTTATTTTTAAATATATAAGGATTAGCATTTCTAAATCTATAAATAGACTGTTTAATATCTCCTACCATATAGACATTATTATTAGATATATAAGAAATAAATTCTTCTTGAATATCATTAGTATCCTGATATTCATCTATTAATATCTCATTTAAATTATTCTTTATCTCTTCTCTAACTAAAGTATTATCTCTAACTAACTTTATTGCTAAACTAGATATATCTGAATATTCAAAATAATTATATTTCCATTTATATTCTCCTACTCTCTTATCTAATTCTTTTATTATATCAATAATCTTCTTAGTATATTCTTGAGTTTTAAGTATACCACTCTTTATACTATCATAATTATCATATATAACTAACTTCTTAATCTCTTTTATAGTATTAGCTATCTTCTCTTTATATTCACGACTTACATCAGATAATCCTCTTGCTATTGGTAATTTTATATCTATATTACTCTTAACATCATCATAACTAGAACTTTCTAATAAAGGATTAATAACACTATATAACTTATCTAAATAATCACCATTATCTATATATTCCATATACTCTCTAATATTATCAATAAGATCTAATATAACTCTAATATACTCTTCTATATCTTTATCTATATTATCACTATCATACTTAACACTAATATAATTATCCAAATACTCTCTCTTATTAGTTTTTAAATCTAACTTACTATTAACATTTAATATAAAATCAAATATCTCTTTATCATCTTTTAAACTATATTCCTGAATCAGAGATAAAAACTCTTGATCTTCCTTCTCATATAACTCTTCAAATATATCAGTCAACATCTTCTTCTTATATAATTCAATAACTGAAGCAGATATAATACTAATATCTTTATTTACATTTAAGTAGTAATGATATTTCTTTACTAAAGATAGTGCATAAGCGTCAAATGTCGTAATATCCGCAGTATCTAATTTAGATAATTCTTCTGTAAAGCCTTGTTTTAAAAGTTTATCACCAATTCTCTCTCTCATTTCCTTCGCTGCCATCTTAGTAAAGGTAAGTATAAGTAAATTATCCACGGATACTCCTGATTTAACTTTTTCTAATACTCTCTCAGTAAGTACTGCTGTCTTACCAGATCCTGCCCCTGCAGAGACTATAATATTAGTACCATCTTTATATATAGCTTCCTTTTGTTCTTCTGTCCAGTTTGCCATACTATCAACCTCTTATTCTACTCTTCTTATTACTAATTAATATATGATCATAACCATTAACTTTAACAATATTTTTATATCTTGATATAGCAGAAACAACAAATTCCATTTGATTACCCTTAAAATTATTAAATAATAAATCACTATTATCAAAAGAAGAATAATTAATATAATCTACTAAATTATATATATCCCCAATTAACTTATTTTCCTCCAAAATATTATCAATATAATGCTCCATAGTAATAACTGTCAAAGCTCTATTCTTTTTATTATGATTACAATTAAATATATATTTATCCATAACTTCCTCCATCTATCTTTTCTTTCTACTACGATCCTTTAAATTAATAATAGAATCCTCATCTATATATAATCCCTCTTTTTTAAAATTACCAATCTTAGCATAAGGTATATATAACTCTTTTTCTTTCTTTTCTATCTCTTCTAATTCTTCTTTAGTATACTTTTCACTCTCCATAACTGGATAGAAGATATATATAAGATAATTATTCGTAGTAATAAAAGCATCCTCTTCTTCCATATAAACAATATTCTCTCTAGAAGTAACTAATTCATCAGTACCATCACTATTTCTTCTTCGAATATTACCTTGATATAAATCAAGTCCATTATAATTAATCATTACTTACCTCCCTATTAATATACTTCTTATTATTCTCTCTTAAATAACAAATATCTCTATATTCACAAAAACCACAACTAACATTATCTCCATCTATTATCTTAGGATTAATATCAAAATTACTGTCTAATATATTATCTATCGCTTTATCTATTAACTTATCAGTATTTTCAATAATATTATCTATCTCTTCCTCACTAAGAACTTTAGCATAAGGGCCAAACCCTTTACTAGTAGTCTTCATCGACTTAATAAGTTTAGAATTCTCATAAGTCTTATCAAATCGAGATAAAATATTCTCTTCATTTATTGAATATCCTTCTAGTTTTAAGTTATTTTCTCTTGCTTCATCATATTCTTTATTATTATCTAATGTACTAGTAAATAACTTCTGAAGATAAAATCCCACAATCTTAATATTTTTAAGTTCCATCTTACTAGATAAATATAAATATATTGGTAACTGAAGTCCAAGACCATACATCATATTCTTTAAATTAATATTAGTACTACCAGTCTTATAATCTACTACTACTAAATAAGTATAATCATCTTCTTCTTTATATAATACCTTATCAATAACCCCCATAAAAGTAACTTTAATATTCTTATCTTTATTTACATAAACGGCTTTTTCTTTCTTACTCTTATCAAAAGTACTATAAGTATATTGCTTTCTAATAGTAGTAACAACAAATCTAAGTTCCTCTTTAATATTAGCTAAAAAGAACAATTCTCTCTTCGTAAACTTTCTCTTTGTCTTAACATAAGTATCAAAGCATTCATCAAAATCAAACCCATCATCATCCATACATCTAAGTACATAATGACATATATCTCCTACTAAAATATTAAAATCTTTATCAATAATATTAATCTTAAGTATATTACTTAAATAATATTTAAAACTACACTTGTAATAATTCTCTAAAGCAGTATAAGATAATACTAACTTATTATCTAAATACTTATATAATTTATCTTTATCTATCTTATTATAACTATTATCATAATTCATATAAGGAATATCATAATTCGAAGACAATAAATCAAGATCTTTATCTTTAACATTATATTTAACTAAATCATCTAAAGAATTAGCTAGAAAGATCTTATTCATCATATCTGAATTAATATATTTATGTTTGTAATCTTTTATAATATTAACCCCTAGTAGTAGATCTGAAGGAGTATATACTCCATTACTATCACTAAGCTTATAACTAATAGTTAAATTCTTAATATTATGTAGTCTCCTAATAACTTCTATTCTCTTATTAATATTAAGTTCATTACTACTATCATAATCTAATATCTTCTTATCTTTATCACTAAAATATTCTTGATCTTTATATAATATAGGTATATTTTCTTTATTAAATCCAAGTAGAAAAACATAAGTATCATCATCAAAATAATCATCTATACTACTTACTTTAATACCAGTAGTATCTTCTTCTAGATAAGTATTCTTTAAATCATTTATAATAAGTTCACTAGCGCTACTTTTATCTTTAATAAAACTATATCTATTAAGTACTTTAATAACTTTACTTTTTACTTCTTCATTATAAATATTTAAAAGTTCCTCCTCTATATTATCTAAGTTATCAAGAACATTCTTAACTTCTCTAATAGAATAAATACTTCTCTTTCTAACTGAAATAGGTATATTATATATCTTAAATAATCTATATATAACACTCCTATACTCATTAGATATAATAAGTCTAATCTTATTTATGCTTACTCCCTTTCTTAATAAATCACATATTCTATCTATTACAAATATAACTTCTTCATCTATATAATTAAATTCATATATATTATCTATATCATAATTATTATACTTATAATCAATAACTTCATAATCAAGATCTTTAATAACACTAAGATAATACTTATTAATATAATCATAACCATATATATATACTTTATTCTTCTTAACATAACTTCTAAATAAATCATCATATATAAGTAGATTATTACTCTCCAAATAATCTTTTATCTCTTTTAATTTACTCATTTTATCATTATCTATCTTATCACTAATATAATATAAGTTATCTAAGTAAACTAATGCAGTACTATATTTAATATTATATTCTTTCATTAAATAATATATAGTCTTATTATCATAATCAAAAGTATATCTCTTAACAAACTTCTCTAAAGTCATAAATTTAATATTATAATTATAATATTCTTCTCTCTTCTTAATAATATTACTTCTAATACCATAAGGAGCTAATACTATATAATCCATTCTACCACCTACTAATATTATCACATAATAATCATTAAAAGTAAACAAAATAAACTAATTAAAAAACAAAAAGATAACCTAAATATATCTTAGTATATATAAGTTATCTCACTTTATTCTTAATTCTCAAAAATAATGATCTCTTATCATTTCTAACTTCTTCTTTATATTCATTATATCTACTAAGTAAATAATAATAATCTGTTCTATAATCACTAACATCTACTTTAATAAGACTACTCTTTATAACATAATCTTCCCTTGTATTAGCATATTCTTCACTAACATATCTATTATTATTAAGTAAATCAATATAATCAACATCATTTCTAGAATACAAAACTAACTTTTCTCTAGTTAAAGAATTACTCTTTCTTCTCCTATGAACTACAACTCCTACAAAAAAATTATTTTCCATAATTTTCCACTTTTCCTAAAAATTCTTTCTTAATTAAATTAAAATCTAATTCATAAGATATTTCTAAAGGAATTGTATTCTTAATATCGTTCATAATATAAGTATAAGAATTATATGTTTTATAAATATCATATATTAAATCTAAAACTACTATTAAACAAATAATATTAATTATTAAATAATCAAAAAATTGATTAATAATAAGTACTGTAGCAATCTTAAAAACCAATTTAAAAATACTAACAATCATTTTAGCAAAAAAATAATTATAATTATTCTTAGCTATATTAAATTGTTTATTTAAGAATATATTTCCCATACTATCACCTACAAACTAGATAATTATGATACAACATTTTTATAATATTGTCAAGATAGATAAATGGTATATTTTATCTTTCATAGTTTTTGTATATATGTAAATAATAATAATGTAGTCTGTGAAACTATAAAGGAGATGTTATTTTATGTTTTTTAAAAAAATAAAAAACAAATTGTTTCTTTTAATAGCACTTTCTATATTTATTATTCCTAATACCATCCTTGCTTATTCAGATTATATTATTGCAGGAGGAGAAAATGTTGGTATAGAATTAAAATCTAAAGGTGTCATAGTAGTAGGCACATATGAAGTAAATAATACCAATCCTGCTAAAGAAGCTAATCTTCAGACAGGTGACAAGATAATTAAAATAAACGATCAAGAAATAACTAATATTGAAGATATGTTAAATATAATCGAAGACTCTAACAACAAAGACACTATATCTATAACATATATTCGTGGTAATACTGAGAGTAAAACAGCTCTATCTCTAATAAAAACAGATAACAACATCTATAAAACAGGTCTATATGTAAAAGACAGTATAACCGGAGTAGGAACACTTACATTCATCGATCCTAATACAAAGTTATTCGGAGCACTAGGTCACGAAATAATAGAAAAGAATACAGGTCAAAAACTAGAAATAAAAGATGGTAAAATTTATAGTTCAACAGTTACAGGAGTTACTAGAAGTGAAGATGGAAAACCTGGTGAAAAAAACGCAAAATATAATACTAATGAAGTATTTGGTAATGTAAAAGAAAACACTACTAGTGGTATATTTGGTACTTATACAGATATTATTCCTAATAAAAAAATGTATCCAATTAGGAATAAAGAAGATATTAAAATAGGAGAAGCTTCTATATTTACCGTAATAGACGGAGACGAAGTAGAAGAATTTAAAATTAATATCTTAAAAGTAAATACTAATGAAACCTCTACTAAAAATATATTATTCGAAGTAACTGATGAAAGACTACTAAAAAGTACTGGAGGTATCATTCAAGGAATGAGTGGCAGTCCAATTATGCAAGATAATTATATCATTGGCGCAGTAACACACGTAGTAGTAGATGATCCCTCTAAAGGTTATGGAATATTAATAACTAAAATGCTAGAAGAAGCAGAAAACTAAAAGGAAGAACAAACTATTCTTCCTTTTTATATTATTTAAATTTTTTATTTAACCTTTTAATATATTTCTTTCTCATATCATTAAGTAATATATCAGCGACTTCCAAAGATACTTCTCTTTCACTCTTATTAGTAGTATCAAATAAATAAAAATTTATATTTTCTTCTTCTGCTAATTCTTTCATATTAATAAGAGATTTATTATACTCTTCTATATTCTTAGTATTTAAAAATGATCTCTTTTCTAATGCTAAATTAGCATTATAATCTCTCTTTAAAGAAGTAATACTATCAGTATAAGTAGAAAGTATTATATCAATACTATTCTTTATCTTTGGAATATATTCTTCTATATAAGACTTATATTCATAGTCGGTCATACCACCCTTTAAATAAAGTCTATCAACCCAAATTAGTCTATCAAATAATGATCTATCTATTAAAATAATATCAGGATTAGTATCTATAGTTTCCTTTAGTTCTTCCAAAACATATTTAGGAATTTCTATATTAACTATTTTAGTATATTCTTTTTTTAATCTAGGATATATAGTTTCTTTATACTTCTTAGAGGTAGTAAACTCTTCTAATATAGTAGTATTAAATCCTCCCTTTTTAAAAAAATCATATAAATTATTTATTAAACTTGTCTTACCAGTTCTAGGAGTTCCTGTAAACTCTATTACATATGGTTTGCCATAATTAAGTACTTTATTCATTTTATATAACTCCTGTTTACGATAATGAAGCTTTAATAGTTCTTTATATTCACCACTTTTATCTTTAAATATACTCTTAGAAAGATCTTCTTCTTTTATATCATTAAATATATCATCTATTAATATTTTTAATCTTTTAAACATTTCAAAGTTTTCATCTTCATTATAAATTAAACTATTATATACTTCGGTATAATACCACTTTTGTTTATCATAGCCTCTCTTAAAGGCAGAGAAGTCTTTTGTACCACTCTTTTCAAATATTATTCGCATATCTTCTAAATTACTTATTTTATCAGCACAAACAATAGCTTTATGTCTTAAATCAAAATCTTTAATTGTATTAATAGTGTGCTCTTTTCTCTCTTCCCAAGATAAACTTTTATCTGGTTCTGTAGCACCCTCAACTAAATCTACTACATCTTCATTAAAATATTTGAGTAAATCCTCTCTAGTATATTTAGTGTCCTCTAAAACATCATGTAAATATCCCGCAGCTACTACTTGATCATCAAAACCATATTCAGTAAGAATATTCGCTGTATCTATGGGATGGATTATCATAGGTTTATCAGTATCAGATTTTCTAACTTGACCCCTGTGGGCATTAATAGCAAATTCTTTAGCTTTATCTTTAATATTCATATAATACCTCCTATTTAATTATACAATTTAATATTTTACTTAAAGTAAATATTCTCATAGCTCCTCTCAATTTACAAAATGCTGCTAAATAAATATTATTTTCAAATTCAAACATATAAATAGGAAATATATCTCTTCTTGTTACTCTACCAGAAGTCCCTAAATAATCTATAAATAATCCTCTTTTATTTTTTATACAATCATTTATTATTTTGATCTTATCATCAGTACTATTTACATCTATACTAATATTTTTATACTCAGAAAATACTTTATTAGCATTATAAATTGAACGAAGTTTTTTATTAAGTTCTCTAAAATCTCTTTTTAATTCCTCATCTTCTGATGACATAAGTTCCTTTTGTGTTCTATCTAAAATATTTAAATCATTTTTATTGAAATAATCTATATTCATTAAATTATTCTTATCCATAAAATAACCACCACCAGGACCTTTAAAGGTCTCTATTACGTAGCCAGCCATTTCCAGTTGTTCCTTATAATATCTTACCATTCTTTCAGTAACACCAAGTTCTAAACTAAGTTCTTTTACTGAATAAACTCTACCATTTGATAGTAGTCTTATCATCAAAAGAGAATTACTAATCTTACTCATACAAAGCCTCCCATCACTTATTTGAGACTATTATATCATAAGTTAAGTATATTTAATCATTATTTTATATATTTCTCCTTTCTTATTACATAACTAATATATCAAGCTGCAAGGAAACATTATTGTCTTTAATAACTAATATAGGAAATAATTTGTCTTTTTTATAACAAAAAAGAAACCAACACTGGTTTCTAATATAATCTAAATACTAATCCCATTAGATAAGTCATTATTCTGACTATTAGCCTCTACTACTGTATTAACTGGTGTAATAAAGTCACTAGGAGACACTTCCTTCTTAACTTTCTCTTCCTTCTCCTTAATAGGAGCCAAATCCTTTCTCTTCTTCGTAGTAATACTAGCTAAAACAATTATAAGTATAAGTAATACCAATAATATTCCAAGTCCAATATAAACATTAGTAAAATTATATAACTCAAATACAAACTCAATACTCTCAGTATCATTATATTTTAAATTCCAAGTTAATACTCTATTATACTCTTCTGTTTTAGTGGCATTATTACTAATCGCAGAGTATGGTAGTTTTACATTAAAAGTAAGACTAATATTATCATATAAACTACTAAAATCAGTATTAGTACTATCATCAAATAGAGCAATATCACTATCTTCTTCTGTAGTATCTTCTACTACATTATCTTCTTCACTAGTTACATCTATTAAATCTTGATCATCACTAGGTAAATTACTCTCTTCTTCCTTACTATCAAACTTCATAATAGCAGTATACTTATTCTTAAATATACCCTTATCTACTTTAAATATATAATTATTATTATCACTACCTAACATACCAGTAAGATCATATTCATTACTATCACTAGTACTAACACTATCAATGTTACTTATACTCTTACTTAAAGTATATCCTTTCATATTATTATCAGAATAATCTTTAATAGTAAAGCCTTCCTCTTTTAACTTAGTAATATCTTCATCCTTTAATATACTCTCATCACCAAATATAGAACTATCTAATGCATAAGTAATTATAAAGTCCATAGATTTATCTTTCTTTATATCCATCGTAGCATCATATTTAACACAACCAGTCATTAGTAGTAGTCCCATAAATATCATAACATACTTAATTTTATTCCTCATTATTCTTCTTACTCCTTTACTTCTATTAAATTAATTATATCATAAATTAATTAATTTTAAAATAAAAGTAAAGAAATAAATTATTTCCTTACTTATCATCTTTCTTATATCTTTACTTATTTTCTTACTTTTACATTATTATTACCATTAATAAATTTTTCTATAGCAAAAGCACAATCACTTACCATACTAATAAAATCAATAACATTAATCTTTGCCTTAAAAGCAACCTTGCCTTCACTTATATCTTTAAATACAATATAACTCTTCTCTATACTCTTATCAAATACAATATCATAATTACTATTATATATAGAATTTCTAATTCCTTCAATAATTCTCTCATTAGTAAAGTAGTCATCACTATTTTTATATAACATTTGAAAACTTAATAATTCATTAGTTTTATTAACAAGTTCAATACTAATAACTTTTCTTTCAGCTTCTACTTTATCAATATTATTCATAATATTCATAATAGCAGTCTTATTATCTTTTAATTTAGCTTTATTTAAATTCTTAATTTGCATATTAATAATTCTATTCTTATCATTTAAAGTTCTATTAAGAAGTATAATCTTATTATTAAGTTTATCTATAGTATCATTACTCATATCTATTTTTTCTATATCAAGTAGAGATAAATCTAAACTACTATAGTCTAATCCTTGATTATTTAGATTAAATACATCTCCTTTATCTTTATATATATTATCATTAGCTAAAGAGAATAAAGAATTAAATATACTAAAACTAGAAGCTATTAAACTATCATAATTAATACCAGGATTATTATTTTTTTCAAATAAAGCCTTAGTATCAGTAGTTTTATATTTATCTATAAGTTCTAGAAGTATTAAATTATTTAAATTAGATATAATAGGATTTAGTATATTATTTACTTCACTTAATCTTCTTTGTAATTCAAGTTCTACAAAGTGCATTTGTCTATTATAATCAATAGAGGTTGGCATAACAGTAAGTAATTCATTAGCTAAAGTATCATAGTCAATATCTTTAACACTATTACTAGTATATTTAAATTCATATTTACTTTTATATTTCTTATCAAAAGCTATAAATCTATTAATACCTCTATCTACTTTATAGTCTTCTATTACACTATTAAGTTCATCTATAACTTCATCTTCTACTTTAGTACCATCTTTTTTTATTAGAGTAATTTCTATATTTCTAAATGTTTTAAGTAGATGTTTCATCTCACTTTTAGAAGTTAATCTTCTATTACGACCTTTTTGTACTCTATCAGATATTAATATATTCTTCTTATACTCACTAATATTACTATAATTAATATATAAATTTAAAGAAGAAATAACAAAAGTAGATAGTCTATCAATTGAAGTATTAACACTATTATTAATAATTATTCTATTATTATCTAAATCTAGATCAAAATTCCCATAAGCAAGATTATCTCTAATAAAACTAATAATACTAATAGCATCTTTAAAATAAGTATTATCTATTAAATAACCATCAGTAGTCTTATTAGCAATTAAACTAACAACATTATCTAGTTCACTAGAAGGTATTAAAGAAGTACTAATATTCTTTTTTAATAACTCACATTTAGTAGCTAGAAAGATACTACTTATAACTCCTACTTTTGCAGAAGATATATTTCTTTTATCTTTAATATATTCTAAATAAGTTGGTTCATTATACATAGTCCCAAGTAAAAACATATTATATGCTCTAGTACCATTATAATAATTAATTATATTATCTCTATTCATTATATCACCTCTATATTATTTCTCTTTTATATATAGAATTACTATTATTACTCTTTATTAATGATTTAGCACTTTGAAGTTTCTTAATATCTTTTCCCATATAAGTACTAAGTTTATTTCTAAATACTCTTAAGAAATCTACTCCTCTAACTTCAAAACCCATATACATCTCTTTTAGTAGTTTATCATTATTCACAAAGTCATCAAAGTAAGTATCTACTAGAAACAACATAAGTTCTAAATCAAATGCTTCTCTATTTTCATTATATGTAACATTTCTATAACTATAATCTAAAGTATCTATAACATATATTTTCCCATTATTATATAAAGTATTATATCTTAAATCATAGATACGTATACCATTATCAGTAAGTTTTTTTATATCTTCTTCAATATTTACAAAAGCTTTATCTAAACTATCTAAATTAACTAGTAATGGATTAACTTGATATAAACTCTTAGATCTTTTATATGGCATAGTATAACCCACTATAGAGTTACCTACTTTTATTACATCATTAGGCCATATAAAAGTATTATTTTTAACATTACTAAACTTAAATATATCATTTTCTGTATACATAGCCTCTTCTTCGTCATAATAATCCATAAATATTTTATATACTATTTTATTATTTTTATCTAAGTAACAAATTCCTTGTGATCCAGATCCTAATACTTCTAGATTTTTTAAAAATGTATCTAAGTGTTCCCTATTAATAAATTTCATAATACCAATCCCTCTTTTTTTAACGACCTATATAATAACACAAAAACGAAAAAAAAGCAAATTTCTGTTTGCTTCTTTCTTTCAGCTGAAGCCTTTTGTCTTCAGCTGTGTGATAGAGCCTATAGTCTCTATCACAACCATTTATTCTTTATCACATTAATTAATAATAGTATTAAAATAATAAATATAACTATAACTATTATTACTTTAAATAGTCTATATTTATTATCTAAACTACAAAGTGATACTAGAATAGTAATTAATCCCTGAAGTATTTTTAATACTTCAGTTAATTCTAAATTAGTTTTATCTTCCCCCTTTCTTTTAAATACCCTTATTCTTCTTGCGTTTTTCTGTTTAAAAGACATATAGATCACATCCCTTCTAACACGCAAAAAATCTACATATTATTTATGTAGTCCCATCAAGTATTATATATAGATTATTCTTCGCAAATGTCTTATTTACTATATAATATATTTTTATCTTTGTCAATAAAAAAAGTAAAATTAAAAGATAGAAACTTTGAAATATAAAATTTCTATCTTTTAATTACTTTATCAAAGCTCTTGTCTTTTTTTGTAAACAAGTTCCATCTGTTTTATAAAGAGCTACCGCAGTTATATTAGGAAGATCATTTAAATATCTATTAAGTAAATCCTCTATTGATATAAAGGAAGGAATATCACTTTCATCCATTATTGGATCACATTCTGCAAAACCTATCATAAAGCCTTCGATAGTTTTACAATATGCCTCCATTTCATAACTATTATCATTATAAAAACACACAATTCTATATCCAGGTTCAAAAATATTTCCTTGTCTATCACTTTGTAATTCTTTTTTATTTATTTTCATTTAACTCTCCCTATTATAATTATATTATACTCTTTAATAACAAAGTAAAATTACTAATCAAAAAGAAAGTAAATAAAATTATTCACTAACTGTAAAATCTTCAAGTTTACCATTATCTAACATAATTTTATTTACTTTTTCTTCTACCTTATTTAACTTAAGAGAACAATCTTTAGCTAATTTCATAGCTTCAGTATATTTATTTATTGCATCATCTAAAGGAACCTCACCACTTTCTAATTCCTTAACAATCTCTTCAAGTAACTTAATCTTCTCTTCAAAAGTCTTTTCATCTTTAACAGCTGCCATCTAATTCACCCTTTCCTATAACCTTACTTTCAATATTACCATCTTTTAATGTTATTGTAACAATATCATCTTTTTCTATATCATTTAAAGAAGATACTACTCTATTATCTTTCTTCATAATAGCATAACCTCTACTTAAAGTATTAAGAGGATTTAAAACTTCTAACTTAGAAATAACATAATTAAGTTTTTGACTTTGATACTTATACAACATATTAGGATTATTTAAAATATAACTATTACTTAAAGTAAATAGTTTAGTCTTAGAGTTTTCTAATACTAAGTTAATACTCTTATTTAAATTATCTAATAAAGTATCTAATTTTTGTTCTTTTATTTCATACATTGACATTGGCTTAGTAAGAATATAACTATTCTTTAGAGCATCTAATTTCTTACTATTTATACTAATTATATTATTTAAAGCATTATAACTTCTTGTTCTAGCAGTATCTAAATAAGTAATTATAGTATTAATATCAGGTACTGCAAGTTCTCCTGCTGCAGTAGGAGTTGGTGCTCTTAAATCAGCAACATAATCAGATATAGTAATATCTATTTCGTGACCTACCGCAGAAATAACTGGTATTGAAGAAGCATATATAGCTCTTGCTACTACTTCTTCATTAAAAGGCCATAAATCTTCTAGAGTTCCTCCTCCACGGCCTACTATTAAAGTATCTATATTATAAATATCTTTAACTTCATTAGCAAGTTTTATCTTATCTGCTATTGTTTTTGCAGCTTCTTCTCCCTGTACTAAAGCAGGAAATAATATAGTCTCACATACTGGATATCTCCTTTTAATAGTAGTTAAAATATCTTTAATAGCAGCTCCAGTAGGAGAAGTTACTATACCTATTCTTCTAGGTATTCTAGGTATTTTCTTTTTCTTAGATCTATCAAATAATCCTTCACTATTTAATTTCTTCTTAAGCTCCTCAAAAGCTACATATAAAGCTCCTATACCATCCGGAGACATATCTTCAACATATATCTGATAAGAACCACTAGCTTCATATACATCTATCTTACCAGTAACAAGTACTTTCATACCATCATAAGGAACAAACTTTAAATTCTTATTATTAAAAGCAAACATAACCGCTGCTATACGGCTATTCTCATCTTTTAAAGTAAAATAATAATGTCCTCTAGAATGAGCTTTAAAATTAGATATCTCACCCCTTAAATATACTTTCTTTAGTAATAGATCATTATTTATAATATCTTTAATATATTTATTAACTTCACTTACAGTAATATAATTACTATTATTCATTATCTTCCCTCTCGTGATATATTTTATCTAAAACACCATTAATCATTTTAGATACTTTTTCATCAGAATACTTCTTAGATAACTCTATAGCTTCATTAATACATACTAAAGAAGGAGTATCAGTATACATAAGTTCATATACAGATATTCTAGTAATAGCTTGATCAGCAAGACCTAATCTATCAATATTCCAATTAGTTAAATATTTATTAATATTCTCATCTATAACATTAATATTCTCAATTACCCCTTTAATTAACTTAGTTAAAAACTCTATATCTATTCTTTTTCTATCTTCAATATCAAGTCCTTCAATCATTTCATTAATAACTTCATCTACATCATAATTAATTTTATTCTTATTATATAAAAATATTTGATACAAAATAGTCATTGCCTTTTCTCTTGTAATACTTCTATTTGTCTTCATAACAACACCTCTTTACTTATTTTATCACAAAAAAAGAATATTTTAAACATATTCTTTATATTTTATTAATAAATTTCTTTAAACAATCATTATCTCTCTATATAGTTATCTTCTTTAGCTTCTATTAAGCCAATATGCTTCTCTTTAACATATATAATTAATCATTATATATTTTCTTTCTTACTAATTTATATACATCATTATGTATATCTTCTATACTACGTAACTTATTATCTGAAGAGCATTCTATAAAATCCCAATTATATTTATTTGCAATATCAATTGAAGTATCTGATACCATCTTCATAAACGCTATATCACTCTCGTGAATATCATCTTGTATTTCACCATTACTCTTTCTCTTCTTTCTAAGTTCGTTCGCTAATTCAAATGGTAAATGTAAGAATATAACTAAATCTGGTACTGGTAATCCCATCTTATTATATTCATAGTCATATATATAATCAATAAACTTATTTCTTTCTTCTTTATCTTCAATAGTGGTAGATTGATATATTAACGAAGAAGTAGTATATCTATCTAAAAGTATTATATTACCTTTTTCATATTCTTGTTTTAATCCACTTATCCAAGTAATAGCTCTATCTTGAGCATATAAACTATTTACAAAATATGGAGATAGATCTGATATCTTACCATAATTACCTTTTAAATATTCTTCTACTGGTCTTCCTTGATATGTTCCATAACTAGGGAAATGATGAGTAGTTATTACTTTTTCTTTATCTTCTAATAATTTATCTATTAGTAGTCTATACTGTGTACTCTTACCTACTGCATCACAAGATCCTTCTAAAACTATTAGTTTTCCTTTATTCATATGTTTTCCTCCTAACATATTTTTTTCTTACATATGGTATCTCCTCATTACTAAAGTCTCCTAATTCTGTAACATCAAAACTATCTTCACAAAAATAAGGAAAGAAAGCATCTGCTTTAGCAGTTTTCATTATTTCTGTTAAATAAATAGTATCTGCAAAAGGTAAAAACTCTTTATATATTGAAGAACCACCTACTACCATAAATTCTTCCTCACTTCTACATATATATTCTAATAAAGCTAAAGTATTATTAAATACTGCTGCATCATAATATTTATCTAATGGGTAATGACTTACTACTATTGGATTTCTACCTTCAAATGCCTTAAGGGGCATTGACTCAAAAGTATTTCTTCCCATTATAATATTCTTTCCCATTGTCGTATCTCTATAAAATTTTAAGTCCTCTTTTATTTTCCATATTAATTGATTATTAAGTCCAAGTTCTCCATTACTTCCTACTGCTGCTATCATACTTAAATTTTCCATATTTTATTCTCCTTTATTGTACCACTGGAAATTTTAATGGACCCATATTTTTATAATTTTTAACTTTAATATGTTTTAATTCTTTCGAATTATCAAAATCAAAGAAGTTCTTAATACTAGGATCTAATACTAATTCTGGTTTCTCTGGATTTAAGATCATATCTATTATACAAAGTTCTGTATTTATATTTTTATATTCTTCACTATCTTTATCTAATAGTTTTAACTTCTCTTTGTAGCAGTTACTTAACATCATAAGATTTGAAGTACTATATTTCATTAATTCATTATATCTATTACCCCTAGCTACTTGTTCTTTTATTGTATCTATATGGTTAACATAGATATGTGGATCATTTATTGAATATGATACTATACCTGGTTCTAATTCTGTTACTTGTGCTATCATTTTTAGTAATGAAGCATACTGTGTTACATTAAAAGGTAATCCTAGTGCTATATCACAGCTTCTTTGATGTACTTGAAGATTTAATGTATCTTTGTAGACATTCCATTCAGTAGACCAAACACAAGATGGAAGAACTGCTCCTCTTAAAAATTCATCTTGCCATAGACTAAATACTTTTCTTCTATCTGTTGGATGATTTTTTATAGAGTTAATAAGTCTTTCTGCCATATTGTATCTTCCTGTGATATAACCATATGCTGTTCCTATAGTATTTGCATATTCTTTTCCATAATACTTCGCAGCTTTTATATTCTTCCCAGGTATTAAACTCTTCGCAGTCATAACCTTTCCTTGTTCATTATCTTTAGGTAAAAGTGGTGTTAATTCTCCAAATGGATCATTAACTGAAGCACTAAATGGATCCATTACTACTACTTCTTTATCTTTATCATATTCTTCTTTTTTAGTATCTGGTTCATATATTCTATAAATACCATCTTCATCTATCTTCCATTCATCCCATATATGATTATTTCTTTCTTGTAACCATCTAACATCATTAGAACTTACTTGCCATATCCATAATATCTCAGTTAAAGCATTCTTATAATATGTCTTTTTTGTTTCAAGAATAGGAAACTCACTACCTACATTAAATTTAAAACTATACGATGGTAACTTAACAGTATTAACACCAGTTCTATTTTCTACCTCTTCTCCTTTTTGTAGTATTTCTTTTACTAATTCTAAATAGTCTTTATCGAACTTAGTCATATCTCACATCTCCCTTGTATTGTCAATTTAATGATATCATACTAAATAGATTAAAACAAGCAATTTGACATATATTTTACAATAGATATATATAGAAAAAAGAGTATCTCTACTCTTTTAATTTAATTATTTATAGTTCTACTAAGTATCTTTCTTTGTAATAAGTAATTCTTTCTTTCTATCTTATTATATTCACTTATAGATACTGGAAAACCACACTTTAATCTATCTTCTAATGAATAAACTAACTTAATATTCTTAAGTGTCTCTTTATTATTCTTACCTACAAAGAATAAGTTATTCCAATAGTTTTCTTTACCTATTTCTTTTAAAAAAGTATAAGAAGGAGGTACTATAACATTATTTTTATATTTATATCCTGATAAAGAAGTAGTATACACATTACTCTTTACATCTTCTTTTATTATACTAGCAATAACTCTTTCTTTTTTTATTATATTATATATAGTTTCATTAGAAATAATATATGCTCCTCTCTCACAAGGATTATAGTCATAAGTTTTATCATATAATGTTTTTAAATACACATCATCAATTGTCTTATCAAAAGAATTAAAGAAAGTATTAGCTATCAATTGATTAGAAAATATTTTACCATAATATAAAAGCATTGAATAAGTATTAGCTTTAAATAAAAGACTATTTTGTCTAGCGTGTTCTAATTCGTGAAATAAACAAATTAATATTTGAATATTTATAAAGAAAGTATTTTGTACTCCATATAGTCCTAAAGTACAACCATCTATAAAACATAATTTATTTAATTTATGTAAATTAATCTTTATAGTCTTCTCTTTTTCATTATAAGCTCCTACTGTATCTTCATTATTAATAATATAAAAAGAATTTAAATAATCTTTTATATTATAATTATCTATCACACTATTAAATATTCTACTTATAAAATTAGCATCTATTACTTTTTCTTTTATCGAATAATTATATAAAAGTTTTAATATTTCTAATTCCATAACTCCTCCTTATATTATTTCAAATATTCTAATACTTTCTTCTTCATTGGCATATCTGAAGCATATATACTAGATAATAAACTACTCTTATTAAATGGAACTAACACTTTTTCTATATCAAATCCACCCTTTTTCTTTTCCTTAAGTATTATATAATAAGCTTTATCTTTCTTTTTATCATCTAATTCACCCATACCTACTGCTCTTAAAGTATGTATATTTGTATTATTTATTTTATCTTCTAACTCAAAATGTACATGTCCTTCAAATACATCATCATATTCTGTAATAATATTTCCCCCAAATAATGGATCCATCTTACTAGATAGATACCCTCTCACTCTAGGAGTATCACAGCCATACTTCTTTATCATATCTTCGATCTCTTTTTTATATTCACTACTATTAGTAAATAAAAATTGTTCTGCTGCATTACCTATCTTTATATTATCTTGATAAGTCCAAGTATTATGTCTATCAAAATCCCATCTAATATCATTACCAAAATGACATAATGCTATCTTTCTATCTCCTACTAAGATCTCTCTAGAGGCTTTATATAATTTTAAATCTTTAATACAACTCTTAACTTTATCATTAGTCCAATCTAAACTATTTTTTCTATCACTATTAAAATAACTAAATGGTTCACTACCTAAAGTTAAATAGTATTCACTATTACCCATAATTTGTTTTACACTATATCTATCTAATAAATCAAAAACTTCCATAGGACAAGGGCCATCTGAAGTATTATCTCCTAGTGAATATATTTCTTTTATATCTCTACTTCTTATATCTTCTAATATAGCAACAGTAGGTTCATACATAGCGTGTGTATCTGTAAATATAGCTATCTCTCTACCAGTATATATATCATTCTCTTTATTAACAACTAATTTATTATTTATATACTCTCTAACCTCATTTAATTTTTTAATTCTATCTTCTTCTATATATTCTCCATTACTCGAAGTAAATACTTTCTTAGGATTATCAATAGCCACTTCATCTTTCTGTGTAATAATAAATGGCAAATTATATTTATTATGATACTCTATTTCTTTATTTGATGGTCTTTTTCCATCTACTAATATAATACCACAAGGTTTAATACCCTCTCTATAGAATAATGCTTCAGCATTATTCCCTTTTACTGAACTAGTCTCTAATATACCCCTTTGTTCTCTACATAAATCTACCACTATAGCACTATTACTCTTAACAGCATAATTACTACCCATATTAGTTAATGAACTACAAATAAAACTATTCTGAGGTATCTTATCATAAGCTAAAATACACTCTCTATAATTATAATAATACTTCTGTCCTCTATAACTAATAGGACTAAAAGAAATAAAATTACTATTACCCGTACTAACACCATTAACTAAGTCTTCCATTTTCTCTCTTCTACTTAACACATGTGCATATAATACATAATTCTTATCACTAAAATCAAATACCTCTCCATCATATAATTCCATATATTCTCTATTATAAATATCTGGTATCTTTCTAGCAGCTTCTAAAGTAGTTAAATTATATCTACTATCTAATTCATATAATTTTCTAATTTTACTTCTAATATCTACAATATCATTTAATATTCTATTAATTATAGTATCTTCTCTATCTATATAAGATATTATAATACTAATAATCTTCTCTCGATCATTAATATTTCTAATCTTATTAATAACATCCATACTAGTAATAACTTCTTGTATTAATAAACATATCTCTTTATTATTACTATTATTCTGCTGTAATATCATCAAAGAAGAAATATCCCCTATACTCTCAAAGTAATCATCCTTAAATGAAACTATATTATTAAAGAAAATATCTTTTAAATCTTCAATAAAAGCATCACTATTTAAGATCATCATCTTATATCTATTAAATTGCTTTATTTTTAACTTTTCTAGTTCATATATATCTTTAGGTACACCACTAATCTTACCATCAAAAAGTAAACACAAATTATTCTTATCATTAGTACTAAGTACATTATTACTATTACTTATATTTAATAATAACTTTCTATAAGAATTATAATTCTCTATTATCACATTTAAATTCTTAATTAAATTAGCTCCATTATAATCTTGATAATAATAATGTTTAAATAAATAATCTTTAACTTTATTAAAGTTATCTATCTCATCTTTATCTATAATACTAACTATATTATCTATAAAACGATCTTTTAAAGCGTAGCAGCCATATTGTAAAAATACTTCTATATCTATATTAATACCATTAAAAAACTTCTCTAAATTATTTACCGTATTTAATACATCACTTCTATTACAACAATCCATAACTATCTTAGCTATCTTAACTTCATAATCACTAATATATCTCTTTAATATATTCTCTTTAATATTCAAAATAAAACCACTATAATCTTTATAATGACTATTTAAATATTTCTTTAAAGTATTATCATCATATTTATCCAAAATATTATTTATATATTTACTATTTTCTCTATATATAATATTTTGTGTTTCATTACTAAATGAAGTTATAGTACTTAAATTTTTATCATCTACTATTCTATTATTAATTAAATCATTCCACTTAATATTAGCTAAAAATTCTTCTAGATAATCTCTCTTATACTTTGTTATAAAATCAGCTACTGCACTATTATAATGATTTTTATCTATTATATTCATTACCTTATCAACATTTATTTTCTTATCAATAGTTCTTCTAACTAATTCATCATTATAATAGCAATAAGAAATATAATCTAAATACACTTTAAGATTATATCTATTTAATATATTAATTACATCATCTATTCTACGTTGAAAAACTATTTTTTTAAATTCCATATTTATCCAACTCGAATTATTTAATATCTCCATTATTTTTGCTATATCAAGTTTATCTATATATTCATTAATTATATCAATATTATTATTAATTATAGTATCAGCATACTCACTAGGTAAGAAACGAACTTCAAAAAAATCAATAGCTTCCTTACCCTTAATATTATTTATAACCTTCCATACTTTTTCTTTATTATCTCTTAGTACTTTATCAAGTAACTCTCTATTTACATCTTTGCTATTATAAGCCTTTCTAATAAATAATGGTGTAATATTTCTAGAAGTATTTTTAAGTAAATTAGCTTTATACTTTTCTATAAATCTAACATTATCATAACTAGTACAATAAAAAATAAGTTTATTTATTATTTCTTTATTCGAAGTACAATGTAATACTCTAATTAATTTATCTTTCTTAATAGAAAAAATACGTTCTCTAAAGCCCTTATTTAATCTTTCATCTAATACTATATCAATAATATTTTGTGAATTAATTTTTCTTCTAATTAAATAATTCTTTAAATTATCATCAATTAAACTATCTTTTAATATTTCAACTATAATTGTGGTACTATAAATAGTAATTTTTTTATCAATAATATATTTTTTTAAATCTTCTGAAATATCTTCTTTAAGTAATTTAATTAAATCTCTATCAAAGAAACAAGCTAATATTATATATTCTTTTATATACATATCTACATTAGGATCAAATAAATATTTATCTACATCTATTTCTTTAAATAAAACTTTCAATTCATTAGTAGTATTATAACTATCTTTAGATATTATCTTATCAATTTTTCTTCTAATTTTTATTTTATCTTTAGATAAAGTATTATTGTCTAGTAACATATTCATTAATTCTTTTATATCTTTATTCTTAGTATCATTTCTATTCATATATCCCCCAAAAATATTTAATATTATATAATAAAAGATATTAAATGTCAAATTTAACATCTTCCCCCAAACCCTTTATTTTTGAGACCTTAGGCTCAAAAATACCCCGTAAGATTAATAGCTTACGGGGATAATATAACTAACTATTCAACAGTAACAGATTTAGCCAAATTCCTAGGCTTATCAATATCAAGATCTTTTAACTTAGCAACATTATAAGCAAGAAGTTGCATAGGAACAATAGCCATAAGAGGATTAAGTAACTCATTATAATCATCCACTAATATCTTATAATCAGAAAAATTATCATCAGCAATATTAGTAATAGCAACAATCTTAGCCCCTCTCGCAGCCACTTCCTTCAAATTACTAATTGTCTTCTCACTAATACTCTTATCAGTAACAACCGCAATAACACCAAAATCCTTATCAATCAAAGAAATACTACCGTGTTTAAGCTCTCCCGCTTGAAAAGCCTCACTATGTATATAAGATATCTCTTTAAGTTTCAAACTACCTTCCATACTAAGATAATAATCAATACCTCTACCCAAATAAAACACGTGTTCCTTATTCTCAATCACTTTAGCAATACTACTATAATCATACTCATTTATATACTTAGTAATCAAATTAGGTAACACTCTTATACTATCCAAGTATTCTTCTTCCTTATCATTACCCTTTATAGCAAGCAATAAAAGTACTATTACTTGTGCCAAATAAGCCTTAGTAGTAGCTACCGCTATCTCAATACCAGCCTTAGTATAAATAACCTCTTTTGCCTCTCTAGCTATTGAAGAATCCTTCCTATTAACAATAGCAAGCGTATCAATACCAACTTCTTTAGCCAATTTCAAAGCCGCCAAAGTATCCGCAGTTTCCCCAGACTGAGATATCAAAATAACCAAAGTATCTTTATCAAAGAAATTCTTTTGATATCTATATTCAGAAGCATAATAAACACTAGTCTTAATATTCGCATAATTCTCTATATAATACTTACCAATCTGTCCTGCAAAAGAAGCACTACCACAAGCAACTATATCAATATTCTTATATTTATGAATATCAAAATCAATAGTAACCCTATTATCTTTAGTATATAAAGAAAGTAACTTCTTAACAACCTCACTCTGTTCATTAATCTCCTTTAACATAAAGTGATCATACCCCTGCTTACCAATAACTTCCTCCTCTTGATCAAACTCTCTTATCTCCTTAGTTATTCTCTTACCATTTCTATCATAATATTCTACACTATCTTTAGTAAGAACAACTATATCAAAATTATCAAGAACTACATACTTATTAGTAATATGAATAATAGCAGGTATATCACTAGCTAATATATTTCCTTCAGAAGACACTCCTACAATCAAAGGACTATCTTTTCTAATACCAAATATAGTATCAGATATATCATCATTAATTATATTAAAAGCATAACTACCCTTTAATATATTCGTAGCTTCTTTTAAAGTCTCTACCATACTACCAATCTTCTTATATAAATTATCAATAACAGCCGCAGCAACCTCTGTATCAGTATTAGTCTTAAAAGTATACCCCTCTTTAATTAACTCTTTCTTTAAAACATCATAATTCTCTATAATACCATTATGAACTAATGTTATTTTCCCTTGTCTATGAGGATGCGAATTAGTATCATTAGCCTCCCCGTGAGTAGCCCATCTCGTATGAGATATCCCAATCGAAGCTTCATCTTCATAATTCAATATCTTATCTAAATTCTTTATAGGCCCCTCTTTTTTCAATATATTAATATCACTATTATCATTTATATACGCAATACCCGCTGAATCATAACCACGATATTCTAGTGATTTCAATCCTGTCATAATATTTTTTATTACATTCTTTTTACCAGCATATCCTACGATGCCACACATATTTCTACCTCTTTTCTTATATATGATTATTATTTTGTTACAATCTTAATTTTGCTTTTTGTAATAATCTAATGAGCATATAAACCCAAAGCAGTATCCGCCGAACTCTCGATAACTACTTACCTCGTTAACTATTCCTAGCCTGGCGCTAACTATTACATTTATCTCCTTCCATTCTAATAGTTTTAATCTATTATATCAAAAGAAAAAAAATATGTAAACCTTTTAAGTTATAATTAACTTATAGTTTACACATTTATCTAGCTAATATTCTATCCAATTCACTCTTAGTAACAGGTAATCCAAAAGTAATCCTATCCCCAAACGAAAAAGTATCTCTAGTCTTCTTTAATATCTTATTAGTGTTCTTCTTACAAAACAAAACATCTTGATAAGTAATCTTCCCATTAGTAGCATTAACAAACTCAAGTATTGGAAAACTATCACTAGAATAATACTCACTAACCAAATAACAATATCTAAAATAAAAATTATTATATATAAATTGTGGTATCGAAGTATCTAACTTCAATAGTTCTAATATTCTCTTACAACTCTTAATATTAGCTATTCTCTCTATCG
Organism: uncultured Bacilli bacterium; assembly: GCA_934091055.1. Lineage (GTDB taxonomy): Bacteria > Bacillota_I > Bacilli_A > RF39 > UBA660 > CAG-302. The sequence continues at coordinate 71,730 of CAKOKN010000001.1, read as the reverse complement.
AAAACAAAGAATGCTTAGTATCATATAAATCTAAATAAACCTCTCTTGCAATCAAACTAATATCTATTAATTGCTTCTCTAAATTATCACCTCTACTATTATCTAATTTCTTTTTTTGTTTAATATGCTCCAACTCGTGAAATATTATTTCCATCAATCTTAAATATATAAATAAATACTTATTCAATAAATAATTATTACTACACTCAGAAAAAGAATTATTATCATATATCCCCTCTAACTCATCTATAATCTTAGTAATATTAAACTTAAGTACACCACTTTCATAGTAATAAACAGCTACTGAATAACAATCATAATAAATACCATTTATATAATCTTCTAAATCATCATAACTAGCTATCAAAGTAATAACTCTCTCTATAAAATATCTATCAGGAGTTCTATAGTTAATCGAAGAACGAAAAATAATATCTAACACTTCTTCATTCACATACATCACTTATCCTTCTGTTTTCTATATAATATCATAATTAAAATAAATAGTAAAGAAAAAAGCACTAATTAAAGTGCCTTATTATGATCATTAAACTAATTCTAAAATAACTAATAGAGCGTTATCTCCTTTTCTCTCAGTCATTTTAATTATTCTTGTATAACCACCATTTCTACTAGCGTATCTTGGTGCTAATTCATTAAATACTTTATCTACAGCTTTCTTATCATTATGTAAAAATGCTAAAGCATTTCTTCTTGCTACTAAAGTACCCTTTTTACCATAAGTTACCATCTTATCAAAGCTCTTTCTTACTTCTTTAGCTCTTGTCTCAGTAGTAACAATTCTCTCGTTTTCAATAAGTTGTTTAGTTAATGTAGCAAGCATACTTCTTCTATGTCTTGTTTCTCTACCTAATTTTCTATAAGCCATAATTACCTCCTTATATTAATTTTCATCTCTAAAAGATAATCCCATATCTTTTACTTTATCCATAACTTCTTTTAATGATTTCTTACCTAAGTTTCTAATCTTCATCATTTCATTTTCAGATTTATCTACTAAATCTCTAAGAGTTAAAATATTAGCTCTCTTTAAGCAGTTATATGCTCTAACTGAGAAATCTAAGTCATCAATAGATGTTTCTAATATCTTGACATTAGGATCTTCAGATTTAGAAGCCATTAATCCAGTCTCATCTGCTATTGCATTTAAATCAGTTAATATCTCAAAATGTTCTATTAAAATTCTACTAGCAAGTGCTACAGCTTCTTCTGGAGTAATAGATCCATTAGTCCAAACTTCTAATACTAATTTATCAAAATTATTATTTTGACCAACACGAGCAGTCTCTACTTCATAGTTAATTCTCTCTACTGGAGAATATAAACTATCAATAGCAATTGCTCCAACCTTAGCTTTATCACCTTGTAATAATTTCTTATTATCCTCTGCTACTGTATAACCTCTACCAGTTCCAATAGTCATTTCCATATTAATACTTCCGCCTTCTACTAAAGTACAAATCTCTTGTTCAGGATTTAATATTTCAATATCAGCATCTTCTTCAATATCACCAGCAGTAACTACTCCTGGAGTATTTTTACTAAGTCTAATAACCTTATTACTATCTTGTGAATGATTCTTAATTACTACACTCTTTAAATTTAAAACAATTGCAGTAACATCCTCAATTACACCATCAATTTTTTGAAACTCATGTGCTACACCATCAATTTTAACAGAAGTTATAGCATCTCCTGGTAAACTTGATAACATAACTCTTCTAAGTGCATTTCCTAAAGTTGTACCAAAACCTCTCTCTAATGGTTCAAGTTCAAATTTACCATAGAAAGAATCTTTAATATATTCTTTTACCTTATAATCTGGTTTTTCAAATTTTAACATTTGCTTGCCCTTCCTTTCTTAATTATCCACGTCTTCTTTTAGGTGGACGACATCCATTATGTGGAATTGGTGTTACATCTGTTATTGATTTTACTTCTAATCCAACTGTTTGTAGACTTCTAATAGCAGCCTCTCTACCAGAACCTAATCCTTTAACTTCAACATTTACAGTCTTCATACCAGCTGCTACTGCATCTCTTCCTGCAGCTTCAGCAGCCATACCAGCAGCAAATGGAGTTGATTTCTTACTTCCTTTTACTCCTTGTGTACCAGCAGAAGCCCAACTTACAACATTTCCTTCTAAATCAGTAATAGTTACTATTGTATTATTAAATGTAGAATGAATGTGTACCATACCAGCAGGAATATTCTTCTTAGTTTTTCTTTTTCTTGAATTATATTTTCCCATATTTTCCTCCTAATTATTTTTTCTTATTAGCAATAGTTTTTCCTTTACCTTTACGAGTTCTAGCATTTCTACTAGTTCTTTGACCTCTAACTGGTAAACCTTTTTTATGTCTAGTGCCTTGATAAGAATTAATTTCCATCTTAGTCTTAATATTTAAGTTAACTTCTCTTCTAAGATCTCCTTCTACAAGATGATTTTCTATTTCTTTTCTAATTCTAGCAAGTTCATCATCTGTTAAATCTTTAGCTTTCTTATTTAAGTCAACTTTAGCATTATTTAGAATTGTTTTAGATAAATTCTTTCCAATTCCATAGATATAAGTAAGAGATACTTCAATTCTCTTATCATTAGGTATATCTACACCTTTAATTCTTGCCATAATATTATTTCCTCCTATTAACCTTGTTTTTGTTTGTGTTTTGGATTTTCACAAATTACCATTACTTTACCATTTCTTTTGATAACTTTGCATTTATCACAAATTTTTTTTACGGATGCTCTAACTTTCATTTATCATCACTCCTATTTCTTATTATATATAATACGCCCTTGTGTTAAATCATATGGTGACATTGCAATAACCACAGTATCACCTGGTAAAATACGTATGTTATTCATGCGCATTTTACCAGAAACATGGGCAACTACTATGTGGCCACCATCAAGTTCTACTTTGAATTTCCCTTGTGGTAAATTATCAAGTACTTTTCCTTCGACTTCTATTAAGTCTTCTCTACTCATAATTATCATCTCCTGTCAATATCTCATAACCATCACTAGTTACAACAATTGTATGTTCAAAGTGTGCTGATGGTTTATTATCACCAGTTACTATTGTCCAATCATCATCTAGTAAATAAACTTTTCTAGTTCCTAAATTAAGCATTGGTTCAACAGCAATAGTCATACCTTTTTTCAAAATAATTCCTGTACCTTTATGACCAAAGTTAGGTACCTCTGGATCTTCGTGTAAGTTAGTACCTATACCGTGACCTTCTAGTTCCCTAACCACACCAAGCTTATGCTTTTTAGCATATTCTTCAATAGCAGACGATACATCACCCAAGTGAACACCATCTTTTACTTTACTAAGTCCTTCATATAAAGCCTTCTCAGTATGCTCTAGTAAATATTCTTTCTCACTAGATACATTACCAACTTTATAGCTCCAAGCAGAATCTCCATTATAACCCTTATAACAAGCACATATATCAAGAGTAACAATATCACCATTCTTAAGTTTCCTCTTACCCGGTATACCGTGAACAACTTCCTCATTTACAGATATACATATACTTGCCGGATATCCTTCATAACCTAAACACGAAGGAGTAGCATCCCTACTTATAATATAATCATAAGCAAGTTTATCAAGCTCACCAGTAGTAATACCAGGTTTAATAAACGGTTTCAAATACTGATGCGTATCGTAGACAATTCTGCCCGCTATTCTCATTAAAGATAATTCATAATCACTTTTAATAGTTATCATTTAATTACCTTCTCTACTTCTTCAAAAACCTCTGAAGAACTTATATTAGTTACATCAATCTTAACTAAACAATTTTTCTTTTCATAGTATTCTACTAAAGGAAAAGTCTCTCTCATATAAGTACTAAACCTATTCTTAAAAGTCTCCTCTGTATCATCACTTCTAGATTTCAATAAAGACCCACAACTATCACATATACCCTCTTTAACTGGAGATAATTCTTTATTCAATAGATTATAAGAAAGTCCACATTTAGAACATACTACTCTAGATAAAGCTCTCTTCATCGCCGTATCCATATCTATATCTAAAAATATAACCTTTCCCAAATCATAACCTAATTCCAATAATAAATCATCATATGTCATAGCTTGACTAACATTTCTAGGATAACCATCTAAGATATATCCCTTCTTACAATCTTTACTAGATAATCTCTTCTTCAATAACTTAGTAATAATAGCATCAGAAACAAACTCTCCTTTTGCCATTAAATCTTTAATCTCTTGACCAAGTTTTGTAGAATTCGCTATTTCATCTCTTAATAAATCACCAGTAGATATATGAGGAATATTATACTTTTCGCATATCTTAGCACTAACTGTTCCCTTACCTGCTGCAGGAGGGGCAATAAATATAATATTCTTCATTAATATCTTACTCCTTTGTAATTTCTATTTATCAAACTACTTTCTAACTGTTTATATGTCTCAATAGCAACACCTACTACTATTAATACTCCAGTACCACCTATACTAACTGATGTAGGAAGTCCTGTACTTAAAAAGCTACTAAATACAATAGGAAGTCCTGCTATAACAGCAATAAATACAGATCCTAAGAAAGTAATTCTATTCAATATTTTCTTTATATAACTCTCTGTCTCTTTTCCTGGTCTAACACCTGGAATGTAACCACCATTCTTATTTAAATTCTTAGCAAGTTCTTTAGGATTAATCTGCATATTAGTATAGAAAAATCCAAATACAAATATAAGTATCATATATAATACAAATCCCGTAGGAGTAGTATAATTAATATATTTAGATACAAATACAGAGAAATTAGATTTATCTCCTAAAATACCCGCTATAAATGTTGGTATAGACAATATTACTGATGCAAAGATAACAGGCATTACACCAGCAGAATTCAATTTAAATGGAATATAATTTTGCTGTCTTCCATAAGAAGAAGCAGATCTATTTGAATATTGTATAGGTATTCTTCTTTCAGAAGATTCTTCAAATACAACACCTACAACAATAAGTAAATATAATAGAGCAAATAAGATAAAACCAATAATACCAATAAATAATGAACCAGTATGATTAGTAACTAAACTACTAAATGTATCAATAAACATTTTTGGTACAGTAGAAATAATACCAGCCATAATAATTAATGATATACCATTACCAAGACCCTTTTGAGTAATCTGATCACCAAGCCATAATAAGAATGCTGTACCACCTGTTAAGATAATAGCAATCTTAATATACTCAAGTGTTCCTGCTCCATTCACAAAAGTAAATGCCATTGCAAATCCTTGTAAGAAAGCAAGTACAATACCAAGGTATCTATTTATCTGATTAATCTTTTGTCTACCAGTTTCCCCACTCTCCTTAAGTTCAGTAAAGTAAGGTATTATATCCATTTGTAATATTCCAGTAATGATACTAGCAGATATATATGGCATCACACCAAGAGCAAATATAGAAAAGTTCTTAAGTGCTCCTCCACCAATAGCATTATATAATTCCCATAATCCTAAACTAGATATTGCGCCTTCAGTTCCTGGTACGGGAATTGTTGTACCAAGGGCAAATATTAGAAGGCCAAATAAAGTAAATCCTATTCTTTTTCTAATATCTTTATTCTTCGGACTGAAGATCAATTTAAGATTTTTAAACAACTAAATCACCTCAGTTTTTCCACCGATTTTTTCTATTTTCTCTTTAGCGTTCTCAGTAAATGCATTAGCTTTAACTGTTAATTTCTTAGTTAAATCACCATTTCCTAAGATTTTTACTCCATCTAATTCTTTTCTAATTAATTTAACTTCCTTAAGAAGTTTAGTATCTACTACAGTACCATCTTCAAATCTATTAAGATCAGATACATTTACTGTACTATATACTGTTCTAAAATTATAATTGTTGAATCCTCTTTTTGATAATCTTCTGAATAGTGGTAATTGACCTCCTTCAAAGCCAGGTCTTACTCCACCACCACTTCTAGCGTTTTGTCCTTTCTCACCTTTTCCACTTGTCTTACCAGTGCCAGAACCTTGTCCACGACCAACTCTTTTTCTAGCTTTAGTAGATCCCTCTACTACATATAATTCATTTAATTTCATTATCTCAATTCCTCTACTTTCTTATCTCTTAAGTAAGCTACGTGATTAGGAGATTTTTGATCCTTTAATGCTCTAAGTGTTGCTCTAGCAGCATTAATCTTAGTACTAGATCCAAGTGATTTAGAAAGAACATCTTTAACTCCTGCTAACTCAAGTACATCTCTAACTGGTCCACCAGCTTTAACTCCAGTACCTTCTTTAGCAGGTTTAAGCATAACTCTACAAGCTCCTTCTTTAACAATAATATCGTGAGATATAGTTCTATTATCAATAAGTTCAACTTTAATTAAATTCTTTGATGCAGCATCTTTAGCTTTCTTAACTGCATCTGGCATTTCTTTAGCCTTACCTGTACCAAGGCCTACCATACCTTTTCTATTTCCTACTACTACAGTAGCAGCAAATCTAAATTGTCTTCCACCTTTAACAACTTTAGTAACTCTCTTAATTTCAATAACCTTATCTTCTAAGTCAGATTTAACTCTTGGACTATTATTTCTAGGTCTTCTTCTATCAAATTTACGAGAATTATTAGAAGCTGTATTCTCAGTCTTTTTCTTTTCTTCGTTCATTCTTAAGGCTCCTCCTTACTTTAAAATTCTAAACCGCCATCACGTGCAGCTTCAGCAAGAGCTTTAACACGTCCGTGATAAAGGTATCCACCTCTATCAAATACTACGGTATTTATTTTTGCTTTCTTAGCTCTTTTGGCAATTTCGGTACCAATTACTTTAGCAGCTTCAACATTACCACCATTTTTAAGATTTAATTCTTTTTCAAGTGATGATGCACTAACTAAAGTAACACCCTTAACATCGTCAATAATTTGAGCTTCAATATTAGCATTAGATCTAAACACGCAAAGTCTTGGTCTTTCACTTGTACCAGATAAATTTTCTCTGATTCTAGCGTGTCTTTCTTTTCTCATTTCATTTCTTGAAACTTTCTTTATCATCTTAAGTCCCTCCTATTTATTATTTAGAAGCTTTCTTTCCTTCTTTACGACGAATTTGTTCACCTTTATATTTAATACCTTTGCCTTTATAAGGTTCTGGCTTTCTAACCTTTCTTATATTAGCAGCAAACTCACCGATCTTAACTTTATCAGTACCACTAAGTTCTATCTCAGTATTACTAATACCCTTTACAGTAATTCCATTAGGAACTTCCATAACTACTGGATGAGAATATCCTGCTGATATTGTAAGCTTATCTCCATTTGGAGTAAATCTATAACCAACACCAACTATTTCTAATCCTTTTTTATAACCTTCACTAACACCAACAATCATATTTTTAATATTAGCATTAGTAGTACCATGCATAGCATGAGTAAATTTATCATCTTTAAGTGGATTAACTATTACAGTATTATCCTCTACCTTAACTTCAATATTCTTTACTAAGTCTAAAGTAAGTTCTCCAAGAGGTCCTTTTACTGTAACAATATTACCATCAACAACAACATTAACATTCTCTGGTATATTTAATACTCTCTTACCAATACGGCTCATTTATTTCACCTACCAGATATAAGCAATTACTTCTCCACCTAATGAATTATTTCTAGCTTCTTTATCAGTCATAATTCCTTTAGATGTAGAAATAATAGCAATTCCAAGACCATTAAGAACTGTAGGAAGTTCTTCAGCTTTAGCATAAACTCTAAGACCAGGTTTTGAAATTCTCTTAAGTCCAGTAATTACTCTTTCTTTATTTTTATATTTTAAAGTTAATGTTATTGTACCTTGAACAGTTTCATTATTTAATTTGTAATCTTCGATAAATCCTTCATCTTTTAAAATTCTAGCTATTTCTAATTTAACTTTAGAAGCTGGAACTTCGCAAGTGACGTTTCTATTTTGGTTAGCATTACGTATTCTCGTAAGCATATCTGCGATTGGATCTGTCATTAAAAATCCCTCCTTCTTATTTTTTCAAGTCTACCAACTTGATTTCTTTACACCAGGTATTTGACCTTTATAAGCAAGTTCTCTAAAACAAATACGGCAAATTCCATACTTCTTAAGTACTGCGTGAGGTCTACCACAAATCTTACATCTAGTGTATTTTCTAACCTTAAATTTAGGTTCTCTTTCTGATTTAACAATCATTGATTTTCTTGCCATCTCTTATTCCTCTCCTTATTTCCTAAAAGGAACTCCAAGTTCTTTTAATAAGTCAAATGCTTCTTCATTAGTATTAGCAGTTGTAACAATTACAATGTCCATACCTCTAACCTTTTCTACTTCATCAAAATTAATTTCAGGAAAAATAATTTGTTCTTTAATACCAATTGTATAGTTTCCTCTTCCATCAAAACTCTTAGGAGATAATCCTCTAAAGTCTCTAACACGAGGAAGTGAAATACTAATTAACTTATCAAGGAAATTATACATTCTATCTCCTCTTAAAGTTACTTTACAACCAATCTTGTGTCCTTCTCTTACTTTAAATGAAGCAATTGATTTCTTAGCGGTAGTCTCTACTGCTTTTAATCCTGTTATTTTCTCTAACTCACGAACAGCATTATCTAAGTTCTTAGAATTAACAGTAGCATCTCCAACACCCATATTAACAACAATCTTATCAATTTTTGGTACTAACATAGGAGTTGTATAACCATATTTTTCTGTTAAACTTGGAACAACTTCTTTAATATATTTTTCTCTTAGGCGGTTCATCTACTCTCGCCCTCCTTCCAAATTAGTCAATCTTTTCATTAGATCTTTTTGATATTCTAATTTTTTTACCTTTATTATCGTTTTCTATTCTTACCTTTGTAGGTTTCTTAGTCTTAGGATCAACTAGCATTACATTAGATTTATGAATTGGTGCTTCTGTTTCAATTATTTCACCATTTCCATTATTATTTTTAGGTTTTAAATGTTTCTTAACAATATTAACGCCTTCAACAATAACTTTCTCATCTAATATTTTAGTAATTTTTCCTTCACTACCTTTATTAGAACCGGTAATTACAACAACTTTATCACCAGTTTTTAGCTTTCTCATAATTCCTCCTTTGCAAGTCTATAGCACATCTTTTGCTAAACTTACGATCTTAGTAAATTCTTTATCTCTAAGTTCACGTGCTACTGGACCTAAAATACGTGTACCTACTGGACTCTTATCATCTTTAATGATAACACAAGCATTATCATCAAATCTAATATAGCTTCCATCTTCTCTTCTAACTCCTCTTTTAGTTCTTACTATAACAGCTTTAACAACTTTACCTTTCTTTATAGTACCATTAGGAGTAGCTTTTTTTACTGTACAAGTAACAATATCTCCAATATTACCTGTTTTAACTTTACTTCCACCTTGAACTCTAATTACTAATACTTCACGAGCTCCACAGTTATCCGCAACTTTTAAGCGGGTTTCTTGTTGTACCATATTTTTTCCTCCTTTCAGCTAAAAGACTCTATAAAATAACAGCTTTCTCTATTACTTCTACTAAATTATATCTTTTAGTTTTAGATAATGGTCTAGTTTGGGCTAAGCGAACTTTATCACCAACGTTAGCGATATTATTTTCATCATGAGCAGCATATTTTTTAGAATATTTAACTCTTTTTCCATATAATGGATGTTTTCTGTAAGTTTCAACTTTAACTGTAATAGTCTTATCAGCACTATTAGAAACTACAGTACCAATTAGTTCTTTTTTCTCTTTCATATTCTCACTTACCCTTCCACTCTCTCATTAAGAATAGTATTAATTCTAGCAACAGTTTTTCTAAGTTCTTTTATTCTAGAAGGTTTTTCTAACATACCAGTTGCTTTTTGCATTCTTAAATTGAAAAGTTCTTCTTTACATTCAGTAACTTTTTTAGTTAATTCTTCTGTGGTTAAATTTCTTAATTCATTAGTTTTCACTTGAATCACCACTTTCTTCTTTCTTTACAAATTTACATTTTATAGGTAACTTATGCATAGCAAGTCTTAAAGCTTCTCTAGCAGTAGCTTCATCTACACCATCTATTTCAAACATAATTTTACCTTTCTTAACAACGGCAACCCATACTTCTGGATTTCCTTTACCTTTACCTTGTCTAGTTTCAAGAGGTTTCTTAGTTAGTGATAAGTTAGGGAAAATATTAATCCATACTTTACCACCTCTCTTCATATATCTAGTCATAGCTATTCTAGCAGCCTCTATTTGATTAGCTGTAATCCAAGCACCCTCTTTAGCCATTAGACCATAACTTCCAAAATGAAGAGTAGTATTACCTTTAGCATTACCTTCATAAGGAAGACGGAAAGTTTTTCTATGTTTAGTTCTTTTTGGCATTAACATTAGAATTACCTCCCTTACCATTTGCAAGTATTTCACCTTTATAGATCCATACTTTTACTCCGATTTTACCATAAGTAGTATCTGCTTCACTAGTAGCATAATCGATATCAGCTCTTAAAGTATGTAGAGGAATAGTTCCTTCAGAATATCCTTCACCACGAGCTATATCAGCACCACCAAGACGACCTGATACTAATGTCTTAATTCCTTTTGCTCCTGCTTTCATTGCATTTCTAATTGCTTTCTTTTGAGCAACTCTAAATGAAACTCTATTTTCTATATTATGAGCAATATTATCAGCAACTAATTGTGCAACCATATCTGGATTCTTAATTTCTACAACAGAAATTTGCACATCTTCTTTAGCAAGTTTTGAAACTTCTTTCTTAATCCTTTCAATTTCAACACCGCTTTGACCAATAATTAAACCAGGTTTAGATGCATAAATAAATACTTCACATCTTTTAGGATTTCTTTCAATTATAATCTTAGAAATACCTGCTGTTTTAAATTTACTATTTAAATACTTACGAATTTTATAATCATTATTTAAGTACTTAGCAAAATCTTTATCAGCATACCATTTTGATTCCCAGTCCTTATTGATACCAATTCTAAGTCCATTTGGACTAACTTTTTGTCCCATTTAAGTGTCCTCCTTCTTTTATTTTTCAGCCACTACGATAGTAATATGACTTGTTTTATGATCGTTTCTTCCTGTACGACCTCTAGAGTCGAATTTAATTCTTTTCATTACTAATGCTTCATCAACATAACATTCTTTAACATAAAGATTATCTTCATTCATATTAAAATTATTGACAGCATTACTTATACTAGACTCTAAAACCTTTGAAATTACTCTAGATGCTCTTTGAGGTTGGTTAGCAAGAATAGCTCTTGCTTCATTAACATTCTTACCTCTAATTAAATTAATAATAAGTCTTGTCTTTCTAGGAGCAATTCTAACAGTTTTAAGAGTAGCCTTAGCTTCAGTTCTTTCCATTTTTGTCCTCCTTTAGAAAATTATTTCTTGTCTGATCCGTGTCCGCCAAACTTTCTAGTAGGAGAAAACTCTCCTAATTTATGTCCAACCATATCTTCAGTTACATATACAGGTATAAATTCTTTACCATTATGTACTGCAAAAGTATGTCCAATAAATTCAGGATAGATTGTTGAACGACGAGACCAAGTTTTAATAACTTCCTTCTTACCAGATTCATTTAACGCTCTTACTCTTTTTAATAATCTATCAAAGACATAAGGTCCTTTTTTAATACTTCTAGCCATTATTTAATCTTCCTTTCTTTATTTTTTCTTACGGCGAGTCACAATATACTTGTCAGACTCTTTCTTATTCTTTCTTGTCTTATATCCAAGTGCAGGTTTACCCCAAGGAGTCATTGGTCCACTTCTACCTATTGGAGCTCTACCTTCACCACCACCGTGTGGGTGATCGTTAGGGTTCATAACAGAACCACGAACTGTAGGTCTAAATCCTTTATGTCTTGTTCTTCCTGCTTTACCTATTTTAACTAGAGAGTAATCTTCATTACCAACTGTACCAATAGTAGCCATACAAGTTCCAAGTATCTTTCTTGTTTCACCACTACTTAATCTAATTAAAACATATCTATCTTCTCTACCAAGAATTTGAGCTGATGCTCCAGCACTTCTTGCTAGACTAGCACCCTTACCAGGTCTTAATTCAATATTGTGAATAACAGTACCAACAGGAATATTCATAATAGGAAGTGCATTTCCTACTTTAATATCAACTTGTTCTCCTGCTTCAACAATACTACCAACAGTTAATCCCTTTGGAGCAATAATATATGCCTTTTCTCCATCTTTATAAGTAAGTAGAGCAATATTAGCACTTCTATTAGGATCGTACTCAATAGCAGACACCATAGCAGGTACATCAAATTTTCTTCTCTTGAAATCAATAATTCTATATTTTCTCTTAACTCCGCCACCTCTGTGTCTAACAGTTATTCTACCTTGGTTATTTCTACCATTAGTTTTTTTCTTAATTACTGTTAGAGACTTTTCTGGAGTACTTTTAGTGATTTCACTACTATTCAAATAACTCATTCCTCTTTGAGCATTTGTATTAGGTTTTAATACTCTAATTGCCATTATATTTCCTCCTTACCTTAGTCAAAACTAATAGTATTACCTTTCGCTAATGTTATAATAGCTTTCTTATACTTACTAGTCATACCAGTATATTTTCCAACTCTCTTTTTCTTAGGATGAGAGTTTACAATGTTAATTTTTTCTACTTTAACATTAAATTTCTTTTCTATTGCACTCTTAATTTCAGTCTTATTTGCTTTATTAGCAACTTTAAATGCATACTTACCGTCTGCTTCCATATTAGCAGTCTTTTCAGTAATAATTGGTGCTAATATTATATCTAAATAATTATTCATTATTTAAGCACCTCCTCTAATTTAGTTAACGCATCTGTAGTAATTAATAAATTATCTGATGCAACTAAGTCAAATGTATTAATTTCATTTGGTAAAACTATCTTAACATTTGCTAAATTTCTAGAAGCTAAACATACATTCTCAGTAAGTTCTTCAACACAAACTAATACTTTCTTATTAGTTAAGTTTAATCCTTCTAATAAATTTACCATCTCTTTAGTTTTATTAGTATCAAATTTAATACTTTCAACTACTATTAACTCTTTATCAAGTACTTTATAAGTTAAAGCACTCTTTAAAGCTAATCTCTTTTCTTTCTTATTCATTTTCTTTGAATAATCTCTTGGTACTGGTCCAAATACAATACCACCATGTCTATAATGTGGTGCTCTAATGCTTCCTTGTCTTGCATTACCAGTTCCTTTTTGTCTGTATGGCTTTCTTCCACCACCAGCAACTTCACTTCTAGTTTTAACTTTAGAAGTACCTTGTCTTGCTCCTGCCATCGCAGCAACCACTGCATCTTTAATTACAGCATCATTTGGTTCTATGTTAAATATGTTATCTTCTAATTTAATATCCTTTACCTTTTCACCTTTTAAGTTTAAAACATCTATCTTCTTAGACATAATTTCCTCCTTTTATCATCACAATATAATAAGTATATAATTAAATAATTAATTACAATTATTCAGCAGCTTCTTCTTGTGATGTTTCAGTATCTGCTAGTTCTTCATTAATAGTCTCAATTGTCTCTTCGATAACCTCTTCTGTAGGTACATCTTCTTCATAAACAACTAATTCTACTGGAGCTTTAGTTTTATCTCCAGTCTTAACTGAAGCTTTTACTAACACTAAAGAGTTTTTAGGTCCAGGAACACTTCCCTTTATTAAGATAACATTATTTTCTAGATCAACTTTAATTACTTCAAGATTTTGAATAGTAACTTGTTCGTGACCCATATGTCCAGGTAATTTCTTTCCTGGTAAAACTCTCATAGGTAACATTGTACCCATTGAACCAACACCTCTGTGATATTGAGAACCGTGGCTCATAGGTCCTCTACTTTGGTTATATCTTTTGATAACACCTTGAAAACCTTTACCTTTAGATGTGCCAGTTACATCAACCATTTCTCCTGCTGAGAACACATCAGCTTTAAGTACATCACCTAAAGCATAGTTTTTAACCTCTGCACCTCTAATTTCCTTTAAGAAGCGCTTAGGGGTTGTATTTGCTTTTTTTAGATGACCTGTGTTAGGTTTATTACTTCTAGATTCTTTTTTCTCTACTGTAGCAAGTTGAATAGCATCATATCCATCAGTTTCTTTAGTCTTAACTTGAGATACAACATTATCAGTAACTTCAATTACAGTAACTGGAATAAGTTTTCCATCAGTAGTAAATACTTCAGTCATCCCTTTTTTTCTTCCTAAGATTCCTTTCATTTTTTCCTCCTACTATTTTTTAATTTTTATATCAACACCACTTGGTAAATCTAAGTGAGCAAGTGCATCAATTGTTTCCTTACTTGGATTTGTGATATCGATAAGTCTTTTGTGAGTTCTTTTCTCAAATTGCTCTCTTGAGTCTTTGTACTTATGTACCGCTCTTAAAATTGTAATCTTTTCAATTTCAGTTGGTAATGGTACAGGACCAGATACTTCGCCACCAGTTCTTTTTACTGTAGCAACAATTTTAGCAGCCGCACTATCAAGAACTCTGTGATCGTAAGCTTTAAGTTTAATTCTCACGATTTCCTTTGCCATAGTTGTCCTCCCTTCGCCTATATCTTGGTATAGACATAGCTCCGAACGAATTACCTGATACCCTTATTTTATTTGACAACTTAACCGGGTGTATCAGCAACTTCGCACATCTAAGCCAGTCACACTTCATTAATTATACTAAATTATTTTATTAAATGCAAGCAAAAAAAGAACTTTTTTTTACTTTTTTCTTATTTTATAAGACTTTATACCAAATTTCATCTCAAATTAAAGAAAAAAAGAATAGATTTCCCCATTCTATTATCCCTATTTATAATAGCCTATTCCAAACTTTATCTAATTATTACCGCTTTCTTTCTTATATTATTATACAGCAAGACATAATAAAAACCCATAAAGTAGAACCTTATTTTTTAAATCCACTTTATAGGTTACATTTTACTTCTCTAGTTTTTTATATTTTCAATTAATTTACATAATACATCAAAAAATATTAAATAATTTAGTATTCATTTATTTAACATAGCTATTTTAATTACAATCTAAAAATTAATTTAATAATATAATCTAAAATATATAAAATATTATTTAATCATAAAATTATAATAATGTAATAATATATATTCTTTTAAATTCTATGAGACTTTTTTTCATTTATTTCATTTTTTTTTTCCACAGAAACTCTCATCATATCTGAATTAGGATAAATTGTAATTGTAGCATTTCTATCCATTATAACAGATTCTAAAGAAATTTGTTCCACATCTTCACTAGGACATTTAGCATAAAACTGGAAGAAAGCATCTAAATTATCAAATTTATCATCATCTCTATAATTTGAATGATCAAAACTATATGTTATTCTTATATTCGTATTTGAAAAATCATATTTCGAGTTTTTTAATTGCTGTACAACAGTCATCAATTCATTAACATTTCGTAAAGACTCAAATTTATACATAAAATCATCCGAAAAATCATCGCTTCGCTTATTTTCAAAAATTAATTTCACAATATCACCTCACTAAAAATTATAATTTTATTTCTATTTTAACACTATCTCTTTTATGCCATTACTTTTTTGTTGATCAAGATATTGATTTATAAACTCTTGATAATACAAATATAAATCAGGACTAGCATCACTTGGCAGTTGTATCTCCACTTTTTGGGGAACAGCACTAAACGTTTCATACTCACCAAATTTTTCCTTAATTCCAAAAACCCAAGAACAAGCGGGATTGGACTCTGTTTTCACAACGTGTGTATGAATTAAAGTACCATTCTCTACCCTTGAATCTAAAGTCATAACATTTCTTTCACCCAATACAACTCTTTTAGAAAAATCATAAGAGCCACCTTCCAACGGTATCATTGAATCATCATAATTAACATTTATTTTAGCATCGCTTGCCTCTAACTCGCATAACTTAGATATATCCTGTTTAAAGTTTTGAGTAGTAACAACAGAATCAGGAAGTTTTTCTATTTCTAATTTACCACCACCGTGATTAAACCCTGTTTTAGCTGCATGTGCATCACCCACTCTTAAAGCAACTGCACCTGTTCTCATTTGTTCAGCTACTCCATCATTAAATACAAATTGCCCCAAATCATCCATATGACCAAATTTATTTATATCAAATTTATAGCCGCATTCTTCAGCATTGTCATACAAACATTTTATCATAGATGCTAATTCATTTGTATCCAAAATATCTTTTACACCACTTGTTGACTTACTATGAATAAAAGCTAAACAAGCAATCATTTCACTATCATCACCAAAAAGTTCTTTATTTTGTAAAACAGTTATAGCAGAATTTAAAGAATGATTTGTCCTAATTACATTTCCATTAGCATTATCAGGAATTTTTTCAAATGTTTTAACAAGGATTTTATTACCATCTTTATCCTTCATAAAATTACCATCAGGAGTTAATTTATATTTACTATATCCTCCATCTTTCATACCTAAATCGTGTGCTAACCCCGCTTTATAAATGATATCAGAATCTATTGTTTTAAAGTTTTTCAATGTTCCGTCATTAATCATTTTATTTAATTGTTCTAAAACGGACACTGATGTATCAGCTACTCTTGTAACATGTACAAAATTATGTTCCTCATATCCCAAAAAAACATCATTTTTAACACCCAAATCTTTTGCGTCCTCGTAAAAATCAACTAACAAAGGACTAACTTCTTTTAACTTTTCTTTAGATTTTCCAACTTCTTCAACATAATTATAAATACTTTTATTAACGCCATTACTATCAAACAAATTATTAGCATTCATATCGTTTCCATATTCTGATAGTTCCTTCTGAAGTTGTGCAATTCTACCTTCTAGATTGGGAAATTCAGAGTTTAACGGAATACTTTTTCCGCTTTGCGCTCTTTGCATATATATTAAATATTCATCAGAGTTTCTAATATCAAGTAATTTATTATATATATCCATTTTAGATTGAAAATCTAAATTACTATCTCCAGCACTTTTAATTAAATCGTCATAAGTCTTCAATTTATCAACTGCATCTTTTGAAATACTAGAACTCACAGGATGCACTTCACGATCCTCACGTTTCATATAACCAAAAAGCCTTGCTTCATTCGAAGAAACTTTATTATAAAATTCTTCTAATTGCTCTCTTGGTAATGATTCAACTAATGATCTAAAACCACCATCTCTACTAAAATGATTAATACTTCCGTTTTTATACAAATAATTATATAAAACTGCTATCGCAGTACCGTCTCCATATTTTGCGTCTTGAGCCTTCATACCAGAAAATAAATTGTTATAAGTTGTTTCATCAAGCACACTATTATTCAGACTAGAAGTTCCAACTTTAGATGTAGCCTCATTTCTAATATTAACAGCATCCTCAGTCTTCGATAGTATTGTACCATATATTGACAATTCATTTTGAAGTTGTGTAATTCTTTCTTCCAATTTATAAAATTCGGGTTTTAATGTTCCTGCATAACCTTTTAATCCCCTATCTACATATTCCAAATACTCATCGGATTCTCTAATTTTCAATAACTCATTATAAGTATCTATCTTAGATTGAAGTTCTTGCTCTGAAATATTTATCTTCGGAGCATCGGTTTTCAGTTTTTTATCAACAGATACATCAGCCTCCGGTTTTTTACTAAAATGTTTTCCCAAATCAAATGCTTCGCCCAATAAAGAAGTAAAAGATCCTACACTAGCTTGAGTTAAAACATTTTTCCAACCACCGTTGTCATCAAACATTTCACTATATCGATCAAATATATTTTGTTCATCTGAAAACTCTATATAGTTTCCTGATTCATCATAATAACCATCTTTATAAATAGAACTAATTATCGGAGCTACAAAGCCTTCAACTCCTCCATCAATCCCATCCAAAACGACACGAGATAAACCATTTAAAATTTTAGTACCAACTTCACTAGAACCAACAGACTTTAATACACCATCAGCACCAAATAAGTTAAGACTACCTATTTTTCCTCCGACATAGAATTGACAGCCTTCCCATATACCACTTAATGTTCCAGCACCCAATCCTTCTAATATACCAGCACCATCAGCCCAAGCATTTTGTGTACCCTTTCCTATTCCTGCCACTGCTGCAGTCGCAGCCATCTGTGCTGAAGTAGTAGCAGCCATAGCTGATGCTGCTGTAGCAGTTCCACCAGTAGCCACTACACTTCCAGCACCAAAAGTTGCCACAGATAAAACAACAACACCTGATACATACCCAATACCAGAAGCTACATCTCTAACACCATCATAAGCTATAGCATTTTCTGCCAACCATTGACCATAACCAGTATTCTGATACAAAGAATCAAACCAACCAGAAACATATTGATTAGAAACAAATCCCTTTGTTCCATTCCACATTTGTTTTGTTACAGAACTCCATTCTTCATCAGTTATAGCTCCTCGTATAGCTTGATATCCATCATATATTCCAGTCCCAATAGAAGCAATTCCAGTTCCAAGTAATGCAACAAAATCAACCACTGATTCACCAAATTCTAGAAAACCCTCTACTAAAGACTGTACACCAACTGCTATTGTAGCCCCAGCAGATTTAATATCATCCCAAACAACAGAAGCAGCTTCTTTAACCCAGGGAGAAAAATCAGAATTCCACCAATCAGTTACATCATCCCACCAACTACTTGCTTCTTCAATAAGACTTTTCACATTAGGGGAAACATTAGCACCTACATCATCAAACCATCCATCTACTGTTTCTGTAACATCATCCCACCAATTACTAACAGTATTTTTTACACTATTATAAGTTTCCTTAGCATCATCAAAAACATTTTCAATGAAACTATCAGACCCCTTTTCTAAATAATTAGGAGAAAGAGCAGCAGAAGAATGACTATTATAATTATTAAATTGTGCATTAATTTCTTTTCCATATGACTTTGACATAGAAACATTAATTTTGTCCATATCTTACCTCTTTCTAAACTAATATATTATCCATTTACTTTTTGAATCATTGCATTTAGTTTTTGTTTAAATTCTTTTTCTTCGTCATCAGATAATCCTAGATAAAACACTTTATCAATCTGATCGTGATTAAATAATAAAGTTTGATTAGAAGACAAAAAGCCTTCTGGATATAAACAACCTGAATAATCAAAAACTTTAGTTTTATCATTATCAGAAATTGAACAAAATCCAGTAATCATTACTCTCTTCTTTCCTCCCTTTAACATTACAACTGTACCTATAGGTAAATATTTTTCATAATTCATTTTTATTCCTCCTTCTAAATAGAATTAATATTCCAATATATACACTAATTAACTATATATTATAATTCCTAATAACCTCTTCTTCTTTCTTTTCTTCTTCAACAAAATAAATATCAGGAATTGCCTTATATTCTAAAAATGATATCTTAGAATTTAAAATTTTCTGAATTGGTGATAAAGAATGTTTTATTCCATCAAAAACCTTATCAGCCAAAATAAATTGTTCCTTCTTAGTAAATTTCTTTTGATCAAAAGCAAACTCGAAAATCAAACTATCTGAATCTAATATGCAATCAAAAGTCTCTATACCAAACATAGAATAATTACCACTTTCATAAAACACTTTTTGAAAGGTACTTATTAAAAATTGATAATTTAATTCTTCACCATTTAAAAGATTACCCCTAATTATGTTAATTTCATTATCATTTAAATTTTCTATATGAACATTATTCCTTAAAAACACATAATTACTATTTAAGACAGAATTGTTATGATAAAAATTATATTCTGTATCATCAACAATTGGCAACTCCATACCACTATCATTAATAAATTTATCTATACTATTAAAGTCAAAAAGACCTATCAATAATTTTTCAAAACACTTTTTATAATACTGTTGAAACAGTAAGAATTCATCATCACTTAAATTCAGCGCCTTCTTCTTATTCACATCATAAGAATTAGGAAAAAATTTATACTCTTTCATTACAACCTCCTTATCGTATACCATAACTTATCAAAGTAACTCCTAATCGTCCACCAAGGTTTCCTTGATTTATACGATTCTGGTAACTTTCAGAATCGAAAGAACACATTTTACTCCAAGAAGAAACAAGCAAATTACCATCTATATTTATTCCCGTAACAACCATAGCGTGTCCTCCAATATTTTCTATTTTATTATTACTAATCGAACTATTAGTAAGGGCAGCATCCGATTCTAAAATTTCAGCAGCATTATTGACCAAATTCAAATTGAACTGTGATGCATTCAAAATTTTAAATGATGAACCACCAAAATTAGCAATATCAGTAACTAAATTATTTTTAATATTTGTCGATCCCACTTGGCAATAGTCTGAGTAAACATCAAATCCTTTTGGATATAAGAATTTATAAGCAGCAGTATAGTAATCGTTGGATGCTGCTGATAAACCTAATCGGGACGAATTAATTATTTGTTCTACACTATTTGTAAATCGATAGTTTAAAAAAAGATCCAATGCTATTGCTTCTAGGTTATATATTTTCTTACCACCGCTTTCAATATATAAATCATAACCAAATCGTTCTTTAAAAATCGAAGCACCATTTTCCAAATTGCCAATATAAGTGGCTATTGTATTAGCAAGTGCCATATATCCACAACCACTCTTAGCATAAACTTCACACAAATTAATCATTTCTACATCAGTTATATTAGGATAATAGTTAGTAATAATGTTTTTTAGTAACGATGCCTTTAATAAATCTATATCGGATTGTGTATTTCCTAAAATACTATCTTTAATTATATTAAAAACATCACCTTGAGCTCCTCCATATTTATTTTTTGAATAAATATCAACACCAGATTTGGAATTCACAAAATCGAAATTTAACTTTATATCTGATAAAGCAACACTCTTTACATTAATATCAGAAAAATCTACTATATCATTAGAAATCAAATATTCATCAATCTGCAATTTGCCATAACTGTTCGGAGATAAATAAAATTTTTTCACTTCACTATCTATCAAATCTAGATATGAAATTTCGTAAATTGAAGTAACATCACTTACAATCAAGTCTTGTGACTGAATTGGCTCAACACTAACTACATCAACGTTATTATAATCAGAAATAACATTATTTAAATCCACAATTGGTCCATAATTAGATTTCTTTAAAATACTTTTTTCTTTTCCATCTATAATCAATTTAATCTTATTAATTCCATCACTAACGCCATCATTCTTCGTTAAATATAAACTGCTTTTCACATCATTCTTTTTTATATTTAAAATTTTAAATTTATCATTATATGCAGCAGATAACATATCTCTAGTTAAATTTTCTTTCAAATTTAATTTTGTTCTAGTAGAGATTACAGATTTAGTGGACACTTTACCATCAAGCTCAAATGTAATATCATAATAACAATTTGGATCAACATCCTCGATATAAGAAAGCGAAAAGCCATTAAAAGACAAAAGCTCAGGAGCATTCATAGCTATTTTATTGTATAAAGTAGATTCCGCATTCTTTCCATTATTCTTTATCTTGGTAATCAATTCATTAACCTCAGCATCTTCAACTTTATAAGGATTAAATAAAACATTATCTATTTTATCAATATATTTGGCATTATTCATTAATATATCCAAAGTGGCAAAGTTTTCATAAACATAACGTAAAAAAGAACTATAATTACTATAATCGATAGAATTGGGAATTTCTTGATAACTCAGACTAAAAATATTGCCAATCACATCATAAAAATCACTTATACTCATATTCTCCAACTTCTCAATAAATACGCTAGATTGTAAAAAATAAGAATTTACTCTACTAAGACCTATAACAACATTTTTAAAATCTTTAAAAGAAAGATTTTCAACATATTCTTTTACTACTGGCGAGTTAAAAACATCGCAAAACTGCTCAACAGTTAAGTTATTAAAAGCTGGGGCAAGCAGAGAAATACAATCAACAAGATTATCACTTTTAATAATTAAATTATCAATTTTACTAGAACCAATTTCAGTACTTAACAAACGCGTAAATAATATAGGATCCTTAATTAATGAACCAATATATGCATTATTTAATGTTTCAATCTTACCACTGTTTACTAAAGTATCAACAACAAAATTTTTATATTCCTCAACACTAGTAAAACCTTCTGGCAATGTATTTTCATCCATTTTTATAACTTTATCAATAAAACTACCAAACGAATCGACAGTATCAGTTGCATTTAATATAGTTTCAGAAACACTTGAATGAATATCATTTGTAACTACAGTTTGTGAAATTTCAGAAATATCTGAACTATTATCAATATTTGCATTATCATCTAAACCAGAAGTATCAGTTTCAGATGTATTAATATTTTCAACTATAGAAGAATTAATTGTATCAACATTATAATCTTCATAAGAAACAAGTCCATTATCTGTCTTAACATATACATCAGAATCCTGAAATATTTTACTAATCATTTCTACCATTTCAGATTTATTAGTAATACTATCATCTACTATTATATCTTTAGTTCCAGTTTGATTATTATCATTTAATATGATACTTGAATCATTTAATATTTTAAAGAAAGACTTAAAATCAGACAAACTTTTTAATTCAACAGTACTACCATTAACCGCTAATTTAACACCCATTGTTGCAGAATTCAATCCAAAAGACATCAAACATCCATAAACAAAAGATTTAAGAGAATCAGGGCCTAACTGATCTATATCTATGGTCTCACCCAAAAGAGCACACCTTAGACCAGCATCTACATATTCTTGAGAAAACTCCTCAAATCCTTCACTAAAGATACCTTTTAAAGATAAAGAAGCATTTGTATTTAATCCAGGTATATTACCTAAAAGCATACCAAGACAAGTTTCAGATGTTCCACTTAATACACCATATATTGTCGACGATAATAAATCGTTACCAGAAACTAATGCTTGATTCTTTGCATTTCCACCAGCACTAAATCCCATCAACAAATTACCTATTAAACTAGTAGCCATAGGGGCAGCACCAATAGATGATAAAACAAAAGTACAAGCCATTGAAGGAAGCATATTACCAAAACTACTACCAAATTGAAAAGCATCATCTAAAAGTGTATTCTTATCCTTATTAATCTTTTCCTCTAAATTTTGATATTCCACATTTGTTAAAACAGTCTTAGCATAATCTAAATTTATTTCTCCAGTCTTCACATTAATCATATTTTCAAGAAACTCATTACAAGCCTCTTCACCCTTATCACTAAGAATACTCTCGGCAAGTGAATTTACATAAGCACCAGATGTATTGGTTAAAGCCTCTATAATATACATTTGAGCATATTGATTATCAGACATTATACCTTCAGTTCTAAATACATTTGCCAATCCTTCACCAAATGTCTCTATTCCACTTAATATACCCTTACCATTAGCTAATAACCCTGATAAAACATTATAATTAATATTACCATCTTCATCAGTTATACTGGCAATAAACTCATTAGCTTCTTCTTGTCCTTTTCTTTGATTAATCTTGTCTTCTATTGCCTTTATATATTCACTAGCTTCTTCATTACTTTTATTTGACAATAAATATATATATATTTGTTTTTCTTCATCAGTTAAATATGCAGCATCTTTTGTATTAATCATTGAATATAAAAACTCATAATTAAATCCACTACCAAACATCTTATCTACATATTTATTAAATTCATCTACGCCTTTATTATATTCAATAGGATCAAAAGCAGGATCAGTAGTATAACCATTTTGTTCCAAAAAAGCATTTAATAAATCAACATTATTTTTATATTCATCAGGAGACTGATATTTATAATATATTTTTCCATCTATTGTAACAGTATTATCATTTCCATTATACATATAGTCTTTGGGTATTTGAGAAGCATCTACATATAATGAATCGTTAAATATTTTATATTTACCACTATCATATATGCTATTAATTTCATTAAGTAAATCAGGGTTATCTTCATAAAACTTTTTATATTCATCTGTTTCAATCATTTCTAAATAAGGTTCTTCCTTAGCCTGCTGCTCAAAAGCATATAAATTAGATTTAAGATTAGTAATATCTTGATCAAAAGTATTTATTTTTAAAACATATTCATCATAGGATATACCAGTTGCTTCTTCAAAATGTTTATTAAATAATTCTGTATACTCTGTATCTACATAATTATTAAAAGCCTCCACACCCTTTAAATACAAATCAGGATCTACTCCATCACTAGTTGGATAACCATTTTGTATCAAAAAACTTTCTAACGTCTCAGAAGATTTTTTATATTCTTCCGGGGTCAAATACTCTCCCGTTTCTTGATTTACAATCAAATCCGAAAAATGTGTTTGATTAAATTTATTGTAATAGTTTTCAATAGTTTGTTGTTTTTGATATACTAGATCATCTAAAGTAGTTTTAATATATGAAATCCAACTATTAAGAACACCATTTCTAGTAATCATATCATCTGTAGAATTAGTATTCAAAACCGTATTCTTATTAACATTAGATAAAACATCAATACTTTCAACATCAGAAAGATTTTGGCGAAAAGAATTACTTATCTTTTCAACATTATTACCACTTATCTTATTATTACTATCAAAAGAGATATTATTAGTAGTATTGTTATTAAAAAAAGAGCTTGCATTAGTTTTACCAGAACTTACTGCTATATTATCCATCGTTACTCACTTCCTACTAAAATGACTTATTTCTAACCGAAGGAATAACTACATTACTTAATTCGTTAGAAACAGTATTTATCTCATTTTTTATATAATAATTACGATTATTCTCCACAATTTGATTATCAATAACAAAATTATCATTCAAATAATTTCTTAAACTATCCACTTTATAAGAAATACTTTTTAATTTACTATTAATATTATTTAAATTATAAAAAAGATTTTTATATTTTAATTTTAATTCATCATTCATTATAATCAACTCCACTTATAATGTTTTCAAATTTTCCAGTAGTATTTTTAGCTAACAACTGATATCTTATAATTGCTTTTTCTAAAACATAAATATATTTATTTAGATTAAGATCTAATTCTTTCAACTCCAAAACAGTTTTATCACATTTTGAAGAATACTTACTACTATTAGAAGTTTTATAATACTGTAAAACATTATTTAATTGTCTTTCAATTAAATCTTTATTATCTTCTTGCATATTTTTGAAACATCTTATTTTTTCAATATAATTATTTAATTCTATTTCATCAGCAAACGCCCTACTCATAACTATCACTAATCCTTTATATATTCATCATAAGAAAACTTTTCAACAACATAGTCATTTAATTTTTCAATCTTACTATTTACATTTCTTTCTATCTCTTCAATTTTATTAAAACTCTTTGTAATTTCACTAAGCATCGTATTTAATGAATTATATACTTGTATAAGATTGTTTTTTTCTTTATTCAATAAATTTCTTTCATAAGGACAAAAACTAGTATCTAATCTATTATATATAGATAATGTACTAGAAATATCTTGTAGTATTTCCTTTATTTTACTACTGACAGTATCCCTTGAATTTAAATTACACTTAATCTTTTTTCCTATTACTAAATAACTATTTACCATATAAGAAATAAGTTCTTTATTTTCTTTTAAATTATTTATTACCATCATATCATTATTTTGTTGATTATCAAGACTGTCAAAGAAATTTCTAGCCACACCATCATTCCAAAAAAAAGATGATTGCTTCAAAGTATTAAAAATATTTCTATTAACTTCTTCATAATCAGCTATAGTATTATTTAACATTTTTAAAGTATCTTCTAACATTAATACATCAATATTTACCATCATAAACAAATCACCATTTATCCATTTTTTCCCAAACATATGTCAACACAATATATATTGACATATGTTTAGAAAAGAATTAATCTTTTCTAAATTATTAATTACCAGTAAAAGCTTCTGAAATCTTACCAGCTAAATCACCATAAGCAGATACTGTATTTTCTATAGCACTATTAACTGCAGAAGTTAATTCTTTAGTAGCTGTAGAAATATTAGTTCTAATCTTTTCTAATGAGCTTATTAAAGATTCAGCTTGAGCATCTCCAACAAAACCACAATTTGCAACTGCTTGTTTTGCACTATCTAAAGCTGAATCAACACTAGCTTCAATTGTAGAAAGTACTGCAACTGTAGAAGTGGCATTAGCTTTATCAACACCTCTTATACCATTGATATTTTCTTGTACTCCAGAAACATCTATTTTTGATGGATTAGCACTAAAGCTAATTGGAGAATAAGAAGTTTCTGTTTGTTGAGCCCAAGCATTAGCAGCTTCATTCATAGTAGTAACAACACTTTCAAAAGTAACATTTACTCCATTTGTTAGCTCAGTCATTGCACTTAAAAATGCATCATTAAAAAACTTTTGTGCACTATTACAAGCCCAATACATAGCCATAGGATTAACGAACTTATTTTGTGTGTCATTTACTAAAGCTCTCATTAATTCATTATAAGAATTATTTACACTATTTATAGAATTACTAACTAGCGCTGGATCAAAACCTGTCATATACTCACCTCACTTCCAAAACACTTTTTAATGAGAATATCCTTACTCTCATAATACCATTATTACATATAAAATCATTTTTTACAATGTTATTTACAGTTATTTTACTTTTTTTCAGCAGATATATTCATTCTAAGACCAACATTATAATTTTTTTCATTGTTATTACTAAGAAGAATTAATTCAGTAGAATTTCTTATATCAGTATTTATAACTATTTGATTACTTTGATATATTGAACCATTTTCTTTATTAATTAAATAATAAGTCTTATTCATATCTAAAGCACCTCTTGACAAATCAGAAACTGCATTAACAGATAACTTTATTATCTTCCAAATATATTCATTAACAGGAATAAATAAGTCATAAGTCTCATTCAATTCAGGAACTATTAATTTAATTAATATCTTATTTTCCATCTGATTCCCCTCCATCTAATTCAATAAGCTTTGTAACAACAGGAGTACCATCATTTATGATCAAACCATAATTATTCTTAAATTCTTCCATATATTCTTTCTTAATAGTACCAATTTTAAATATGTTTTGATCAGATATACCCTTACCTATCCATATACCATCACTATTACTAAATAAAGATGTATACCAAGATTCAAAGCCATAAGTTTTAATTTTATTTGCATCATCTGCTAAAACAATTTTAAATAACTCATTACTTTTTATACTAGAAATAAACTTTTCAAACAATGGTTTATTATTTAACTTACTCATAAACTTATCAAAACCATAAATAATAACAACTTGATAACGACTAACTTTATATTGTTTTATTTCTTCAAAATAATCATTGAATGAATTCAAAACATTTTCGAAATCTGAATTATAAAAATATTTAATAGTACTACCTATGCCACTAAGTTTACCAGTTCCATCAATAAATAATAGATCTGTATTCTGAACATTTATTAATACTCTTACTAAGCTATTAATAAATTTAGTAGTATTAAGTAATTTACTAGAAGTAATAACAGTACCAGTATTTAAAGTGAAGTCATAATTTACTATCTCTAATTCTTGTCTTGATATACCAACAGGTACAGAAGATAAACTACTAATACTTTGTTTTATCAAATCATAATTAACTACTTCTGGTAATGTAGGTATAGATTTAGCACTTGTTCTATTATCTATTCTCTTAGAAAATTCATATATATAATCATCTAAAGTACTACTATCACTAACTATTGAACTAGTTTGAAATTCGTGTAATTCACCATTATTAAGAAGACCTCTTCCAAATATATCTCTAAGTTCAATCTTCTTTCTTGAGTTAAATATTGTATTATAATCAGAAGAATCTTTTAATCTAAAAGCATATATATTACCAAAGTTCTGTGAAATCTTAATAGATACAGAATTAATAGCATTAGCAGTCAAAATAAATATTATTCCATATCTTTCTGAATCTCTTACTAATCCTGGAAGATAATCATACATATCTTGATGACTTTCAAATATAGAATCAAAATTATTAAAAACAAACACTTTAATTGGTTCTTTTTTGTCATTTTTATTAATATAATTTATATATTCACCACCATAACTAGAATATAATTTTTTTCTTCTAGCTATTTCATTCTTTATTAATTTAATTAAGTTTTTAAATTTATCTTCTTCTCCAGCATATACCATTCCACCAACAGAAGAAAAATTTGAAAACCTTCTTAACGACTCAGAACCATAATCAACTATATAATAATTTATTTCATCAGAAGTATGCCCTATCATTGAAGAATACATAATCGAATTAAGAAGCATCTCCCTTTCACTGCCATCTAAACCATAAATTATTGTATTTCCATCTTTCAAAAATGAATATTCAATTAAACCTTGTTCTTGTTTTTCAGGTGCATCATATTCACCTATTATGGCTTTAACATCATATAAATTTGTACTAACATTATATTTTTTTATCAAATCATCAACCAAAATAACTGACGACAAATTCTCAAGCCATAAACGATTAGCAACTTTCTTAGTTATTCTTGATACTTCAATTATGCTTTTCATAATTGAAGATAACTGTTCTCCTTGTGCATTCATCTTAACACCAGTACCAGCTTGAACATTTTTTATCTTAAACCCATTGTCATTTATAAAGTTCAAACTTTTATCTACTTGTTTCATCATTTTATTTGATGGAAAGTATTTAGCGCCACACCAAGCAGACTGACCCAAAGCATAGTATTCATCATATCCTACCTGTAAATAAAATCTTCCTACTTGCTTTAAACCTGCTGCATCTGGTTTTTTAAGCATTTCTTTACTATCTTGTTCATCTTGTACTTTCAAACACACTCTAAATTTCGTGTTAGACCATATCTGATCATTAACTACTCCACTAGGTTTTTGTGTAGCTAAAATCAAATGTACACCTAAACTTCTACCTATACGAGCTACACTAATTAAATTATCCATAAAATCAGGTTGTTGACTTTTTAACTCAGCAAACTCATCACAAATAATAAATAAATGTGGTATAGGTTCAGATATTTTACCATCTTTATAAAATCTCTGATATTTATAAATATCTATTGTACTTTCTCCTAAAGCATCCCTAGCCTCATTAAATTTCTTTTGTCTTCTTTTTATTTCACTGTCAATACTAACTAAAGTTCTATCCATCTCTGACTTATCTAGATTCGTAATAGTGCCAGCTAAATGTGGTAATGATATTCCAGTAACTTTATTTTCAAAAGCGCCTGCTAGTCCACCACCTTTATAATCAATTAAAATAAAGCTTACATATTCTGGACTATAATTTATAGCCATAGATAAAATATAAGTAATTATAAACTCAGATTTTCCCGAACCAGTCATACCAGCAATTAATCCGTGTGGACCGTGAAATTTTTCATGTAAATCCAAATACATTAAATTACCTGTTTCATCAACACCAACCTCTGCTTTTAAACTAGTAGTAGAATCATTAGTATTCCAACGATTTAAAATATTAAGTTGTTCAACTTTACCAACCTTTTCCATCTCTAAAAAATTTATAGCATCTGGAAGTTGCCTAATACCCTCTTCAAATTCAATTGGAATATTAGATAAATATTTAGCTATATTTTTCATATTTATATTAGGATTGATCTCATTATTAAAATTTATTTTTTCTTGTTTCTCATACGAATTAATTAATATTTCAGAACGATTAGAAGTAAGAGAAATAAAGTTGGTACATTTACTAGGTAACCTACTAAGTTTATTCTCTGCTAAAAGAATACTACATCCAAGATTCTTTTCAGACTCAGTTACTTTTTTCAAAAATAAACTCTTCTTAACCATAGAATAATCATCTACTATAACCAAGTAATATGGTTTATAGTTAATTTTATCATTAGACTGTATAGAAGCTCTATTATTAATCTCAAAATTTAAAAATTCTGTAACATTCTTACCACTATCACTATTTGATGCAAAAAATCTAAATGACTTGTCATCAGTAAAATTATGATATAAATACTTTATATAATCCCATTCCTCTTTGTTTGATTCATTAGTAAAGACAACTATTTTTAAATCTTCATAACTATAAAAAGTTAATAATTGTAAAATTATATTATTAATAAACGAAGTACTAAGTATTCTATCTCCCATAACAGCAGTTACTGTATTATCATACAAAGAATAACCCATCGGAGCCCCTTTTATATACTTATACTTTTCCACTAAAGCATCAGCTTGATCCTTTAAAGCATCTTCATCAATAGTAAATCCTTCTTCAGGATATCTCACATCAATTTTTAATTTAACATCACCAGTACCAACTCTAACATTTAAAAAATCATTTTCATCATTTCTTTTATTCCAAAATAAAATTCCTCTTTTACTTATAATTTCTAAACATCCTTCTAAAGTAATTAAGTTTTCAAGTAAGATATCCTGTTGTAATTTAAGTTCATCACTAAACTCTTTTTCTTTTTTCTTTAAATATAAAGTATATTTTCTAAGAAGTTCTTTTTCTTTACGAATCTTTTGTTTTTTTGAATAAACTTTTGTTATTACCGGCCAAAGCATAGTAGACAATAACATTGCAGATCCAGTAACAAGTTGTGGCCAAGATGCACTAATAGTAGTTTCACCACTATTAATTCTATTAATTGTACTAACAAGAGTAACTGCAGAAGTAATTCCCATTGTTAACATTGGGCCAACAACCATTAAGAATGGTGTATCATCATTATTACCATCTTTTGGAGGTGGATCTAATTTTATTTCCTTTGTTTCAATAAATCTTCTTATTCTTGAAGACTTAGAAAAATATGAATTTTCTGAATATAAATCTTTGTCTTTTACATCAACCAAACTATATTCATCCTGCTTAGGCAAAATACAAAAATTAATATTAGCCTTAACTTCATTTATAAAAACAGAATTATTAGGATTATTAATCAAAAATGAATTACTCAAAAAGAAAATATTTAAACCAAATACATTTAATCTATCACCATTATTTATTACTAAACTTCCTTTTAAAAACCTCTTCTTATTAACATATACAGGAACTTTACTAGAAATAATATTTAATAAAAGCATTCCATTCTTCTTTTCAATATTAAATAAAACATCATCTATATACTTACAATTATACTTTATGTTACACCCTTCATTGTTGCCTAAAATAATACTTATTCTATCATCATACAAGTATGGCATTAAAGTTCTCTCATACAATGACTGAACATAAATAAGAAAAGTATCATTATCCCTTTTCAGTTCATAAAAATGATTTTCCTCTATTTTCATATTTTTTACAACTTGATTATTATCAAAAATAGTAACATCAGAAGTAGAATATAAATACCAATTACCATCGATTGCTTCTACATTAATCAATTTATTTTCTTCATTTTCTTTATCATCAAAACTAAAACTACCAAGCACTTCAGTTGGAAGTTTAAACTCGACCAATTTATCACTTAAAAACAATAATATTTTCATATAATAGCCAACTCCTCTACTATAAACAGTATAACATAAATATATTCATTTGTGAACCTTACAAAATTAAAAATATATAAATAGTAAAAAATTAAAAATTATATTAATATTCAAAAGTACTTATTTCATAATATAACTTTATAGTAAAATAATCTTCATCACTAACAATATTTCCACTTATAACCGGAATTTTTTCGTCGTTAACCGGAATTTTCCACCATTAACCGGAATTTTTTAATCTTTAATCTTAATTTTTCCACCATTAACCGGAATTTTTCTAAATACTATCTCTAACTTATATTATTATTATACTTCTTTTACATCCAAACAACAAAAGAAAAAACAAAAAAATTTAGAGATTACCCCTAAGCTCTAAATTTCTTTTTGAAGACCTCCAAGGCTTCAAAAACATTTGTAAGACTATAAGGCTTACAAATAAACAATAACTAATAATTAATAACCTTTACCATATCACTAACAACTTCCATAGCCCTCTTAAATACACTCTTATCATCTATCTCAGTAATATAATCATTCCCCTCACTATCAGTATTCAGAAAAGCAATCTGTAAATCAGTCTTATCCCCCTTAATATCCAAATCATCAATAGAAAACAAAACAATCTCTTTATCACAATCAGGAATAGTAAAAATAGTAATAATATTTCCTAACTTAAACTCTCTCTTCTCATTTATAATATCAAATCCCATATCCATCTCCTACTTAATAATAACACTCTTAATAGTAGTAAAAATAATAAATGTAAGTAAAAGTATAGTACCTAGTGTCAAACTACCAATAATAACAAACCCCTTATTCTCTTCCTTCTTAAGTACCCTAACTTTAGTCAAATGCTCTTTTCTAATACGTTCTGCCACATCACTTAGTTCACTAGAACTAATTATCTCATTATCAGTATTTCTAGTCTCACTAAACACTCTATCCATCTTATCTACAAGACTTCTATCTACTCCACTAATATTATTTCTCGTATAAACAAGTTGTGTTCTAGCAATATTAGGTTCTCTATTAACTATTTTATATTCCATATCTATCTCCTATTTCCACTTATAGTTCCTAATCTCTTCAGTATCAATACCAAACTCTCTAATATATTCACTATGATGTTTTAACTTATTCTTCATAATATTAATTACTCTCTTACCGCTAGGAGTATCCTTAATATCCAAATGCTTAACAATATCTATAACAATATGATATCTATCTATTTCATTTCTAACTCTCATATCAAAAGGAGTAGTAATAGTACCTTCTTCCTTATATCCGTGTACTGAAACATTCCTATTCTCTCTATTATAAATAAACTGCCATATAAGAGAAGCATACCCGTGATAATTAAATATAATAGGCTTATCTACTGTAAATAACTTATTATACTCACTATCAGTAAGACCATTATCATAATACTTATGACTTCTTAATTTCATTAAATCTACTATATTAATAAATCTCACTCTAACATCAGGTAAATATTCTCTAAGTAAAGATACTGCTCCAACATTCTCCAAAGTAGGAGCATCCCCAATAGAAACAAGTACTATATCAACACCATCCTTATCATTACTAAAAGCCTTCCACTTACTAAGACCCTTCTCACAATGAACTCTAGCTTCCTCAATATTCAAAAACTGTGGTCTCATATGTTTAGAAGCTACTATAACATTAATATTATTCTTACTCTTAACACAACTATTAAAACAACTAAGTAAACAATTAGCATCTGCTGGCAAATACACTCTTACTATATCATCTTTCTTATTAGCTAAATGATCAATAAACCCTGGATCCTGATGCGTATATCCATTATGATCCTGCTGCCATACATTAGAAGTAAGTATATAATTAAGTGAAGCAATATCTCTTCTCCATTCAAGTTCCTTAGATACCTTAATCCATTTAGCAAACTGACTAGCCATAGAATCCACTATTCTAATAAACGCTTCATATGAAGCAAAGACGCCATATCTACCCGTAAGCAAATAACCCTCAAGCCATCCCTCACAAGTATGTTCACTAAGAAAAGCATCCATTACTCTTCCATCATAAGCTAAATACTCATCACTGTTCTTCTTATTCAAATACCAACTTCTATTAGTAGCTTCAAATACTGAAGTAAGCCTATTACTAATAGTCTCATCAGGTCCAAACAATCTAAAATTACTAGGATTTTTCTTTATTATATCCCTAATAAACTCTCCAAGTACTCTAGTATCTTCCTTATATACACTAAATGGTTCTTTAACATCTACAGCATACTTATTAACATCAGGTACCCTAAGTTCCTTAAGTAATAATCCTCCATTAGCATAAGGACTAGATCCCATAGCATAACTAGGCGAAGGAACAAACCTCTTAACATAATCAAGTATCTTACCATTATCATCAAATAATTCCTCAGGATGATAACTACGAAGCCAAGACTCTAATAACTTAACATCACTATCATCTTCAATAGTAAGAGGTACCTGATGACTTCTAAAAGTCCCCTCTATCTTCTTACCATCTACTTCTTTAGGCCCTGTCCATCCCTTAGGAGTCTTAAGTATAATCATTGGCCAAAATACCCTCTTAACCTCACCCTTTTCTCTAGCATTATACCAAATAAGCTTAATCTCTCTAATTACTTTATCTAAAGTCTTAGCCATATTCTTATGCAACTCTAGAGTACTAGATCCCTCTACCACATAAGGACGCCAACCATACCCTTTCATTAAAGAAAGTAACTCTTCATCACTAATTCTCGATAACACAGTCGGATTACTAATCTTATAACCATTCAAATGAAGTATCGGAAGAACCGCTCCATCACTCTTAGGATTTAAAAACTTATTAGAATGCCAACTAGTAGCAAGTGGCCCTGTCTCTGCTTCACCATCTCCTACTACACAAGCAGCAATTAAATAAGGATTATCAAATACCGCCCCAAAAGAATGAGAAAGACTATAACCTAGTTCTCCTCCCTCATTTATACTACCAGGAGTTTCAGGAGCAGCATGTGAAGGAATACCACCAGGAAAAGAAAACTGTTTAAATAACTTCTTTAACCCCTCAGCATCCTCTGTTATATCTTTATATATCTTACTATAAGTACCCTCTATATAAACATTACTAACAAGAGCATTTCCCCCGTGTCCTGGACCAGACACATATATCATATTAATATCATTATTCTTAATAACTCTATTTAAATGTGTATATATAAAGTTCTGTCCTGGTACAGTACCAAAATGCCCTACAATCTTCTTCTTAATATCACTCCTAGTCAAAGGCCTTTTAAGTAATGGATTATCAAGTAAATATAACTGTCCCACTGACAAATAATTAGCACATCTAAAATAAGCATCCAAACTCTTTAAATCTCTATCTTTAAGTAACATCATTATCACTCTCTATTCTTTTTATATTTAATATCTTACTGTATTAAGTATAACATAAATAAAATTCACGTGCAATAAATATTACATATTTTATTCACTTAATATATCTATCTATCCCAATAAATTAAAACAAAAAGTATTTTATTTTACATTCTTTTATGATATAATGATAAATGGAGGAAACGTATGAAAATTATTGAATTAACTGAAACACAATTTAAAAACTATTCCACTATGCATAGTTCTAGAAACTATTTCCAAACTGTCGAATACGCTAATACTAGACCAAGTTATCAAAGACTATATCTAGGTTTCATTAGTGAAGGAAATAACACCCTAATGGGTGCAGTCCTAATACTAGAAAACAATGTCGGCAAATTCAAAACAGGTATTGTAAATGGTGGCTTTCTAATTGACTATGACAACGATAATCTCTTCAAAGACTTTATTACTAATCTAAAAAACTATCTAAAGTCCAAAAAATATGTCTATGTAGAAGTATCTAATAGAACTACTTATAAAATATTTGATAAACAAGGAAAAGTACTCTACTACGACACCAATATCATAAAAATACTAGATGAACTATCATTCGTCAAAACAAATAAATTCATAAATAGAGAAGTAGTTATCGAAACCGAAAAAACTCCTAACGAAACTTATAAAATGTTTAATTCAAATACCAAAAGAAATATTAACTTAGCCCTTCAAAGAGCTATTAGTATATATAAAGATGAAAACAATAACATTGACACTCTACTTAATCTAACTAAAGATAGTAATGCTGAAGAAATAAAAACTCTTCTTAAAAATTTCAATACTAAGAATAATACCGCGGAGATATACTTTGCTAAAATAGATCCTGAACAATGGGTAAACAACTATCGTTTCTTACTTAAAGAAGAAGAAAAAAATAATGATAGACTAAATAGTATTCTCCAAGATCCTAAGCTTAAAAAGAGTAACTCTCTAATTACTAAGAAAATGCAATCAGATAAACTAATAATTAAATATAATCAAGAAATCATTAAAGCCACTAATATTTATACTAAATACCCTGATGGAGCTATTATAGGAGCAGTCCTAATAATTAAAAACAATCGTGAAGTATATTTCTTATATGAAGGCTATAATAAAGATCTCCAAGACTTCTACTCTTCTCATCTAATTAAGTGGGAGATAATTAAGAAGTATTTAACTCTAGGATACAAAATAATTAACTTTGGTAATATTAAAAATATGAATAAAACAAATGGTGACTATTTATTTAAGATGGGCTTCGGAGGTAAAGTATATGAATACATTGGTACTTATGATCTAATAGTAAATAAATGGTTATATGGACTTATCAAACTAATAAATAAAATTAAAAAAATAATTCTTTCTAAAAAATCTTAGAAAGAATTTTTTTAATTAAGAATAACCACTAATAAACTACCAAGAATAATACCCACTAATACCTCTAAAGAATTATGTCCCAAACTCTCTCTAAGATTAGTATTAGCTATACTATTCAAAATCTTTGCTTGCTTACCACTTTCATATCTTATACCCCTAGCATCATAAATAACAATAAGAGAAAATATAAAAGAAATACTAAAATAAATAGATAACCCATAATCCAAATAAATGAGCGTAGTCAAACTAGATACCAAAGCCGAATGTGAACTAGGCATTCCACCCATTCCATTAACAAATATCATTATATCTAATTTCTTAGTTTTAATATAATTATAAATAAATTTAATAAACTGTGCTATAAAAACTGCTAATAAAGGAAATAAAATATATTTAATCGAAGTCATATTAACCCCCTCTAATATATTTTATTTAAATATCATCAATTAGTATCTTACTTTTTAAATATATTCCTGAATATCTATCATAATAATCATTTATAAATTCATCTATCTCTTTTATAATCTCTTTAGATATATCAATCTTTTTAATCTTAGCCATATCTACATAATAAAGCATTCTAATTAAATTAACACTCTTCGGAGACACTATCTTCTCTTTACCTAAACAATTACTGCAAACAAAACCACCAAGATAACTAGATATAGTAATAATATTTGAAGTATTACCACATATAACACACTTATCAATAACAGGTTTAATTCCTAAATAATTAAGTAATTTTAGTTTCAATATATCACTTATAACCAAAGGATCATATCCATCATTAATCTTATCTAATGCCATTAAATATAAATCATAAATTCCCTTCTTACTATCACTCTTATAAACTTTTAAAGTAAGTTCTGTAATATAAGTAGTATAACTAATCTTAATCATATCCTTTTTTATATTCCTATAATCCTTCAAAATATCCGCATCAATAAGCTTAGATAAAGCTTTTTCTTTATATAAAATATTATATACCCCATAAGAAAACTTACTAGTAGTAGCAAAAAAAGGACTCTTTATTCTTTTAGCCCCTTTAGCTATAACACCAATTATTCCCTCTTCAGTAAATATATTAATTATTTTACTAGCTTCATCAAAAGCAGTCTCACTAACCACTACTCCTACTACTTTCTTATACATACTAATCACTTTCTTTTTTATAATTCTTATATTTTAAATAATATTCAATCTTACCAGTCTTTTCAAATAATAACCACAAATCCTTTTTATTCAATTTTATCACCCTAATTATATATTGCTCAATATTTATATTATTTATTCAAAAAATCTTTATAACCTATTATATTTAAAAACTTCTCTTTATCACGCCATTTAGGAACTACTTTAACAAATAATTCTAGGTATACTTTTTTATCAAAATAATCTTCTATATCTTTTCTTGCTCTTATACCTATTTCTTTTATCTTATTACCTTGCTTACCAATAATTATCTTCTTTAAATTTTCTCTATCTACTACTATTGAAGCCGTAATATTTAATATATTATCTTCTTCATACATCTCATCTATTATACAAGTAACAGAGTGTGGTACTTCTTCTTTAGTCAAATCTAAAACTTTCTCTCTAATAAACTCTGAAACTATAAACGAAGGAGAACTACTAGTTACTGTATCATCATCAAAATACTTAATACTATCTGGTAAATACTTTTTAAGTACCTCAATAAGTCTATCTACATTATCTTTCTTTCTCGCAGATACAGGAACTATTTCACTAAAATCATATAATTTTTGATATTCATCTATCTTCTTTAATATCTCTTCCCTAGGTAACTTATCTATCTTATTAATTACTAATAAAACAGGCTTATCTATATTCTTTAATACATCTATAACAAACTTATCTCCTGTACCTATCTTCTCTGTTATATCTACTACTAAAACAACTATATCTACATCATTAATTACATAGTATGCTTGCTTATTAAGTACTTTTCCTAATTTATTTTGAGGCTTATGTATACCCGGAGTATCTACAAATACTATTTGTGTATCATTATCATTATATATCCCTTGTATCATATTTCTTGTCGTTTGAGGTTTA
This sequence comes from uncultured Bacilli bacterium, assembly GCA_934091055.1. Lineage (GTDB taxonomy): Bacteria > Bacillota_I > Bacilli_A > RF39 > UBA660 > CAG-302. Next base: position 33,179 of record CAKOKN010000001.1, on the reverse strand, counting down.
TCTGAAGTAATAGCCACTCTTTTTTTTACTATACTATTAAGTAATGTCGATTTACCTACATTAGGTCTACCAATTATGCTAACAAATCCACTTTTCATATATATCTTCCTTCCAAATATATCTTAATTGTAGCATAATTATATTATCTAGTCAAACACTCTTAATAAAATTCTAACTATTTAATTCATCCATTTTCATAACATATATCTCTTCATCATCTACCCAAAAAGACACTTCTTTTAGATCATTATAAATATTATCCATAGATAAACTAATTGTATAAATTACCTCCTCTAGAATACTCTTTTTATCAACATCACTAAGTAATAGACTATTAAAATTAAGTTTTAATGAATCTTCTGATAAATCATAACTAATGAGTTTAGCTTCTGAATTTAAATAACTCATTAAATTAGTTTCATATATAGGAGAACTACTAAGTTCTTTAATAATAACTTTTATAGGATCTGTTATCTTACTATTAACATACTTAGTAACAGGTACATAATACTCATCATTATTATATTTATTTACATAGTATAAAGTATAAGAATCTATATCACTAGTATTGACTAAATCATAAGTTTTATTTATACCATAACTCTTATCTAACACTGATGGCAAAGACTCACCACTGTTAGGTAAATTACTAAGTACTTCGCCTTCTACTTTAATAATTATCTTATCTATTCCCTCGATACTAGTTAAAGTATAAATAATAGCTTCTAACATCTTCTTTTCTTCCCTTTCAGAAACATCTAATATATCTTTAGAAAAATCAATAGTTAAAATACTATTATCTAAACTTAAATTAAGTATTCTAACTGAAGGAGGAATTATACTCCTAAAGCCATTAGGAATAATACTAGATTTATTACCATCAATTATTAGTCCTTCAACTAAATCCTTAGCCTTATCTACTCCTTCACATTTACAACTAGGTATTGAAGTTCTTGCTACATAATTATTACGATCTACTAAATAAATAGTACTAACTACATTATTATAAGAATATTCTACCTTATCTTGTTTTAAATTAATCTCTCTTTTATTATCTGGTATTAAATAAATAATTAATAAAAGTAAGATAGCACAAGAAGAGACCATTATCTTCTTAATAGACATTCTCTTTAACATATCATCACCACTAAAATATATGTTTTATTATCTAATAAATACCTCTTTGCCAAAAGAAAAAGCACTCTTAGTGCTTATAAAGTTATTTCTCCTAGTCTCATTAGTTCTACTACAGCTTGTGCTCTTCCTTTAACAGATAACTTCTGCATAGTATTAGATATATGATTACGTACTGTCTTTTCACTAATATTAAGTTCCTCTGCTATCTCTCTTGTTGTTTTATTCTCCACTAGAAGAGAAAACACTTCCTTTTCCCTCTTTGTTAGTATACTTTTCATAAATTCCTCACTTCCCTTTTAGGGTGGTATGTATATTCATATTATTATATGAATAATATAACTTTAAGTGAGTATTTTATATAAATTTAATTAAATTTAACTGATATATACATCTTCTCATCAAATTCTTTTTGTACTTCACGCATTATATTATTAGCACTACTAGTACTTGCATCTTTAGAATCTAATACTACTCTAACATTATCACCATCTATCTTAACAAAATTCTCGCAATTACATAATTCTTTTATCTTAGTCTCTAAAGTCTCCTCTTTTGAAGAGTTTTTATTAATTAATTTTAATTCCTCAAATACAGAATTCTTCTCATCAGTACTTATTTCTTTATTTGTAAGTTTGCCCTTTAATTCATTTATCTTAGACATAACTTCTGTATCATCTTCTACTTTAAGTGCTGATATTACACTAGACTCTTCTACTTCTACTGTATTCTCTGTAGTTTCTTCTACTTTTTTATCAGTATCTTTAAATACTTCACTAGGCATCGTTACATAGTAGATTGATAATACAAGTACTAAACTAAATAATGTTAAAAACCATAAATTCTTTTTATTTATCATTCTATTCCTCTTCTTTCTAATTAAGTTTATTAATATATTAAAAGAAATAGAACAAAAAAGAATAAGATTTAGTTCTTATTCTTAAAATTTAAATTCAGCCTTAACAGCATTATCTATTATAACATCCATACCAACACTAGTTTCTACTTCTTCACCTTTTTCAAAATCTTTTGCTATATATGAATATAATCTTTCTATAGTATTACCATCTTTATCTTTTAATACTACAGTAAAATTATCTAAATGTTTAGTTCTATTAGAAGTATTCTTTATTTTCATTTTAATAGTAGTTACTTTATTTTCTTCATCTATAACATATTTCATATCAGTTATTTCAAAACTTTGATGTTTTATATCTGATAGAGTACCGTTATTTATTGAGGTAGTTATATTTTTATCTATTACACAGAACTTTAATATCAATAAGCCTCCTATAAGTACCACTATTAATGCTATTAAAGATATTAATAGTATTTTTCTTTTTTTATTCTTTTCCATCTTTTACCTCCTAACCGTTCTTAACTTGGTATGTATAATTTATCTGACTAGCACTAGGATTAGTTCTTCTAGCACAAGTTTTATTACCTACTCTATCTGAAGAGCAAGCCCATAGTATATAATAGTTTTGATGACAATATGTAGTTACTGTACAAGCTGTAAGATCATTATCAGTACTAGTACCTGCAGCATATGTTTTAGGACTGTTTGTTATCTTACAGAAATTCTTAGCATCATTTACTCCATTAATACAGCTTAATTCTGAAGATGATATCATTGTAGTAGAATAAGCATTAACACTCTTTAAAAGTTTAGAACCATAATCACTATGATTTATATAAACATTATTATTCATACCCCAAGCAGACAACGAACTATCATATGGAAGTGTTATAGTAGGCGGTGTATAATCAAGTGCTAAATATGTTATTAATCTTAATTTAGCATCACCATTAGTTGCCGTTACTATTATTATTCTATAGCCATCACTACCAATAGAAGCATTTCCAGATATATTACTTGAAAGAGTACCATATTCATAAGTAAAGCCTTTCCATTTCTTACTATCATCTGTTTTATTATACTCTACTTTTATTGTTCCTCCATTTGAAGACCAGTTAATTGTAGGTACTCTACCACTCCAATCAAGACCACTGCAGCCACTACTAGCAGAGCAACTTGCCGTTCCTTTGTCTATACAACTACTATCATTACAAGTTAAGTTATAATATGGATTACTAGTATTAGATAATGAATACGTTTTATTTAAACTCGCTTTGCCATTATTTATTCCTAAATTAACTGTAAGAGGTATTATCTTCCAATTAACATTTCTAGCAGCATTATTACCAGTATCAGTCCAACAATAACCACTATTTGGAGTGAATGTTGCAGCATAAGTGCCTACATTAGTTGCTGCTGTTGTTCCGCCTACAGTATAATTACCACCAGACTTTGTAGTTTTAATATTTACTTTCTGCTCTCTGCCATTATAAACTAAGTCACCTAATTTAGGAAGTGAAAGAACTTTACCACTTACTGTTATCGCATAAAATGTCTTATTAGAAGTAAGTGCTATTGTAGATCCTTCAGAATAACTAGCAGTCGTAGCATTTTTATTCTCATTGAATCCTCTTTTTAAAGTACAACTTCCAACAGTAATAGTAGGAGCATTAACATTACAAGAAGATTGACTATTATAAATAGTACAACTAGCTGATGTCTTACTTAAACTACTAACATTATTCTTGTTAAATGTAGCTGTTAATTTTTTCTTTGTAATAGTTGTGTATGCGTCACCTGTAGAATTTACCGTTATATTAATTCCAGTTCCAACATCTCCACTATAATTTAATGGATTTTTATTTCTAGACCAGCCAACTATTGTATAGCCTTCCCTTGTAATAGTAGGTGTTTTAACTGTACAGCTGCCTCCTGCTGTCTTAGGTTTACATTTCTTAGTTATATATTCGTTTTTACTGCCATCAATAGCATCAGCACTTCCTTTATAAAAATAAACTTCATATTCTGGTATATCTGTATATATTAAAGTACCCGTTGCCTCACTCTCTGCCTTTGCTCCACCTTTTTCTGTTTTACCAGTAATTGTTACCTTTAACTGTGAGCTAAGATTTTTAAAATTCAATTTAGTATCTTCATTGGCATCAGTTTTATATCTAACACCAAAACTTAGAGTTGTAGTTTTTTCTCCTACACTAGTACAACTATCATCATTACATTTATATACTGGTTTAGATGATGTTATAGTAACACCACTACCAGAATCGGCTTTTATCACAAAAGTATGTATAAGATCTTCTACTTGTACTTCACGATCATCAGTATCATAAAATGTTAAAGCTGCATCACTTGAACTCGAAGATATACGTATTAAAGGTTTTTTTAAATTTCTAGTTTTTACTTCTTCTATATCACTACAAGCAGCATATGAACCAGTATCCTTTGTAGTAGAATTATCAGCACATACCTTAACATTATAATCTGTTCCTGGTTCCAAGCCATTAAATCTGCAATTACCTGAAGTCCCATCTTCTATTGTAACATTTGCATTCTTCTTATTAAGTTCTCCTCTACCACCAGAAGTAAGTAAACAATAATGTTCTAAATTATCATCTAATGGTTCATTATCATAATGTGCCTCACTATAATTAATCTCAATTGTAGAAATAGTGGATGGAGTGCCATTTATAACTGGAGGATTTAATTGTGTATCCGAAACATTATTACACAAATAAGAGTTAACAGTATTCATATTAGGAGTATTAACATCTCCAACACTATCACTTTCCTTTTTGATTATCTCCTCTTTATCTACATTAAGAGTATTTTTATTTTTCTTTAAAATAATCATAGTGTTACTAGTTAAATCAGGATACTTAGTTCCATCAAAACTATTTTTCTTTAATAAATTCTTATTAATTAATTCCTGTACTGTAACACAATAATATTTATAATTATTTATTTGATTAAGTAATTCTTGTCTATCAGCAGCACTTAAATTTTTTAGATTTTCATCATTAATATAAGGGTTATAAATATCCTGCCAACTGCTTTCACTAACTTCATTAGAGTATATTCTTGCTGCTTTCTTCACACTACTTTCAGTTATAGCAAGTGCATTATCTTCAGCTTTATCTTTTGCTCCAATAATTGCATAGGCAACAATGCTTCCTATAATACCAACTATTAAGATAACAGCAAGTAACTCAACTAATGTAAATCCCTTTCTATTTTTCATATCTAATCCTCCTATATTATAACTTAATTATATAATAAAAAAGAAAAAGAAGCAATAATTTTACATCCTAATTGGATTAAAATCTACTTCTACATCTACTTTATTATTTTTTTTATAATTGTCATCTATAAATTTTAAAGTACTAAACAAGTTGTTCTCTCTTTTATATTTAATTATTATCTGATAATGATATATGTTATTTATTCTAAAAGCACTAGCAGTAGTAGGTCCTAATATAATTGAAGTATTTAATTTGCTTCTTAAATAAGTACCAATCTTATTAGCCTCTTTAAAACCTAATTCATAGTCTCTTGAGGTTATTACTAATAGTACCATATAATAATATGGAGGATAATTAAGCATCTTTCTAATTGACATTTCTTCTTTATAAAAACTTAAATAATTATGATTTTTAGAAAATATTATACTATAATGATCTGGATTAAAAGTCTGTATAATTACTTCTCCTTTGTTTTCACTTCTGCCACTTCTTCCTGATACTTGACATAAGAGTTGAAAAGTATTCTCACTTGCCCTAAAATCAGGAGCAGTCAAACTAGCATCCGCGGATACTACTCCTACTAATGTGACTAAAGGGAAATCCAATCCTTTAGCAATCATTTGAGTACCAATTAGTATATCATACTTATGTAATCCAAAGTCATCAATTATTCTTTGATGTTCACCTTTTCTTCTAGTGGTATCTACATCCATTCTAACTATTCTAGCTTTATACATTTTATTTAATTCTTCCTCTAGTTTCTCTGTACCTATACCAAAATCTTTTATGTTAGTACTACCACACTTAGGACATTTAGTAATAGGAGGTTTAGATTTACCACAATAATGACATTTTAAATTGTTGCTTGTCTTATGATAAGTATAAGCAATATCACAATTAGGACATTGTTCGGTATATCCGCAGTCCCTACAACTAACAGTACTAGAATATCCTCTTCGATTAAGAAGAAGTATTACCTGTTCATTTTTATCTAACTTCTCTCGAATCTTCCTCTGTAATATACTAGATAACATAAAGTTACCTTTTTTAATCTCGTTTTTCATATCTATTATTTCTACATCTGGAAGTGTACTTTTACCTACTCTATTTGGTAATGTTAATAGTTTATAAACTTTTTGTCCTGCCCTAGCAAAGCTTTCTAAACTAGGAGTAGCTGATCCCATAAGAACTGGACAGTTATGATATTTACTACGCCAAATTGCAATATCCTTCGCAGAGTATCTTGGATTATTATCTTGTTTATAAGAAGAAGTATGTTCTTCATCAATAATTATAATACCAATATTAGTAAAGGGAACAAAGATAGCACTTCTAGTGCCAATTACTATTTTAGATTTCTTATCTATTATTTTGCGATATTCATCATATCTTTCTGTATCTGATAACTTTGAATGTAAAACAGATATAACATCTCCAAATCTTGAAATAAATTTACCTACTATCTGAGGAGTTAAACTTATCTCTGGAACTAACATAATCGCCGTCTTTCCTTGGTTTAACACTCTTTCAATAAGTTCCATATAAACTTCTGTTTTACCACTACCAGTTACTCCATATAATAAAAATGTCTCTGCTTTATTAAAACTTTGAAATACACTATCAACTACCTCTTCCTGTTTAGGAGTTAGTTCTACCTTTTTATACTTACTATTGCCATCATAATTATATCTATTTACTTCTTCAAATACGATTGTAGCTAATCCTTTTTTTACAATAGTTTTAATTGTACTACTCGTATTAGTAACTAGAACATCACCTTCTTTTAGATGGCAAAGTAAACTTATTTGTCCCTCATACCTGCAGGTTTTAATGTATTCATCTATTTCTTCAATACTTTTAGTTCTTCTTAAATATTTATTATATTTAATTTTAATATTACTATTTATCTCTGCTTTTAAAGCTTTAGGAAGCATCACTTGATAAGAAGATACTTTAGAACACAATAAGTTATCTGACATATACTTGCCAAGTTCTAACATTTCTTTATTTAATACAGGTTCAGTATCTACTACTGACATAATTTCTTTTATTTTACTCTTATCGTAATCAGGATTAGAGCAAATATTTACAACAAATCCTTCTAATTCTTTAGTACCAAAAGGAATTCTAACTCTAATACCTACTTTTATAGATGCTTCTAATTCTTTAGGTACAGAATAAGTAAAAGTTTGATCTACAGCCTTTGCTCCTATTTGTGTTAAAACTTCTATATACATAACCTCACCAAAATTATTATATCATAAAAATACTACTTTAAGGTAGTATTTTAAATCCATCTACTAGAATTAATATTTAATAATTCTAAGTCTTCATATTTATTAGTAAATATAACTATCTTTCTTGCAATTATTTTATTATAGATACTGTTATTCAAATCAAAATTATATTTTTCTATAATTCTTTTTAGTTCTTTTTGATAATTATAATCTACTGTATACTTATAAATACATTTATCTAATCTTTTTAATAGTTTTTCTTCTCTAGGAATTTTTATATCGCAGGTAAATATAAAATCTTTATACCAGTTAATTAAATCAATTGTAGTCTTATCATTATAATTAAATTCGTAATCTATAATTAAGTCATAATAAGTACAATTACTTAATATCTTCTTTATACTACTAACATCTACTATATGAGCATCTATCATAGTATTCTCCTTTATCTTAATTTTAGTATAATAAAAAGATAAAGTGTTGTAAACCATTTCGACATATTACTCCAAAAGTAGTCAAAAAAAATAGTAGTTATTTTAAACTACTACCTTCAAAAGGAAAAGGACATAAGTCTTTAACTAGATAAGTTTCTCTATCTCCATCATTGCTATAAAGAATTACTTCGTCTTCCTTTGCAAAAAACTCATTTATAACTTGTCTACAGACAAAACAACAAGGAAGTACTTTACTACTGTCACACATAACAAATAGTTTACTAAAATCTCCTCTTTTATATCCATTAGCAACAGCTGACATAATAGCTACTCTCTCGGCACAAACAGTAGCTCCATAAGAAGAATTTTCTACATTAACTCCTCCAAAACTTCTGCCATCTTTCATTAAACATATCGCTGCCACTTTAAAACCAGAATAAGGACTATAACTATTCTTTAATAATCTCTTTAAACTCTCATCCATATATTTATCTTCCTCCTAGTAAATTTATTATTCTCGGAATAAAAATTATTATTCCTACTACTGATGCAAAAAAACACATGGTAAGCACCGCTCCTGCAGATACATCTTTAGATATTCTAGCAAGTTCTTTATACTCTAAAGTACACAAATCAACTGCTCTTTCTATCGCAGTGTTAATAATCTCACTAACAAGTACTAAAGCAATCATAATAAGTACAATAATAAATTCTATTTTACTAACTTTAAGAATAACGCAAAAAAGTAAAGCTAAAATACCAAGAATAATTTCTCTTTTAAAATTATCTTCATTTACTACTACAAAACTAAGTCCATTTAAACAATCTTTAAAGCTAGTAATAAAACCTCTTTTTTTCTTTACTCTCTTATTCATTTGCATTCCTCCTAAGCATTATCTTTTTATTCCGTACTCGTCTAACAATTCGTCTTGTTTACCAAACATTTCTTTTTCTTCTAAAGGTGTCATATGATCATAACCAAGTAAATGAAGTAATCCGTGAGTAGCTAAAAAGCAAACTTCTCTTTCTCTTGAATGATTGTATTCTATTGCTTGATCGTAAGCAACATCTATAGCAATATATATATCTCCAAGTAATCTAAAATCTTCATAAACAATATCAGGATTATCTTCTAGAGCAAAAGATATTACATCAGTCACTCTATCAGTATTTCTATATTCTTTATTTATATTATGTATTTCTTCATTAGAAACAAATATAATATTAAATATTCCTTTTTCTATATCAAGTTTTTTAGTGGCAAACTTCATATACTCATTTAATAATTTTATTTCCTTTATTTCTTTATCAGTATTATTAAATATTTCAAACACAAAATCATCCCCAAATCTCACTAAATACATTGATATTGAATGAATACATAATAACTATTATAAGTATTAGTATTATTAGAATATCAAGTACTGTATCATTTCTAAGTATTTTAATTTTACTTTTAATAGCATCTAGTCCTACATACATTAAGAAACCTAAAATACCTCCAACTAAATTAAGAATAATATCATCTACATCAAACACTCTACCTATATAATATTGAACTGTTTCAATAGTAAGTGATGCAATAGTAGTTAGTATTAATATAACACTAAACTTTTTATTCTTAAGTAAATATGATGTCAAAAAGCCATAAGGTACAAACATCATTATATTCCCTACTATGTTTTTGATAAACTTATGTGATCCAAAACTATACCTAAATATTTCTTTAAATGGTACAAAGTTAGATGTACCATAATTAACATCCTGAAAAGTAACAACGTGGAATAAACATAATATATATATTATTGATATTAAATAAATCATTTCCTTATGTAGTTGAAACTTCTTATGTCTGCATATTAAATAAGCTATTCTAAGACTAGAAAGAATAACTGTAATTATAATAAGCATAGGCCATACATCAGGAAGTACTTCCATAAATACATTTTTTATCACAAGCCCTGTCCTCCTTCATATCACATATTAATTATAACTTTTTTTTAGCATTTTTACAATAGATTTTCTTCTAAATATTTTTAATATTATAATAAATTTTTTCAAGTCAAAGACAACATCCTGCTATTATATGGTCAATATAATTATATATAAATATTATAACAAAAAATCACACTTTATTGTTAAATGTGATCTTTAATAGTTATATATTGTACTTGTTATAATTAAATGTCTAAGTCATACTTATCTAAGTCTTCTGCTATTTCGAGTTGTGATTTAATTATATTTTTAATTCTGTTTTTATAAACTGTAATATTTTTCTTCAAAAGTATAGCATTATGTTCTGTTCTTTCAGCATTAAGTAGTGCTTCACTAACTATTGCATTAGCGTTACTTCTAGCCTCTTCAACAATCATACGAGCTTCTTCTCTTGCAAGTGACTTCATACGATCAGTAGTTTGTTGAGCAGCTAGTATCGCTTCAGTTACTTTAGTATCACTAACTTTCTCTTCTTTCAGTTTTGCTTCTAATGAAGAGATTTTTGTTTGTAAAAGAGAATTGTCATTATTTAATTGTTCTAATCTTTTGATAACTACATCAATAAATCTATTAACTTCTTCAATATTATAGCCTTCACTTGCTATAGTAAATCTCTTCATAATTCACCTACCGTCTTACCATTCTAAATCTGGATCGTTTTTCTTTTTACCTTTATCATCTTCTTCAGAAATAGTTCCTTCTACATTAACGTTTTTAGGAGTACATAAAAATATTCCTCCGCCTATTTTCTGAAGATCTCCACCTATAGCATATACTGTCCCACTTAAGAAATCTACTATTCTCTTTGCTTGATCAGGAGTTACTCTTTTCATATTAACAACAACAGTATTTCTCTTTTTTAAATGATCTGCTATCTGTTGGCTTTCTGAATAAGCTCTTGGTTCAAGTAAAATCATTTTACCACCATTTGGAATAGTTACTTTCTCAGCATCATAGTATTCTTCTTCATTAGCTTCATCCATAACTTCTTCAGTTACAAATTTTTTTAACTTATTTAGTGCCATATCAATCTCTCCTATTCTCTTACAATTCTATCATACTTTTATATAAATTACAATAACTTTTATTTACTTTTTGTGCAATTTATTTTAATATTGTCATAACTGAATTCCTTTTTAGTACAATCATATTGCACAGTTACTTTATTACTTAGTTTTATTTCATTACCTGATACAGGATTTTTTAATGGTGCCGTTAAATATCCCGTATCTACTAATTCTTGCAATGATATAGTTTGTTTGCTTGTACTTTCTTTACACTCAAAGTTCATCTCATACTTATTATCATTTACATACATTTTAGCAGCGCTTATTATATTACCTTTTAATTTTTCACAACTATTTTCTTTTGCCTTATCAATAACTAAAAGTGAACTAGGAATTAGAATGAGTGCCAAAAGTGAAATAATTGCAATTACCATAATAACCTCAATTAAGGTATAACCTTTTCTATTCATACTATCTTCTCCTTATTCTACTATATCACATCTAACATCATTCGTAATATTTTTTATCGTAAGAATTTTATCCGTACCAGCTCCCGTCAAAGTATAGGTCACACCTAAAGGACATCTAAAAATATAACCTTCTGGTACATAAATACGGGCAGTATATGTTCCGTTTAAAGATACTATACCCCTGCTTTCTTCTGTTCCATCTTCCATAATTAAAACATTTATCTTTCTAAATTGAAATTTACATTTATCAGAACTAGAGAGAACAGCAGAAGAGTTTACAGAAAAAGTAACTTTTTGAGGTAAATTATCTTTTTCTCTATCTACACTTACATCAAGCATCTCCTTTGTCCTATTATCACAAGTAAAGTTAGGCTCATCAAAAATTGGTGTTTCATTGGTACCAGTAATTGTTACGGTATTATTTTCAATATCACTACCATCCTTATTAACTTTTAGTTTTTCAATAGTTTCCGTTCCATCATCTTTTGTATAAGTAAAAGAAATTGTATAATAGTTATTACCTTCATTATAATTTTCTTCTATGCCTTCTACTAAAGTATCAACTCTATTTTTTTGTGCTGATAATATCGTTAAATATGTTCCTACTAATACTACAAATAGAATAAGAAGACCATATAAGACGCTAGTAATAGCAAAACCCTTATTATTTAATTTCATTAATACTCCTCCTAATAAGTTATTACTTTCTTATCATAATTATTATTTATACTGCTTTCCTTATCGCTCTTAACAATAATTGTATCACTGTTACCATCTGATACATATCTATTATTTTCTAAATTAGTAAATACCATATCTATATCAAATTCTTTACCATTATTATCATAAGCTCTACATCTTTTCAAGAAAGTAGGATCAAAATCTTTATCGTAAGGTGAAACTTCAGGTTCCCAACCTACTCTTAAAGCAGCTTCTGTATCATAGGTTTTTCCGTCGTAGTTAGTAGATAATACATACTTAAAGTTTTCATTAGTCTTAACATATGGACTGCCAAATGGTAATGCTATTATTTTTACATACTTGCCTGGTATTATTTTTTCAAGTTCGTCATAAACATAAGCAATTTCTTTTTGAACTCTATCTCCACTAGACTTTTTAATATCTAAATGTGTTTGGGTATGATTTCCTACATCGTAGCCGTTATCTACAAGCCATTTTAATATTTTTTCGTTGTATTCTGGTTGATTAAAGATTCCACCATTTACAAAGAAAGTCGCCGTAACTGGTACATCAGGATGTTTCTTTTTAAATTCTTCTAAAACGCCAACAGCACTATTTTTATCTATTATAATATTGCCATTATCATCTAGTCCTGTAACTTTAACGTTATCTTCATTGCCATCATCAAAAGTAATTACAATTGGGCTTTTACCATATTCTGTATTTATCTTTCCTTTTATATAATCTTCTAGTCTAATCATTCTATAGCCTTTTTCATAATAGAATTCTAAGTCTTCTCTAAAAGCTTCAGGAGTTCTATTATATCCATCTTTGTCGACATTGCCTCCAACTGTACCAGTACTAGAACTTGTTTTTTCTCTAATGCCGTGATACATCATTATTGGTATTCTTCCTAATTCATTAATACCATCGCTAGCTAATTTTTCTTTATCTAATTTACCATTTGAAATAATAACATCAAAAGAAGTAATACCTTTTATGCTCTCTCCCTCTTTTATACTTTGACTAATTACTTTACCTTTCTCTATGGTATCACTATATTCATAAGTTATATTAGCTTCAATGTTCTTATCCTTAGCAAATTTTTTTACTTCTTCTAAAGTGTTTAATTTAATCATTACATCTTTATTTATTTTATTGGTAATGCCATTATCTTTATTAGTGGCAAAATAATAAACACCACCACCTATTAATAATATTCCAAATACTATTAATATTATTAAAATTATACTTCTTCCCTTTCTTTTTTTTCTCATTATTTATTCTCCTTTATTTACTTAATTATAATACATTTTTAATATTTTGAAAAGATAAATAATAATATTTAATAACATTTTAATTATAACAAAAAGAAAGACTAAAACTAAAGTCTTTCTTTGATTATTTTATTTACTTCTGACATATCAGCTTTTCCTTTTATTAAAGGAGATAAAGTTTTCATAATCATACCCATATCTTTTATACTAGTAGGATTAACTTCTTCGAATACTTTATCAATAATTTTGTTTAATTCTTCGCTAGATAATTGTTCTGGCATATATTCTTGAAGCACTTCAATTTCTTTTTGATTTTGAAGAACTAAATCGTCTCTTCCAGCAGCCTCAAACTGAGTAATTGCTTCTTTTCTCATCTTAATTTGTTTTGCCACTACTTTGATAACATCGTCATCAGTAAGTTCTGTATGCGGATTTGGTTTTTCTAGTTGCATAGCACCTTTAATCATTCTAATTACTCCAAGTTTAAAACTATCTTTATTTTTCATAGCTTCTTTTAAATCATTATTTATTCTTTCAGATAATGTCATATTAGCATCTCCTTACTAATAACCTCTTCTAGCATTTTTTCTAGAATTTATAGTATTTTTCTTTTTTTCTTCTTTTAATCTAACTCCTGGTTTTTTGTAACCTTCTGCTCTTTCTTTAGCTTTAGAGAGATTTCCGTTACGTGCTACTTGATTTTTGAATTTTCTTAATGCGAATTCAACATCATTATTTTTTACGTTAACGGTTACTTTAGTTCCTGCTGACATCTTTTCCCTCCTTCCGCTTTACCAATAACGATTATATCATTATTTAATATATTTTACAAGCATTAAGATATATTTTTTCATTAAAAGATGTCATTTTTCGCCATTTAAAAGAGAAAAAGGTTTTTTCTCTTCGCAGAGAATATTTTTCTGTTGCTTCGTTTAAAAACTTCCACAGACATAAATTCCGACAAAAACTGCCGTACTTTTGTTTTATTTTTTCATTGATATTTTAATTTAAACATCACATATTTTATCTTCATATTTTCTTCTTATGTAGCTACCTAATGCTTCTCCAATTGAATACATTAAATCAAATACTCTATATACAGCATTAACCATCGTGGAGGTTATTCCACCACCACCACTTACCAATTTCATTTCTTCTTTCTTTAATTCTTTCATATAATTCTCCCTTCTAATTATTACATTTTTTTGGATTGGTGTAACCTTCTAAAGCACCAACTATAAAGGTTATAGCACCAATCACTATGCTTACAATTGCCGCTGCACTAACTCCCCCGTTTACAATCTTCATTTCCTCCTTATTTAATTCACGCATCATTTCCTCCTATTTCTTTAATATATAATCTATTACTCTCTTGTCTTCTTTCAATACTTTTAAACTTAATGTTAAATTATTATATTTATAATCAGCAGGAATATTAATGTCTATATTTATAATCTGACATACCTTATTATCACTAACAAAATAATTATTGTCTATTTCTTTTATTCTATACTCATAATAAATATCATCTATTTCTAGTTCATTACTATCTAAGAGATATTTAATATCGTCAATTGGAACGTAACTTTGTATATAAAAAGCATTATCTTCTTCTATTACTACCCCACTAATAGTATAATAAGTTTTATAATGATATAATATTAACAACATAATTAAGGAAAGCACAATTATAATAACTATCATTACATAAACATACACTATTGGCGTTATCCTTCTTTTTAAAATTATTTCACTATCTATATACATTGTCTTTTTCTCTTTTCTAAATTAATGACTTGATTATTATTAAACTGAAGTATTCGATTATATAGATCTTTATTGTCTTGCCTATGTGATATTACAATAATAGTTTTATCACTAAAGTAAGAAAAGATATTCTCTAAAATTTTTCTTTCTAATAAACTATCTATTTGACTAAATCCTTCATCTATCATAATAATACTGCTATTCTTTAATAGACTTCGTGCCAGTATTATTCTCTGTCTCTGGCCCCCAGAAAGATTTATACCATTTTCTTCTAACATATAATCATATCCTAAAATACTATTTTGAACTATATCTTCAACATAAGTTATTTTAGATATATTTAAAAAGTATTCTTCTTCTACCCTTCGTCCGAGTATAATATTATTTCTAATGGTATCTGTAAATAATAGTTCTTGTTGTGACACATATGTTACATTTTGTCTAATATCTTTCATAGAATAGTCATTAATATCATAGTTATTTATATATATTTTATCTCTATCTATTTTATAGTACTTATATATTAATTTTAATATTGTAGATTTACCACTACCCGAAGGACCTAACACTAATACTTTATCTTTATCTTTTATATAAAAATTTATATTATTAAATATATAGTTTCTATTATTAAATGTGTAAGATAAAAGTTTGACACTTATATTGCCGTTTACTTTTAATTTGTTATTATCATATATATTATCTTCTTCGATATCAAGTAAGTTATTAATTCTTTTAATTGAAGATCTAACATAATGATAATTGTTTAAGCTGTTTATTATATTTTTAGAGGGATTTATTAAATAACCTGATAACAGTGTTATAGAAGTATAACTTCCTATAGATAAGTTACCATTACTTATTTCTCTGAAGCAGATAAAACTGCAAAATAGTATTCCAATTTCTTCAATTAATCCTTTGATAAATATTAAAGTATTACTAATTTTTTCACTATAATAGAGTGCATTTAAACTCTTGCTGTATATCTTACTAAATTTAAATATAATAGTATCTTCAATGTTAAGACCCTTTATTGTTTCAAAAGAAGTTAAAGCTTCGACTATATTATTATTAAGTCGTGCATTATTCTCTTGATTTAGTATTGTCGCTTTTCTTATAATTGGATTAAATATTAAAACTATTATCATATATAATATAATTATTAAGAGATATAGAAATAATATTTTTTTATTAATGATATAAATAACTATTATTGATACTGTAAATAATAATAAATCTAAAACTAAAGTAATAATAAAATTAGTGATAAAATTCTTTAAATAAGATAAATCGTTTATTCTAGATAATATTTCACCTGTTGTCTTATTTTTATAATAATGGTAAGGAAGCATAACTATTTTACTAAAAGTACTCAAAATAATAGTTACATCTAATTTTTGATTTAAATATACTATTAGATAGTTTCTGGTAAAACTAGTTATATTATTTAACACAATCAAGATGGAGAATATTAAAGTTATTATTACTAAATTATTCATTGTACTATCTAATACTTTATCAAATATTATTTGTGAATATAAGGATATTAAGAGTGAAAGCGAAGTAAAAATTAATGATAATATAAAAGTAGATATAATTATATTTTTATTTGAAAGAAGACACCTAATTATACTTTTATTTAATAATTTATTATTTTTATATATAGTAAGATCTTTTATTTTTTCAAATATCATTATATTGCTAGTCCAAGTGCTACTAAAATCAAATAAATCTACTACTCTTCTGCCACTAGAGGGATCCATTACCACAACTTTGTCTTCGGTTATTTTGTATAAGACAACGAAGTGATTATTTCCTTTATTATTAAGTTGAACTAATATAGGTAATGGTAATTCTCTTAGTTTATTAACATCATCTACTGCATAACATCTGGTGGCCAATCCTAATGCTCTAGCAGTCTCGCTAATATTATAAAAGTTTGTTCCTTCTTTATTTGTCTTAGTTAATTCTATCAGTCTATCTAATGATATATCACCCCCATAATAACGAATAACTGATAGCAGACTAGCAGCTCCACAATCTTTGTTTCCTTCTTGAAGTACTATTAGTTTTTTCTTCATTTTGCCTCCTCATACTTATATACAACTTTTTTTTCGAAAATTCCCCGCTTTTTTGAAAATTTCTTAAAAAAAAATAAAATTGAATAAATAACATTTGCAGCAAAACAAAATGAATGAGTAATTTAAGAATTATTTAATATCTTTCTTATGAGATAATAAAATATAATGGAGAATAAAAGTATTAAAATAATAAAATATCACACAAGATTAAAGCATAAAAAAAGTGAGCTGTTAACTCACTTAAGCATATTGCTTCAATATAAGGAGATAAGTGCTACTTTTGATAAAATAGTCTGTGAAATAAGTAGCGCTTTAATGTATCCATTATTATTATATATATTTTGATTTTTATTATGCCTTTAAATTTTTACTATACTTTTCTAATTTCTATTATATTTTCTTGAATTTATTACTATGCCAAGTATCAATATAAAACTAAGTATATAAATCCAAATTAATAATATTGTAATACCTGCTAAACTTCCATATAATAGATCATACCTAGCAAAGTATTTTATGTAATAGCCGAATATTGCAGTAAAGCAAAGCCAGCCAACTGTGGTAACAAATGCTCCAAGAGTAGTGTCTTCACTTTTTATTTTAATAGAAGGTGCTATTACATAGATTAATTTGATGTTGCAGAATATTACTAGGAAAGTAATTGGCCACTTGACCGCGGAATATATAAGATATATTTCTTTTTTTACACTGTTAAATAATTCATAATTACTAAGTAATTCTATTATCTTATCGCCAAGCATTGGTACTACTATTAAGAATAGTAATAGTGATATGATTATAAGTAATATAATTACTGATCTAAAACGATCTTTAACAGGTGTTTTACTGTCTATCTTATATAAGCTGTTAGAAGCTTCGATCACAGCATACATTCCGTTAGCGGCCACACAGAAGGTAAATAAATTTAAAAATCCAATGGATAGGTCATATTCTTTTCCTGATATAACATTTATTATATTTGTACTAACATAACTAGGAAGTAATTCTCTAATTAAGTTTATTACACTGTCTATTGAGATTGAAAACCAACTGGCCACTAAAACTATTATTGTAAGTATGGGCATACTAGCAAGAACAAAGCTATATGATAAGTATGCTGGTAATATTTTAATTTCTTTTAAACTAAATACTTTTAAAACTTTTTTAATTAATCTCTTAACTTTGTTCATTGCTAATCACACTCTCTAATTTTCTTTTTTATTTCTCATATCTAAAGTAGCTTCATTGATTGCATCGTCTACTGTTTTAACGTCGTCTAAGATCATACTGTATCCAATAGCGGCTCCGAAGCCGTATGGTAATTCTTTTAATTCTTTATATATTTTTCTTATATAAGCTACTACTTTTTTCTCGTCATAACCGACCATATATATTAAGAATTCGTTGCCGTCAGTTCTTATTATATCAGTATTAGCCTCCTGATTTACTATAAGAATGCTAGCAGCTTTTTTAATTAAAGTGTCGCCTTCTTCGTGTCCGTGACTATCATTTATATATTTTAAATTATTTAAATCTACTACTACGAAGGCCTGAGGATATATTACGTTATCATCCCATTCTTTTATTTTGCTATTTAAATAAGTTCTATTTTTTAATGAAGTCATTGAATCTATGTATTTTAATTTATCATAGTTACGAAGTGATACTTCTTTATTCTTTTTCTTTTTGACAATAAATATAGTAAGTACGATAAATAGTATAGTAGCTACTACTGTGATAAATGTTACTAATACACCGAAATCATAAATAGTGCTGTTGGTATTATAAGCATATCTTACTCCTTCGTAGTTGACTGAAGAAGTATAATAACTAAATAATTTTGCGAATACAGTATTTTTATTAACATCTCTGATAGCGAAGGTATATTCATAAGGAAGTACTCCTTCATATAAGACATTGTAGTCACTGAATTTTTTATTCTTATAATAGTTATAAGTATCTTTGTCTACAATAACTACTGAATTACTAGATAGTGTTCTACATAATTCTTCGTTGTTATCAAATGTCTTTGTTCTAACACCATTATTGTTTACAAAGTCATATATATAGCTATCTTTAACCACTGATACTTCTCTATCTTTTAAGCTCTTAACGGAATTTACAATAAAGGTATCTTTAGATAGTATTACATATTCTTCTTTAAATAAAGAATTAGTGTTAATAATATCTACATTTATTCCATTTAAGTTATAGTTAGCAAATACTAAATCAAGTTCACCACTAGATAAGTCTTTTTTTAAATCTGCTATATTATTGTAAGAGATTAACTTGAAATCTACATCAAATAAGTCTTCAAAGTCACTAAGATAATTTGATAAAGTGCCAACAAAGTCCTTTTCTTCTCTGCCTTCGAAAGGCATATATGATATATAGCCGACATTATAAGAACTAGAGTTATATCCAAGTCTGTCTGCTTCACTTATTTTTTTATCATAAAAAAATTCATCTAAGAAGTTACTCTTATAAGCTTCTTTTTGTAGTTTTTCACTATATTGTAGATAATATTTTTTCATTATACTAGATAATGTTTTATTTTGTACTGTAAGTACATACTTTTTAGATATATCTGATAAATGATATAGTATATTTAAATCATTGTTTAAAATTACGTCGATATACATATTATATGGTATTAAGGCATAACTATCTTGTTCACTAAGAGCAGTTTCTATGTCGTCTATACTATCTTTTGGTTCAAAAGATACATTATTAGCTTCTGATAGATAGTTAGAAACAAGACCGATATCCTCATTTAATACTAGGACTTTTAAGTCTTTCATATCAGTAATTCTATCTATTACAGTTTTTTCCTTAGATACTAAAACATAACTATCTTCATATAATAGAATATCATTATCTGTTAAAGAAGTGTTGTTGTTTACTATCTTGAAAGCTATCTCCTTGTATTCTGGAGGACTATCTACCGAGTAAGATATTTTATTGAAGTTAACATTATATTTCTCAGTAAATTTATCTAATAAATCAAATGCCACTCCTTTTCCTTGCTTACCATATATTGGTACATCGTTGTAGACATTAACATCTAATACATTTCTAGTATTATCATTAATCCATTTTTTTTCTAATATTGAAAAGCTGTAATCGTCTTTGCTATAATTTAAAATAAATACAACTAGTAATACAGCAAAAATTATCCCCGCTACTACAAGGACAATAACTTTATTATTTCTCTTTTTCATACTATCACCTAACTTTTAACCCAAGATATTTCATCTAAACTATGATGTTTGTTGCCGGTAATTACTGTTTCACCGTCTTCAGTATTCCATTTTAAGAAGAATGAAAAGTCATAGTATTTAAGTTCTTTTTCACTATAATTATCAAGTGTAGCACTAGCTATTTCTTTAGCTTTATCAGTACTAGTTTCACTTTTTAATACCATTGTAGTATATACAATCTTGCCTTGAAGTCTAATGTCAATGCTTTCTACTTCACCAGTCTCCTCTACTTCTTCTTTAACGCCTTTGTAAGTATCGTCAGCAATTTTAACATCATTTATTCCATCTAATCTATTACCATATTTAGAAGATGATCCTCCTATAAAAAATTGAATAGACATTATAATAAGAACAATAAGTAAGACTAAAGATAGTAGTATAACTATTGCTAAACCTTTATTATTTTTGGCCCATTCTTTTATCTTTTCCATTATATTCCTTCCTTCCTATCTAATATAATATTATTATACTATAAAGATAAATATTTAGCAAGATATTTATTAAGTAGTTTTAAGGAAGGAATATAATTATTTCTTTACATAATAAATACTTTTTGTTATACTAATATTAAGTAATAGGAGGAGTTAAATGTTAGATTACACAGAGTTCTTACTTCAGATAACAGTATGTTTTTTACTTAGTGCTTGTATAGGAATAGAAAGACAATATAGAAGAAGAAATGTTGGACTTAGAACAATAATATTAGTGAGTATAGGAGCTTTTCTTTTTGTTAGATTCTCTTTTAATTATCCTAATTCTGATACTACTAGAATAGCTGCTCAAGTAGTTGCGGGTATAGGTTTTCTAGGTGCAGGTGTTATAATAAAAGATAATAAATCAGTAAAAGGATTAACTACTGCGGCTACATTATGGTGTTCAGCAGCTATAGGAATTTTATGTTCTGCTAACCTACTAGTAGAGGCGGCAACAGGTACATTGTTTATACTATTTACTAATATCATTCTAAGAACAGTAAATACTAAAATAGAACATTTACATCCAGATCATAATTATATTTTATACTCATTTGAAATAATATGTAGTGAAAATAAAGAACAAGAGATATTAAAAGTATTTAAACAAGCTACTAAGGATACCGATAGTACTATAAATAAAATTAAAAGTACTGAAATAGAAAGTGGTAATATAAAAATAGATATTAATATATTAATTAAATCTGATGATGGAAAAGTAATAGATAGTATTATGAAAGAAGTACCAAGTAGAAAAGATGTTATATCAATAACATTAACTAAGAAAGATAAAAAAGATATATACTTTGAAGAAGAACTTTAAAGCAGTCCACTAGGGCTGCTTTTACTACTATAATTTTATAATACTAGATAATTTCTTTATAACTTTCTTTTCTATTCTAGAAATATAAGATTGTGATATACCAAGTAAATTAGCTACTTCTTTTTGTGTCATTTCTTTCTTACCATTAAGACCATATCTAAGTTCAATTATTTCTCGATCACGATCTTGTAATTTAGATATTTCAAGATACATTAAATACTTATCAAGTTCATCTTCAATAGGTTTCGTAACTAGATCATTGTCCGTGCCAAGAACATCTTCTAAATGAAGTTCATTACCTTCAGAATCAAAACTTAGACTATCTTCAAAAGATACTTCACTTCTCTTTCTTTTAGTTTTTCTAAGATACATAAGTATTTCATTGTCTATACATCTAGAAGCATAAGTAGCTAGTTTAATGTTCTTATCCTGCTGATAAGTATTAACTCCTTTAATTAAACCAATCGTCCCAATAGAAACTAAGTCCTCTAAATCAATCTTTGTATTTTCATATTTTTTAGCTAAAAATACTACTAATCTAAGATTATGTTCAATAAGTTTATCTCTTGCAGTCATATCACCATTTAAAAATAAATTAATATACTTATCTTCCTCTTCTCTACTTAAAGGTTCAGGTAAAATATCTGTACTACCAACATAAAATAAATAATTTAATTTTCTAAATAACTTTTTTAATAATTTTAACATAATATCATCCTTTCATTAGATCTTTATGGAGTATAACATCTGCTCCTTCTATAACATTAGTTTTATCAGAAAAACCTACTAGTACATTACCTTTGTAGCCGATACCTTCAATAAATATAATATCTACTTTAATACATTTAAGTAAACCATCACCACTTAAAGTATGATAAGGAACTAAAATATAATTATCTTCTCTAATATATTTATTATCTAAAAGTATAATAGGTCTCTTTTTATATGGGTCATATAAATTATTACCAGTATCTAAGAAGCCTACTACTGATATTTTTTCTTTATCTTTAAAGTATATGTCTACCTTATAATAATTATTATAATTATCCTTTATCTTCTTCATCTCTTTAATATATAACACTAATACTTCTATAGCTATGACTATAATAATTAAATAACTTATAATACTATCAGAGGTTACTTTAACTTGAAATAAATATATTACACCTCCTATTAAGATACTAATTATATAAGCGTAAATAATATTATTAATATAATATCTAATATTTTTATACCCATAACTTATAAATACTATTATCATTATTCCAATTATATCTACTAATATATTATTAATATTAGTAAATAAACATAAAGAAATAACACCTCCTACTAATGATGATAATAGTATTCTAATATAATTACTTCTTCTCTTTAGAATAATACCTACTCCAGTAATAATTATAAAATCCATTATTACATTAAACAAAAAAAATAAATCAATATATATCTTCATATATTGATTATAAAAAAAAGAATATAAATATTATGTCGATTTATATTCTATTTATTCAAATAATTTACCTTCATCTCCAGAACAATAGCCCTCTCCTACTTTTGCTCCTTCAACATATTCTTTTCCAGAAATACTACAGCCTATCTTGGTAACAGCATCTTGTAAATATCCTCCAAATATTTTAACTGCTGCTATTGCTAGAACAGTAATCAAAGATATAATAAGTACATACTCTACTAGTGTTTGACCCTTTCTATTTAACTTCATATTTCCTTCCTCCTATATTATTACTATCTATCTAATTATATTTTACTATATATTTTAAAATAAAGCAATAATTAAAGTTATTTAAATTAAATTTTCTGTAAACAAACACTATCTTTAATATTATTATCTTCTTTATTTCCTCTTAAGCCTAAGGTCTTAAGAGGTATTTTATAGCCTTATTCTAAGTTTATAAAATAAATATTATTTTTTTATTATATTATATCATTATGCAGATAATTGATATGGATTAGACGATGATCCATCTCCTACTTTAAATTCAACATCAGAGTTTAGATGGAGAGTTGGTAAAATTATGCCTGCAGCAGACAAAGAATTGCCACCAGCAAGCGAACCATTTTCTTCAACATAAAAAGCATTTCTAGTACCCGAAGGACGAGGTGACAATAACCATCTTGGGTAAGAATAGGCTATGGAAGAAGCATCAACAACAAATACCGCATTTATCCAATTATTTGATACACAATTATCATAATCATATATTCTCTGATCACAATAATCGTTTCCAAACTCTGCGGCATAACCATAATCACTTGGATATGCTAATGCTATTTTACCAGTCCAAGTTGTATCATAAGTACAACTAGAACATTTAGTATCACTTCGTTCACTTACATATGCTACGTTTGGATATCCTCCATTTCCTCCACCCAAATTCCAAGTTGTTTCTACTATCAAATTTCTTGTTGTATCATTAACTAACGTACTATAATAGTCACCATTTAAATATGTTTTCATTGACGATTGAGACCAATCATTACTACGATTAGTAGTCCACCCTAGCGTTTTTCCTATCGAAGTATTTCTTATTAATTTTACTTTGCCATCAAAAACACCAATCATTCTCCATACTTCACAAGTATCTGATGTCTGATTATTATAATCAGAACAATTGAAATATACATAGTTATTTGGTGATGCTCCATAGTATCTTATATTACCTCCATCTAAATCTGATGTTGTCCCACCTAATCTATCGTTCATTAAGTTTACTGATGGGGCTTTATTATAAGTTATACTGTTATTTGTTACTTCTTCTTTGGATGCTTCAGTATATAGATTAGTTATATATTCAGTAGCTACTCCCATAGGGATTGTTCCTTGATTTGCTGATGCAGATATCTTCCCAGTGAAAGAAGAATTTAGTATATCATTACCAGCTTTATTATTATCAATATAGATTACAATTATATACTTATTAACTTCGGTATTTGATAGTTGTTTAGTTAATATCTTTTTTGTACCAGTACTGGTTATAGAGCCTGTTTTTTCAATATCAAAGGACTGATTTAATAAGTTTGCTACACTTACAGTACTAGTACTAGTATTTTTTAGTATTGCATACTTTAATGCTCCAACACTATTACCTGTTGTGAAAGCATCAGATAAAGATGTAATATTTAAGTATAATGAACCATATCCTTCTATACCACAAGTGGATTTAATACCTATGTTGGCATAAGTTAAAGCTATACCCTCTTTAATAGTAAATTTATTGTTACTATCTATTAGATCACTCTCATTCATTAACTTTACTGAAGCATTATTAATGTCTCCTCCCTTGGTATAATCTATAGTGAAACAATCTGAATTTAGACCTATGTTTATTTTATCACTAGACCAAGTTAGATAAGCTACTGTTACACCTCCGAGTACTAAGAGTATTATTATTCCTAGTATTAAATATTTCTTTTTCTTTTCCATTTTCTATACATCCTCCAATTAAAAAAGACTATAAAAAACTAGTTAATAAACTAGTTATTTTACAGTCTTTAATATATTATTATTTGTATAAAGCCTTATTTTATAAGATATTACAAGCCCCCCCCCTAATTAACAACAAGTTAACGTTTTGAAATTTACTATTAATCATAAGGGATGCTCCTTTCTTCAAAAATTGTTGATTTGCGAATTATCTAGGATCGAATAATTGCAAATTATTTAGGATCTTTTTAGATAACTCTTATCAACTTGTTATCACAACTTAACTGTGTCAGATAACTATCTTTATACTCTACAAATAAATATTAACATATATTTAATATAAAATCAAGTAGTGAATAAAAAATATCTAATTAAATAGATACTTTTTCATCTATATAGTCTTCGATTAAAGAAGAAGAAGCAAGTAAAACATTATTAAAATTCTTTAATCTAGATAAATATAACTTATAATCCTCTATATTATTTAATATATTACTTTTTTCTTTTATTTCTTCATCTATTACTTTATATTCTTCATTATTTTCTTGTTCTAACCTAGTAGCTTTCTTCTGAAGAACTTTAATTTCTTCAATTAAATCTTTTACTTCTTTATTATTATTAAGTATTGAAGTTATTTCTTGATATTCTCTATATTCTTCAGAATTATTTATTGCATTAAATAGTGTTTCTATACTTCCTTGTATCACTCTACTAATTCCCCTTCCATAGACCAAGTCTTAACATCTGTTATTAATACATTTACTATTTCTCCTACACAATCTTTAGCATTTGCTACATTAACTAATTTCATAGTGTCTGTATATCCCATCATTTTATCTCCCTTATCAGAAGGGCCCTCTATTAAAACTTTTACTATCTTATTCTTATATTTTTCATTGTTTTCTCTAGCATATTTATTTACTAATTCATTTAATCTTTGTAATCTCTCTTCTTTTTCTTCTAAAGAGATATTATCTTTTATTTTAGAAGCTGGAGTACCTTCACGAGGAGAATATATAAAAGTATAAGCTAAATCATATTTAAGTTCATTATATACTTTTAATGTCTCTTCAAAGTCTTCTTCTGTTTCATTAGGAAAACCTACGATTATATCTGTAGTAATACTAACATTATCTATTTTATTTTTTAATTTATAGAATAATTCTTTATATTCATCTATTGTATATCTTCTATTCATTTTCTTTAAGATATTATCTGAACCACTTTGTATAGGTAAATGAATATATGGCATAATATTATCATATTTAGCTATAACATCTATCATTTCATCTGTAAAATCCCAAGGATGAGAAGTAACAAATCTAATTCTATCTATTCCTGTTTTTGAGGTATCCTCTAGTAGATTAGCCATTGTATAATTAATATCTAAATCTTTACCATAAGCATTAACATTTTGTCCTAAAAGAGTTACTTCTTTATAACCATTATTTTTTAAGTCTTCTACTTCTTTTAAAATATCTTTAGGTAATCTGCTTCTTTGTTTACCCCTTGTATATGGTACTATACAGTAAGAACAAAATTTGTCGCAGCCGTATTGTATATTTACCCAAGCTTTTACTTTAGATTCTCTCTTTATAGGAACATTTTCTATTACATCGCCCTCTTTAGAATAGACACATATTTCTTGTTTGTTATCTTCAAGTACTTTAGATATATATACTGGTAATTCATAAAAGTTATGTGTACCTAATACTATATCTATCCAAGGATATTTATCTCTTATCATCGTAGCTATAGTCTCTTCTTGAGCCATACAACCACATACTACAGTAATTAAGTCTTTATTACTTTGTTTTAAATGTTTAATTCTACCTAATATACCTATTACTTTATTATGAGCATTCTCTCTAATAGCGCAAGTATTAAGTATTATAACATCTGCTTTTTCATAATCCTCTACTTTTGTATATTCCATACTTTCCATTATACCTGCGATATTCTCACTATCTCTTACATTCATTTGACAACCATATGTAAGAAGAGCATAACTTTTATTTTTCCCTACTGTCTTTACATCATCAGGTACTTTATATTCTTGATATAAAATATTTACTTTTTCTTTAGTTCTTTTTCTTGCTTCTTTTAAATCTGGCATATTCATAAATATCAACTTCTTTCTACTTCTTTAATATCTTACCTCTACTATATAAATAGTTATATTCACAAACAAAATTATTATTTTCACTAGTTTTATTATTAGCGTATTCACACCAGTAATTTACTTCTTTTTCCCAATAATAGTATTTAGCGTCTAAATCATCTTTATTTCTATTAATATATAAATCATATAAAACATATATCGCTAGTGCATCCATAGCTCTTCGTGCAGCACTACTTATTCTAACATATCCATCAATACCAAGTCCATAATGTCCCTGATTAACTGGTGAATATTTACCTCTCATCATATATTCTTTCATTATCCTCTGAAGATATTTACTCTCTTTATCAAAGTGTCCTTTTCTTAAATATTCTTCAATTAAATCTTGACAATCTTCCGTCTGTATTCTCCAAGGCATAATAAGATCTAATCTATCTCTTTTATCTATTATATATATTGCACTATTAGCGAATACATTACTTTGTTCTACCATCATATGTGATACTGAAACATCTGCTTTAGAGCTATCAGTATTATCTCTACCTCTTATTATATTCTCTAATCTATGATAGGCACTTATCTTAGGATTATCTATAGCTTGCTTATCAAATATTTTTGATAATAAAAGCAATTCTTCCTGAAGTTCTCCTCCATTATTAATTATATCGTCTACTTCTTCATAAGTAAGTTTATGCTTACTCTTTATAATACTAGGTATGATCTTTAAAGTATCTAACATAAGAGAATAATCTTTATCTACCTTTACCATAACAGTAAGAGCATTAGTATATTTATTTGGTAATATAGATAATATATTATCTGATAAATATCTATCAAATATAGGTAGACTATCATCTATTAAATACATTGTACCACATCTCTTAAGAGCCTCTTTCATTGTCCTTGAAGTATATGGAATAATACTCGGAGGATTAGCTAAATGCACACACAAAGTATAAGTGCCATCTCTATTAACCACTATAGAAAGACCATCATCTAAACATAAATCTCCTTCATTATCAATAGTAATAACATTCTCTCTAGTTAAATCTATCTTACCATTAGGAAAATAATTATATTCTTCTTCATTAGGTATTATAAAATTAACATCATAGTCTTTTGCAACATCTTCTTTAGTCTGATAAAAATCATTATCTATTTTATCCAATAAATCTATTACAAACTTCTTATTCGAAGTATTAAGTACTTTTAAATAATCACTATTTCCTTTAATTAATTTATCATACATTTTTCCCTTTAAAAACAAATTAATAACTCTATTAAAATACTTAATCTCTATATCATTATCTTCATCTATCTCAATATATCTTTCTATAACACAAGTAAATATCGAAGGAATTAAACTATTATTAATAAGTAATTCTTTCATATTATTTTCCATATATCTAGTAAGTAACTCTATATCTCTCTTATCAAATATTAAATATAATATAAAATTATATTTATCTCCTTTTGCTCTCTTTATATTATTCATAATACATCTATTTTGTATATTAACAAGACTAGAAATATATTTTTCTACTTTAAGTAACTTTTCATAATCTAAACTTTTAGATATATTACATAAAAATACATCTATCTTATCATAGACAAGTTCTAAATTCTTTTTATTTCTATCTTTTCTAACATAATCAGACAAAACACCTTCTAAAGATCCTATTGCTTTATCATTACAAATATTATCTACATTTCTAAATAGATATAAATAAGCATTTAATATACCTGACAATACTTCTTCTAGATCTAATATTAATTCATCATATAAATAATCATAATTGATTTCATAATTTAATATTTGTTTTTTAATTTGCTTCGCTATATTTTTTTTACTACTCATACAAAACCACCTATATTATTTTATGTATATTAATTTTTTTTATAATCAGTTAAAATACTTAAGAAAGCTTCACTAGGTATTTCTACCTTACCTATAGTCTTCATCTTCTTCTTTCCTTCTTTTTGTTTATCAAGAAGCTTTCTCTTTCTAGTAATATCTCCTCCATAACATTTAGCTAATACATCTTTTCTCATAGCTTTAATATCACTTCTAGCTATTACTTTACTCCCAATAACAGCTTGTACTGGTACTTCAAATAGTTGTCTAGGTATTATATTCTTTAAGTTATCAACCATTTTTCTTCCTCTAGCATAAGCAAAATCTTTATGAACGATTAGTGATAATGCATCTACTACTTCACCATTTAATAGAACATCCATCTTAACTAAATCACTAGGTTTATAGCCAATTATTTCATAGTCGAATGATGCAAATCCTTTAGTAGAAGATTTTAATCTATCAAAGAAATCATACACTATCTCTGATAATGGTAATTCATAATGAATATTAACTCTTGTCTTATCTAGATAATCTATACTTTTATATATTCCCCTTTTATCTTGACATAATTCCATAATGGGACCTATATACTCAGTAGGAACAAGTATATTAGTAAATATATAAGGTTCTTGAATTTCTCTTATTTTAACCTTATCAGGCATTGTACTAGGATTATCAATATATATAGTACTACCATCTGTAAGATTAATTAAATAATTAACTGACGGAGTAGTAGCAATAATATCAATATTAAATTCTCTCTCTATTCTTTCAGATATTATTTCTAAATGTAGAAGTCCTAAAAACCCCATACGAAAGCCAAATCCCAAGGTACTAGAAGTCTCTGGTTCAAAAGTAAGTGAAGCATCATTTAGTTTGAGTTTCTCAATAGCCTCTTTTAAGTTAGGATATTTATTTGACTCAATAGGATATATTCCACAATAGACCATTGGCTTCATTGGTTTATAACCTGGTAAAGCATCAGAGGCAGGATCTTCTAAATCAGTAATAGTATCTCCTACTTTAACAGACTCTAAGCTCTTAATTGATGCGGTAATAAAGCCAACTTCTCCAGTACCTAAACTATCTACTTCTTTTTCAAAAGGAGTATGATAACCAAGCGATACAACATCATACGAAATACCTGAAGACATCATTTTAATCTTAGTATTTTTAGTCAAAGTACCAGACATAACTCTAACTAATATTACAACTCCCCTATAAGAATCAAAATAACTATCAAATATTAAACACTTTAATTTATCATTACTTTTACTAGGGCAAGGAACCCTATCAATAACAGCATCCACTAATAATGGAATACCCTCACCAGTCTTCGCAGACACTTTAATAATCTCTTCACTCTTAAAACCAAAAGTATCAAATAATTCTCTTTCTACTTTAGGAATATCTGCACTAGGTAAATCTATCTTATTAATAACAGGTATAATCTCTAAGTTATTCTCTAATGCTAAATATACATTAGCAAGTGTTTGTGCTTCTATACCTTGTGTAGCATCCACTACTAATATAGCACCCTCACAAGCCGCCAAACTTCTAGAAACTTCATAACTAAAGTCTACGTGTCCTGGAGTATCAATTAAATTTAATGTATATCCATTATAAGAAAGTCTAACAGTATTTAACTTAATAGTAATACCCCTTTCTCTTTCAATATCCATACTATCTAATAATTGATCCTTCATCTGTCTTTTATCAATAGCTCCAGTATACTCTAGTATACGATCTGCTATTGTACTCTTACCGTGATCTATATGTGCTATTATACTAAAATTTCTAATCTTTGTTACGTCCATTCTATCACTGCCTTCTTTTCTATTATAACAAACTTTAAGTCCAAAAAAAAGAAGAAATATTATTTTTCTTCTTTTTTTAATCTATTTATCAATTCCCTCCAAAAAATAATTAGCTAACTTTATATAATTATCTTGACTATTTAAACAAGTATCTATTAAATAAGTTTTATTATTATTATTTTGATATTCTCTAAGTCCTCTAATATAGAACTCTTTATTTCTATCTTCTATATAAAAAGGAACTATATTATTACATAAACATTCTCTAAACATAATCATTCTGCCAACTCTTCCATTTCCATCTTGAAAAGGATGTATTTTTTCGAACCTTGCGTGAAACTCTATAATATCTTGTAAATCTATTTTATTAATGCTTTTATACCATTTTAGTAAATCCCTCATATCTTTTTCTGTATCCCCTGGAGACGAAGTAACTATATTACCAACATAGTTTTTTAACTTTTTATAATCCCCTATATTAAACCATTCTTTTTCTTCTTCTGTCAAAGTACCATTTTTTAATATGAAGTGATAATGTTTTATCATTTTTTCAGATAACTCTTCATCTAAAGTATCTAACATATACTTAAATAAAGTAAAGTGATTATTAGTTTCTGTAACATCCTTTAGAAGTAATACTTTATCTTTACTAAGAAGTATTGAACCTGTATCATAAATACTCGCAGTCTCTTCTAGAGTAATGGTAGATCCCTCCATATGATTTGTATTATAAGCAAAATCAATTTGCGTTTTATAGTATAAATTACCAGTAAGTCCTATTCTTCTTTGTTCGATTAAAGCTTTTTTAATTGTATTTGCATCCATCTATATCACCCAATATTATTATAACAAACTTTAAGTCCAAAAAAAAGAAGAAATATTACTTTTCTTCAGTTTTTTTAGTAGTTTTTTTAGCAGTTGTTGTTTTAGTAGTAGTAGTCTTCTTTTCAGCACTCTTAGTAGCTGGTTTCTTATCTTCAGCTTTCTTTGTAGTAGTAGCACTTTTTTTAGCAGGTGCTTTCTTCTCTTCTTTAGCTTCTTCTTTTACTTCTACCTTTTTAGGAGTATATTTCTTACCATCTAAAGCATCTTTAGCAATAGATACTAAATCAGAAAAAGCTTTAGGATTATCTATAGCAAGTTCACTAAGCATCTTTCTATTTACTGTGATACCTGCTTTATTTAATCCATCAATAAATCTAGAATAAGAGATCTCATTTTCTCTACATCCAGCATTAATTCTTGTAATCCATAATTTTCTAAAGTTTCTCTTATTTTGCTTTCTATCTCTAAATGCATAAACTCCTGAATGCATAACTTGTTCATGTGCAGTCTTATATAATCTATGTTTACTACCAAAGTAACCTTTTGCTTCTTTTAATACTTTTTTTCTTCTAGCACGTGCAACAGTGCCACCTTTAACTCTTGTCATTTCCTTCCTCCTATATTAAATCTTTAATTCTCTTATAGTCTGCTTTTGATAGAGAAGTACCTTGTCTCTTACTACTTGCTCTAGCAGCACTATTCTTACCAGTATTATGTAAAACTCCTTGTCTTGATTTACTAATAGATCCACTTTGTCTTACATTTAATACCTTTTTTGTTCCTTTATGAGTTTTCATTTTATTTTTCTTAAGTTTAGTCATAATTTCCTCCTCCTATTTTTTTGGTGTAAGTAACATAAACATAGTCTTACCTTCTATTTTAGGTTTTTGTTCTATATCTGATACTTCATTTACTTCTTCATAAAATCTATCTAAAACATCTCTTGCAAGTTCTGGATGAGCAATTTGTCTTCCTTTAAATCTAATACTAGCTTTAACTTTATTGCCCTTTTCAAGAGCTTTCTTAGCATTATTAACTCTAGTATTAAAGTCGTGAATATCAATATTAACTGAAAGTCTAAATTCTTTTGTCTCCACCATAGTCTCTCTTTGTTTCTTTTGAGCTTCTTTAGTCTTTTTCTTCTTTTCATATTTAAACTTATTGTAGTCCATTATTTTACATACTGGCATATTACCATTATCACTCATAAGAACTAAATCAAAACCAGCATAACCTGCAAGTGTCAATGCATCTTGTTTAGACTTAACACCTAATTGTTCTCCATTTGGTCCAATTACCATCATTTCCTTACATCTAATTTGTTCATTGATAGGATTATCCTTTAAAGTAGCTATAGCTA